>DATDBL010000035.1:0-4065 GCA_036524855.1 Aldersonia sp. | reverse complement strand
GGGTGGGCGCCCGCGGTCACCAGCTCCGCGACCGCGGCGCGCGGATCGCCGGAGGTGACCAGGCCCTCGCCCACGAGTACGGCGTCCGCGCCGGCCCCGGCGTAGGCAAGCAGGTCGGCGGTGCCGCGCACCCCGGATTCGGCGATCTTGACGACTCTGCTGGGCAGCCCCGGCGCAATCCGGGCGAAGCTGGCCCGGTCGACCTCGAGTGTCTTGAGGTTGCGCGCGTTGATGCCGATCACGGTGGCGCCGGCGCTCAGCGCGCGGTCGGCGTCCTCCTCCGTGTGCACCTCCACCAACGCGGTCATGCCGAGCGACTCGGTGCGGTCGAGCAACGACGTGAGCGTGTGCTGGTCGAGGGCGGCGACAATGAGCAGGATGACGTCCGCGCCGTGTGCGCGAGCCTCGTGAATCTGGTACGGCCCGACGATGAAGTCCTTGCGCAGCACCGGGATGCTCACGGCCTTGCGGACGTTGTCCAGGTCGGCGAGCGACCCGTGGAAGCGGCGCTGTTCGGTGAGGACGCTGATGATGCGCGCCCCGCCGGACTCGTAGGCGAGGGCCAGTACGGCGGGGTCGGGGATGTCGGCGAGCGCGCCCTTCGACGGGCTCGCGCGCTTCACCTCGGCGATCACGCCGATGCCCGGTTCCCGCAACGCGGCGGCGGCGTCGAGGGGGGGCGGGGCGGTCGCGGCGGCGGCCTTGACAGTGGCGAAATCGACGATCGCCTCACGGGCTGCGACGTCCGCACGGACCCCGTCGATAATCGAGTCGAGAACGGTCATCGGGGCCCGAGTCCTTTCCGTGGCGCGGCGGTTGCTAACCGGGTTCTGTCCAGCGTAGAGGGCTGCGCGGACCGGGTGTGCGGCGGGTCTCACGGGCGCTGCTCCCCTGGTCGCGGGGGTGGTTCGGCGGCAGTGTCGACAGTGTCGGCGTCCTCAGTGGGGTCGTGTCCGGCATCGAGTGCGTCCCATAGCGTCCGTTGGGATGTGCTGTTTTTCGTGGTTCCGCCAGCCTCATCGGCAACCTGTCGGGTGGCCCGCGCCCGGCGCGCCGCGGGGGGGTCGTAGCGCGAACTCAGCCCCGCGGTCGCGGGGGGTTTGCGGGTCAACAGGACACCGGCGGCGAAGGCGAGCACCGCGCCAACGAGTGCGACGGCCGCCGGGAGCCCGAAGGTCTGGACGTCAACCACGTCGGCCCGGCCCGGCAGGTCCGCCAGCGTCGCGGCGCGGTCGCCGGTCGCACTGGTGCCGGTCAGCAAAGCAATCGGCGGTACCGCGGCCGCGGTGGCGATCAGCGCGATCACCACCCCGACGACGCGGCGCACCCAGCCACGGGTGGCGAGCACCGCCGCGATCGCTGCGAGCAGGGCCAGCGCGAGCGGGGTGAGCGCACCGAACCAGGTACCGCCGTTCAGGTCGTCGGTGCGGGCCATGCCGAGGCCGTCGGCGGAGGTCACCCGCACCCACGTCATCCGCGACGACGCCCACATCAGTGCCGCACCCAACGCGAGCAGGATCAGCGGCATCGCGGCAGAACGGGGAGTTCGGTGGGCCGTCGATTCGTCCTCAGCCATCGCCGCCACCCGGGGTGTAGGCGTGCACCGTCCGCGCGGCGGCGATCGCGCTGAGCACCGCCATCGCCTTGTTGCGGGCCTCGGTGTCCTCGTATTCGGGGTCGGAGTCGGCGACCACTCCCGCGCCGGCCTGCACGTAGGCGACGCCGTCCTTCACCAGCGCGGTGCGGATGGTGATCGCGGTATCGGCGTCGCCGGCGAAGTCGAGGTAGCCGACGATGCCGCCGTAGATGCCGCGCCGGGTCGGTTCGAGTTCGTCGATCAACTCCATCGCCCGCACCTTCGGCGCCCCCGACAGGGTGCCGGCGGGGAAGCAGGCGGCGACCGCGTCGAGTGCGGTCTTGCCGTCGGCGAGGTGCCCGGACACCGTCGACACCAG
This sequence comes from Aldersonia sp., assembly GCA_036524855.1. Taxonomy (GTDB): domain Bacteria; phylum Actinomycetota; class Actinomycetes; order Mycobacteriales; family Mycobacteriaceae; genus Aldersonia. The sequence continues at coordinate 2,110 of DATDBL010000035.1, read as the reverse complement.
GTGCATGACGTGGCTGTAGCGCTCGATGTGCCGGTATGCGCTCACCTTGACGGTGCCGGGGAGGCAGACGCGGCCGAGGTCGTTGCGGCCGAGGTCGACCAGCATGAGGTGCTCGGCGTTCTCCTTCTCGTCGGCGAGCAGGTCCTTCTCGAGCAGGATGTCGTCCTCCTCGGTGGCGCCGCGCCACCGGGTGCCGGCGATCGGGTGGCTGGTGGCTACGCCGTCGGTGACGGTGACGAGCGCCTCGGGGCTGGACCCGACGATGGAGAACGCGGTGCCGCCGTGACCGTCGGGCACGTGCAGCAGATACATGTACGGGCTGGGGTTGGACGCGCGCAGCATCCGGTACAGGTCCAGTGGCGAGCCGTCGTAGTCCATCTCGAACCGCTGCGACAGCACGATCTGGAACGCCTCGCCGGCCTCGATCTCGCCGACGAGGCGACGCACGTCGACGCAGAAGTCGTCGGTGGTGCGCTGGCGGCGGAAGTCCGGGGCGGGGCGGTCGAACACCGACACGGTCGACGGCGCCGGCGCCGCGAGCGCCTCGGTCATCTTGTCGAGGCGGGCGACGGCGTCGTCGTAGGCCTGGTCGACGTGCTCGTCGGTGCCGTTCCAGTTGACCGCGTTGGCGATGAGGGTGATCGCGGCCTCGTGGTGATCGAAGGCGGCGATGTCGGTGGCGAGCAAGAACACCATCTCGGGCACCCGTAGGTCGTCAACGGCGTGGGAGGGCAGGCGCTCGATGCGGCGCACCGCGTCGTAGCCGAGGTAGCCCACCATTCCGCCGTTGAGCGGCGGCAGCCCCGGCAGCCGTTCGGTGGCGAGCACATGCAGCGTCTCGCGCAGCGCCGCAAGGGGCTCGCCCCCCGAGGGCGCGTCGGCCGGGGTCTCCCCCAGCCAGGCCGCCTCGCCGTCGACGACGGTGAGCGCACTCGGCGCCCCGGCGCCGATGAACGACCACCGCGACCACGAGCGGCCGTTCTCGGCGGACTCGAACAGGAACGTGCCGGGTCGCTCGGCCGCGAGCTTGCGGTAAGTCGATAGCGGCGTCTCCGAGTCCGCGAGCACCTTGCGTATCACCGGTACCACCCGATGCACTGCCGCCAGCGCGCGGAACTGCTCGCGAGTGGTCGTGGAATCGGCGGTCCGGGACGACATGCCCTCCATCATCCCAGTCATGCCGACGAGCACGTCGCGCCGGTAGGGTCGGTTCAATGAGACCCGGAGACCTGGCACCCCGGTTCGAACTTCCCGACCAGGGCGGCACGATGGTCGCGCTGGAGACGCTCCTTGCCGACGGGCCCGTCGTGCTGTTCTTCTACCCCGCCGCGAACACCCCGGTTTGTACCGCGGAGGCGTGTCACTTCCGGGACCTGGCGGGTGAATTCGCGCAGGTCGGGGCGTCGCGGGTGGGGATAAGCACGGACAGCACCGAGACACTGGCCGCGTTCGCCGGCAAGCAGGGGTTCGACTATCCCCTGCTCTCCGACGTCGACGGTGTGGTCGCGGAGCAGTTCGGCGTCAAGCGTGGGTTGCTCGGCCGGATCTCCCCGGTGAAGCGGCAGACGTTCGTGATCGATCGCGACCGCACCGTGCTGACGGTGATCGGGAGCGAACGCGACGCCAAGGTGCACGCCGACAAGGCGCTCGAGTTTCTGCGGGAGCGGCAGTGACTACAGCGCAGGCGCCTGCTGCTCCCAAGCCGAACTGGGTCCGGCGCATCGTCCTCGTGCTGTGCGGCATCGCGGCAGTGATCGTCACCTACCTGATCCTGGCGTCGTTCGTGCCGCGGTGGTGGGCGCAGCGGGCCGCGGCGCTCTCGGACGCGAGCTTTGCTCGCGGCACCGCGTGGGGACTGTTCTTCGGCATCGTCTGCACGCTGGTCCCGCTGCTGCTGGTACTGCTCGCCGTGCTCGTCTTCAAACGGGAGAAGTTGCGTGGCTGGCTCGCCGGCATCGCCGTGGTGGTGGCACTGCTGGTCGCCCTGCCCAACCTGATGACGCTGTCGGTGGTGCTGGGCACGAACAGCGCGGCGCACGCGGGTGAGCGGGTGATGGACGTCGAAGCGCCCGGCTTCCGCGCGGGGTCGCTGTGGGGCGCGATCATCGGC
>DATDBL010000034.1:0-27652 GCA_036524855.1 Aldersonia sp. | reverse complement strand
AACCGGTGGACGCCGGCCGATCGCCTGCGCCCACCGACCTGTCAGTGACCGGTGAACTGCGGTGCGCGCTTGGCGTGGAAAGCCTCGATACCCTCCGCGAAGTCGGCCGTGTCGAACAGCCTCGACTGCGAGTCGACCTCGAGGTCGAGGACCTCGAAGGGGTCCGTAGCCCAGCTCCGCCACAGGGCCTTCATCTCGCGCAGCGCGAGCGGGGGCGCGGTCGCGATGCGCCCGGCGTCCGCGACGGCCCGCTCGAGCGCGGTGCCGGCGGGGACGGTATCGTCGACCACGCCGAGTTCCCGGGCCTGCGTACCGCTCAACCGCTGTGGCAGCAGCATCAGCTGCCGCGCGACAGCGGGGCCCACTCTCGCCGGGAGCGACGAGAACAGACCCATGTCCCCCGCGAGACCGACGCCGGTGAACGCCGTGCTGAACACCGCGTCCTCGCTCGCCACCACCCGATCGCACGCGGCGGCGAGCGACACCCCAGCACCGAAGGCGGAGCCCTCCACCGCCGCCAAGACGGGCTTCGCAGAACCCCAGATCGCCCGGATCACCCGCTGCGCGGCCTGCGCGCGTGGGATCGTCTCGTCCGGCGCCTGGCGCTTCATCGTGGAGATGTCACCGCCCGAGCAGAACGTGCCGCCGGCGCCCGTGAGGACGACCACGCGAACCTCCGGGGCGGCCGACGCCGTCTCGATCGCCTCGGCAAGCTCCACGCGGAGCGTCAGGTCGATTGCGTTGCGGCGTTCGGGCCGGTTGAGCGTGACGATGCGGACCGGTCCGCGGTCTTCGATCAGAACGGTGGGTTCGGCCATGTCAGCGCCCCACGAATCGGGGCGTGCGCTTCTCGATGACCGCCGCGAGGCCCTCGAGCGAGTCGGCCGTGCCGGACAGTTCCGAGACCGTGCGGGCCTCCTCGTCGAGCCGATCTGCCACTGTGGCGCCGACACCGCCCCACAACAGACGCTTGGTTGCTTCCACGGCGAGCGGGGCGCTTTCGGTGAACTGCTGCGCATAGTTTTCCGTCTCGGCCGCGAGGTCTGCCGCCGGGACGACCTTGGTAAGGAGGCCGAGCTCGAGGGCCTCCTTCGCGTCGAGCACCGGATTGGTCAGCAGGATCTCCGCCGCCTTACGCAGGCCCACGAGCTGGGTGAGGGTGACCGACACGCCGCCGTCCGGCGCCATGCCGACCCGCACGGCCCCGGACATGAACTTGGCGTCGTCCGCGGCGATGACGAAGTCGGAGGCACACACGAGACCGAACCCGCCACCCCCGGCGGCGAAGCCGTGCACGGATGCGATGACGGGAACGCGGAGCTGGATGAGCGCCGACGTCGCGATCTGCAGCCAGGCAGTTGCCTCCCGCAGGTAGTCCGGAAGCCCCGCCCCCTTCGAGGCGAACGTCTTCACGTCGCCGCCGGCGCAGAAGTTGCGTCCTGCCCCGGAGAGGATCACCACACGAGCGGAGCGCTCGCCGTGGACACCTAGGATCGCTTCGTGCAGCGCCTTGAGCAGTGCGACGTCCATGCCGTTCGCGGCGTCGGGCCGGTTGAGGCGGATTCGGGCGATACCGTTCGATTCGAGGTCGAGCAGAACCGGACCGTCGGCGATGAGATGTTCGGTCATGTCAGGAGCCCTTCTTTCCGGTGAAGGCGTCGATGCCCGCACCACTGGTGTCCTCGGTCAGGTGGTCCAGAACGGTCCGTGCTTCGAGTTCGATGCCCTCGTTCAGCGGACGTTCGAGCCCCGCGTACACCAGGCGCTTGGAGCGCGCCAGCGCGGCACGATCCTTACCGGCCAGCTTGCGTGCGAATTCCAATACTGCGTCGTCGAATCCGTCTGCCGGCAGCACCTGGTACGCGAGGCCCCACGCGACGGCGTCGGCCGCGGACAGGCGGTCGCCGGTGAGGATGTGCGCGAGTGCGCGCTGCCGTCCGACGAGCCGCGGCAGCCGCTGGGTACTACCGCCACCGGGGACCATGCCGTGGTTGGAGTGTGTGTCGGCGAGCTTGGCCTTCTCGTGGACGAGGGCGATGTCGGCGGCCTGCAGAAGCTCGAAGCCGCCGGCCATCGCGAAGCCCTCGACCGCGGCGATCACCGGGACGTCGATCTCGGCGATCGCCGCGCAGGCGCGCGCGAAGTTGCCGAACAGCGGGGCCAGGGCCTCGCGCCCCTGCGCGCGCAGTCGCTGCAGTTCGTGGAAGTCGCCGCCGACCGAGAAGTTGCCACCCGCACCGCGGATCACGATCACGTCGGCCTTCGACCCGAGGTCACGCAGGGCTTCCTCGAGTTCGGCGCCGAGCGCGACGGTGATCGCGTTCATCGCCTCGGGGCGGTTGAGCATGATCGTGCCGATCCGGTTGTCGATGCGCGTCTCGACGACACGCGTCGCCGTGACCTTCGCGTTGTCCACGCTCACATGTACCGCCCCCCGCCGACCTCGATGACCGTGCCGGTGATATAACTCGCGAGATCGGAGGCGAGGAACAGCACAGCCCCGGCGACCTCCTCGGACGTGCCCGCACGCTTCATCGGAATGTCCGCCTCACGCGCCGCAAAGACCTCCGGCGGCATGGCCTCGGTCATCGCGGCAAGTACGCGTCCTCGTCGGTGACGTCGCACCCGAGGCCGACCACGGTCGTCGACATCTCGTTGGACAGTTCCTTTGCCGCGGCCTCGGCTCGGGTCGACGTCGACGAGCACGACGTTGCGCCGTGCTGTGCGAGCCGCCGGCCAATTGCGAGGCCGATGCCCTGTGCGCCGCCCGTGACGACGGCGGACTTCGCTTCGACCATCCCGTTCATCGAACTCCCCTCGCGGCCGTATTCGTCGTGCCTGGATTGCGCTTCATCCGAACTCCTCGGTCGTTACGTCTTTCGAATTGAATCTAAATTAGGTAAAGTGCGGAGTCAATGCAGCCGCCCGGTCTCAGAGAGGAGAACTGAAATATGAGAAGAGCCGCATTGGTTGCGCCGGTCCGCACCGCCGTGGGGCGGTTCGGTGGTGCCCTCGAGGACGTGCCTGCTGCCACCCTTGCGACCACCGTCATCGAGGAGACGGTCACGCGTTCGGGAATCGACCCGAACCTGATCGAAGACGTCGCGATGGGCCAGTCCTACGCGAACTCCGAAGTTCCCTGCATCGGACGCTGGGCAGCACTCGATGCGGGACTGCCGATCTCGGTGGCCGGCCTGCAGACCGACCGTCGCTGCGGTACCGGTCTGCAGGCTCTGGTGACGGCGGCGATGATGGTGCAGACCGGCGCCGCGAACGTGGCGCTCGCCGGTGGCGTGGAATCGATGAGCAATATCGAGCACTACACCACCGGAGCTCGGTGGGGTACCCGCTCCGGTGGGTTGAGTCTGTACGACCGGCTCGACCGCGGCCGCGAACGCTCCCAACCGGAATGGCGGTTCGGGAAGATCAGCGGCATGATCGAGACCGCCGAAAACGTCGCCACCCGCTGCGGCATCAGCCGGGAAGACTCCGACGCGTTGGCCGCCGAAAGTCATCGACGGGCCCATATTGCCTGGGAGGAAGGCAGATTTGATTCCGAAGTAGTTCCGGTGGAGTGGATCGACCGCAAGGGCAACACCGTGACGTTCGCACGGGACGAGGGCATCCGCCCGGACACCACTGCCGAGTCGCTCGCAAAGCTGCGTACGGTCACGTCCGGTGGGGTGGTCACCGCCGGTAATGCCAGCCAGCAGAATGACGCCGCCGCGGCGGTGCTAGTAGTCGCCGAGGACCAGCTCGATACGCTCGGTCTCGAGCCGATCCCGTTCCTCGACGGTTGGTCCGCTGCGGGATGCGAGCCCGCCCTGATGGGACTTGGTCCCGTCGCTGCGGTGGACAAGCTCTTCGCCCGAACCGGTCGTAGGTTCGAGGACTTCGACCTCGTCGAGCTCAACGAGGCTTTCGCCTGCCAGGTGCTCGGTGTGCTCGCCGAATGGGGCTGGGACGAGCGGGACAAGTTGAACGTCAACGGTTCCGGAATCTCGCTCGGTCATCCCATCGGGGCGACCGGCGTGCGTATGCTGACTACCGCGCTGCACGAGCTGCAGCGTCGAGGCGGTGGACGCGCATTGCTGACCATGTGCATCGGCGGCGGTCAGGGTATGGCCGCGTCGATCGAAACCGCCTAAGCACACACAACAACCCAGGTCGACCGCCGACGGGTTCAAGATTCGAATCGAATATAAATTACGCATAGTAGGAGTTGATGTCGGCACCCGGTCCCGGCACCGCATCAACGGCGCCCGACGAAGGGAAAGACACCCATGGATCTCGGCCTCGACAACGCCCGCATACTCGTCACCGGAGGTGGCTCGAACGTCGGACGCGGTATCGTCCACGGCTTCGCCCGCGAACACGCCCGCATCGCCATCTGCGACGTCGACGGCGTCCAGGCCGAAAAGGTTCGCGCCGAGGCACTCGAACTCGGTGCCGCCCAGGCCGAGGTCGTCGCCGAGGATCTCACCGCCGAGGGCGCCGGCGAGCGGGTAGTCGGATTCGTCGTCGAGAAGTGGGGCGGTATCGACGCCCTCGTCAACAACGCCGGCTGGAGCGACGCCGAGTACTTCGCCAAGGACACCGACCGTGCGCGGTGGCAGAAGACCATCGAGATAAACCTATTCACGGCCATCGCCTGCACCCAGGCCGCGATCGAACCGATGCGCGAGGCCGGCACCGGGTCGATCGTGTTCATCTCGAGCGATGCCGCGTTCGGTGAGATCCGCCAGGGCATCTACGGCAGCACCAAGGCGGGACTGATCGCGATCGCCCGCACGGTCGCGAAGGAACACGGCCGCCACGGCATCCGCTCGAACGTCGTGTGCCCCGGTCTCGTCCTGCCGGAGAGCGCCGATGCCGTCGGCGCCACGAGCCTGTGGGCCGTCGGCCGCGACAAAGTGTTCAACGCCAAGCAGATCGAATCGCTCGAGAAGGGCATCCCGCTGCGCCGCCTCAGCACGGCACACGACGTCGCCGATGCCGTCGTCTTCTTCAGCTCGGACAGGGTCTCGCGCCAGATCACGGGCCAGGTGCTGTCCGTCAGCGGCGGGTACTCGATGCCATGAGCACCGTCAAGTCCGAGTCGACCCGCGAGCGGATCCTCTTCGCTGCCGCGGAAGTCCTCAGCCGCAAAGGATTCTCGGCAACCCGGCTGGGCGAGATCGCCACCACGGCCGAGCTGCGCGCACCCGCCGTCTACTATTACTTCGCCTCGCGGCACGACCTGATCTCCGAGGTCATGGCCGTCGGCCAGGCACGACTGCGCGAGCACGTCGTGGGTGTGCTCGACGAGCTGCCCGCCGACACCGACCCGATGGACCGGATCTGTGCGGCCGCCGCAGCGCACCTCGAGGTCGAGCTCGAACTGTCGCACTTCGCGACGGCTGTCACCCGCAACACGGGGCAGTTGCCCGATGACATACGCGCGCGGCTGCGCGAGGACAGCCACGCCTACTCGCGATTGTGGCGCGAACTGATCGAATCCGCCCACGAGGCCGGTCAGATCCGTGCCGACCTGGACCGCCGCGCCGCGATCAAGCTCATCATGGGCGCATTGAACTGGACTCCCGAGTGGTGGGACCGATCCCAGGGATCGCTCACGGACCTGATCGTGACGACTCAATCGATCATCCGCCACGGCCTCGGCCCGGTCCCGGCAGCGGTGCCCGTGTGTCCGCAGTTCGATTCCGACTTCTCGACCAACGAGCGACTTCTGTGACAGAGCAACTTACCGACCAGGTCGCGGAGGGCGTTCACCGGATCGCGCTACCGTTGCCACTCGACGACCTGAAATCGATCAACGCGTACGCGTTCGAATCGTCGGCAGGCCTAATCCTCGTCGACCCCGGGTGGGCGACCGTCGCGACCGAATGTGTCCTGACCGCAGCGCTGGCCGAGCTCGGCTACGGACTGCGCGACGTGCGGACGATGATCGCCACGCACGGACACTGGGACCACTACACCCAGGCTGTCGTGCTGCGCGACGAGTACGGAGGCGCAGTGCTCCTCGGAGCCGAGGAGCGCCACTCCCTCGACGCGTTCGCCACGCTCACCAGGCCCCAACCACGCCAGGTCGAACTACTACGTGCGGCGGGTGGACCCGCTCTCGCGGAGTGCATCGCCACCCTCGCGTACGCCGACCACGAGAAGGACATTGCGCTCGGGGACCCCGACGGATGGCTCCACGACGGCGACGTCCTCGAATTTGGCGACCGAACCCTGACGATCCACGGGACGCCCGGACACACCCGCGGGCACGTGATGATCGCCGACGAGGCCACCGGTGTCATGGTCACGGGCGATCACATCCTCCCCCGCATCACCCCGTCGATCGGGCTCGAACGCGAACCCGAGGATGTGCCGCTGCGCTCGTTCCTGTCGTCGCTGCGCGCGATGCTCGAACTGCCCGACGCCCGGATGCTCCCGGCCCACGGTTCGGTGTCCCCGAGCGTGCACTCCCGCGGCGCGCTCGACTGGGGTCTCGTCAACCGGGTCGTCCCGGACGCCGATCTCCTCGACACGGCTCTCGAACAAGCGCGCTTCCTCGCAACTCGGTCGATCACTGCGACTCGCGAGGCGAAGCGCCTGCTCGCCGCTTCGATGTCGTCAACGCACCGAGAGCAACTCTCCACCGAACTCGAGGCGATGCTCGTGTGCGGCGCCGCACAGGACGCGAGGGTCGGGATCTGGTCGTTCGTCGAACGCCGACGTCCCGTGTTCACCGATCGCTGAACTCGTCACCACACACCATTGATGGGGACGTCACCTCATGACCTTCCCGATGTCTGAGCAGGCCACCCGCGGCACAGGTTGGTCTCGTGCGGGCCGAAGATCACCCGCGATCCGGCCGTGCGCCCGTGCCAGGGTCACGGGAGTTCATGACGATCTCCCGACCTCGTGTGACCTGGCTCACCTACACTAATGGCATCGAGTGCATAAATGAAGTGGCGAGGATGGGCTGATGGCGAGTCGCGCGACCCGCACCGGCCAGATCGGCCGGCGCCCGTCGACCACCAAGGACCGGATCAGCGAGGTCGGGCTTACTCTGTTCGCGACCCGCGGCTTCGACGACACCAGCATCGACGACATCGCCGACGCCGCCGGCATCGCGCGGCGCACATTCTTCCGCTACTTCCCGTCGAAGAACGCCTTGCCGTGGGGCGACTTCGACGTCCACCTCGGCCAGATGCGCCGCGACCTGCTCGAAATCCCGATCGGCACGCCCCTTGCCGACGCGCTGACCACCGCACTCGTCGACTTCAACACGGTGCCGGACGAGCAACGCCGCATGCACCGCACCCGGATGAAGCTGATCCTCACCGTGCCCGCGCTGCAGGGCTATTCGATGGTGATGTACGAGGACTGGCGTCGCGTCGTCGCGCAGTTCGTGTCCGGTCGTACGGGCATCCCGGCTAACGAGCACGGCCCCCGCACGATCGCGTGGTTGATGCTGGGTATCGCCATCTCCGCCTACGAGCAGTGGCTCGCGGACGAGGATTCGCGAAGACTGCACGACCTGATCGCCGCAGGCGCGCGGGCGTTGCACGAGGGAGTCGACGGGCTGGTCTGAGCGTCATCGCGCGCGGTGGCTCGAGCGCTATCGCGCGCGGAAGGCGGCGCGTTCGGCGGGGTTCAGGTGCTCGGTCGCGTAGCTCAGCGCGGTGCGTCCCATCGCCGCGGCGTGCGCGTCGAGGAAGACGCGCAGCACGTCGACGTCGACCCGCTTGCCGACCTCGCGCAGCATCCAGCCGAGCGCCTTCTGGATCAGGTCGGCGCGGTCGTCGAGCAGGCGTTGCGCGAGCGTGAGGGTTGGGGCGGGGTCGCCGGCCTTGATGAACGCGAAGGTCGCGAGCAGGGCGACCCGGCGCTCCCACAGTGTTGCGCCGGCGGCGAGGTCGTCGAGTAGGCCGCTGTGTTCATTGCGCGCGGACCGCTCGAGGAGCCATTCACCGAGAAGGTAGGGGGCGCTGGCGTCGACGAGGTCCCAGTTGTTCACGCGACCGCGGCGCAGGGCGGCGAGGTACGCATCGACGATCCGGACCCGCAGCGTGGGATCGGCGGTGCGGGGTTTCCCGGCGCGCTCGAACTGTGTGTCGAGAATCAGCAGGCCGGCGAGGCGGTGCTCGTGGACGTCGCTGTCGAGCAGCGCCTCCACCTCAGGCAACGGCAGGTCGGAGTGGCGCTTGACGACCGCGCGGGTCTGCGGGACCCGGACGCCGACGAACACGTCGCCCTCGCCGTACTCGCCGGGGCCGGTCTTGAAGAAGCGCTGCAGGTGCACGGCGTCGGCGGGGTCGGCGACCTCGGCGAGCGCCGCCATCACCTCACGCGCCGAGGACACGACCCGGCTCGAACGCCGCGGCGCTCGCGGGCAGCGCACCGCGCCGACCGCTGCTGACCACTCGGACGGTGCCGGCGCCGGTCGCCGGCCGGCCGAGCGCGTCGATGCGGCGCAGCGTCTGCGCGGCGACGGCCTCGGCGCTGTCGAACAGGCGCACATGCGGCCCGAACCGCGCCGCGATCGCGTCCGCGACCAGCGGATAGTGCGTGCAGCCGAGCACGATCGCCTCGACACCGGAGGGGGTCTGGGCCGCGGCGGCGTCGATGGCGGACTGCGCGGCGACGAGGTCGCCGCGGTCGATGGCGTCGGCGAGGCCGGGACACGCCACCCCGACCACTTCGGCACCGCCGCCGAACACGGCGATGAGGTCGGCCTGGTACCGGCTCGCGGTGGTCGCTGCGGTCGCCCAGATCGCGACGTTGTCGGCGGCGGCCGCGGCCGGTTTGATCGCGGGCACCGTGCCGATCACCGGGATCGCGTCGCCGAGGTCGGCGCGGACGTGGTCGAGTGCGGTCACGCTCGCGGTGTTGCACGGCAGCACCACGACCTCGGCGCCGTCGGCGACCGCCGACCGGGCGGTGCCGATGACCCGTTCGATGACCCACTCCTCGCTCTTCGGTCCCCACGGTGCGCCGTCCGGGTCGAGCAGCAGCAGCAGATCCAGGTCGGGCCGCAGCTTGCGCAGCCACGCGGCCGTCGGGAGCATCCCCAGGCCGGAGTCGATGAGCGCTACGATCACGCCCCCAACCGTATTACGCGAGCATTTCCTCGATGGCGACGGCCGCCGCGACCTGTGGCCGGGACCTCATCACCTTCGCCGGCAGACCGCCACCGACCACCGCGGTGAGGCGACCGTCGCGCGAGTAGTAGGCGAGGAACTTGCGCCCGTCGTCCTCGACGACGTTGACCTCGTCACCGGCGGCGGGGGTGCCGAGTGCCTGGATCTTGACGTCGTACTGGTCGCTCCAGAAATACGGCACCTGCCCGGCGACGGGCACGTCGTTCCCCAGCAGCGCCGCCGCGACGATGCGGGCCTGCTAACCGGCGTTGGTCCAGTGCTCGACGCGGCGCTGCCCACCCGAGGGATGCGTCCAGGCTGCGACGTCACCGAGCGCCCACACGTGCGGGGTGCTCGTGCGGCCGACCTCGTCGGCGAGGACGCCACCGCCGTCGACGCGGTCGGCCAGCGCGATCCCAGAACCGTCGAGCCACCCCGTCACCGGGGTCGAGCCGACGCCCACGACGACGAGGTCCACCTCCACCTCGGTCTCGTCGGACAGGGTCGCGGTGCGCACCCGACCGTCACCGGCGATCCCGGCGAGGCCGATGCCGCACCGCAGGTCGACCCCCTCGAGGCGGTGCAGGCGCGCGACCAGCCCACCGACCCGCTCGCCGAGCACCGACGCGAGCGGGGTGGGTTGCGGTTCGACGAGGACGACGTCGACGCCGCGCCCCCGGAAGCTCGCGGCGAGCTCGCAGCCGATGAACCCCGCCCCGACAACGAGCGCCCGGGCACCCTCGACGAGCTCGTCGCGCAGCACGAGGGCGTCGTCGAGGCTGCGCAGCACGTGCACGCCGGCCAGGTCGGGCAGGGTCGGGATGCGGCGCGGCACCAGACCGGACGCGATGACGAGTTCGCTGTACCCGATCTCGCTGTAGCCGATCTCGCCGCCGTCGGCAAGTCGCACGGACTGGGCCCGGGTGTCGACGGTTTCGGCCGCGGTGCCCAGACGCAGCTCGATAGCGTTGTCGGCGTAGAACTCCCGCGGCTTCAGCGTGGTGTCGTCGCGCTCGCCGCGGATCACTTGTTTCGACAGCGGCGGCCGATCGTACGGCAGGTGCTGCTCCGCCCCAACCAGCGTGATGGCCCCGTCGAACCCGGCCCGGCGCAACTCCTCCGCGGTGCGCGCCCCCGCGAGTCCGGCACCGACGATCACGACGTGCCGGGTCACCGGCTCACCCCCGGCACCGGCACCTGCGCACCCGTGATCGCGGCACCCGCGTCGCCGAACAGGAACGCGATCACCTCCGCGATGTCCGCCGGCGCGACCCATCCCTTGCGCGAGGAATCCGGCTGGCTCTCCCGGTTGCCCGGCGTGTCGATCACCGACGGCAGGATCGCGTTCACCCGGATCCCGGCGTCGGCGTATTCCACGGCCAACGCGGACACCAGCGCCCATACCGCCGCCTTCGACGTGATGTAACCCGCCGCGCCGGAGAACGGCGCGAACGCCGCCTTCGTCGACACCGCCACGATCGACCCGCCACCGGCGTCGATCAGATACGGCAGCGCCGCCTGCGTCGTGAGGTAGGTCGGGCGCAGGTTGAGCCGCAGCAACTTGTCGAACTCGTCGATCGGGGTCTCGTGCACCTTGCCACCCATCGCGAACCCGCCCACCAGATTCGCCACGGCCCCCAGGGGCGCCTGCGCGTTACCCCCAGCCACCCGCGCGACCTCGGCGACGCTGTCGGGATCGAACAGGTCGGCCTGGATCAGCTCGAGGTTCGGGTGCGCCGCGAGCCGGTCCAGTTCCCGCTCGGCGATCCACGGCACCACCACCCGCCACCCGTCGTCGAGCAGTTTTGCCGTCACCGCCGTCCCGAGCCCGCCCGTCCCGCCGGTCACCAGTGCTGTGCGCTGCATCCATCGTGTCTATCACCCGGTTCCGGCGCGGTGGTGAGCGGCGTCGACGGGGCAGGGCGGGGCGCGAAGCGTCGACGGGGTGCGAGGCCGTCAAGTGCACGACCGCCCGGGGCTGCGGACCAGCCGGCGCGGAGCGATCGAGCTTGACCGCGACAGTGTCCGAGACACGCGGGAGGTCGGCGGCTCGAACTGCGTCCCAGAGAATATTGATCGACCGGTCAATCAGGGTTATAACGGAAGTGTGATACACCGCACATCCGCGGGGAGGTAAAGGAATGAACATCTTCGATTCGAGCCGGGCCCAGGACGTCGTTGCCGTCGTGCTCGGCGTGTTCACCGCGCTGTCACCGATCTGGGTGGACACCAACACTGCGGCCATGTGGTCGCTGATCGTGCTCGGCTTGCTCATCGCATTGTCCGGGTTGGCGCAGATGCGCAGCCCGGAGATGTCGATGGCCGACGCCGCGATGGGCGTCTTCGGCGTGCTGCTGTTCCTCTCACCGTGGGTGATGAACTTCGACGCGTTCGGCGGAGCGGCCTGGACGGCATGGATCGTCGGCGTGCTGACGGTGGTCGTCGCGCTCGCGGCACTGCCCGCCGCCTCCGGCATGATGCACGGCCGGCCCGTGGCGCACTGATCGTGGCGGCCGGGCGGTCGCGGCGACGCAGCGCCAAGATCGACGGCGACGCGCGCGAGATCATCCTCGACGCGGCGGAACGACTCTTCGCCTCGGGCGGGTTCGACGCCACGTCGACGGCGACGATCGCGCGCGCCGCCGCCGTGCCCAAGGGACTTCTGTTCTACTACTTCGCGACCAAGGAGGAACTGCTCACCGCGCTGATGGCCGAACGGGTTCCGCGGTACGCGATCGAGGACATCGAGGCGCTCATCGAACCGGGTGATCCCGTAACGAGCCTGATCAACCTCGACGCGGCGATGAACCTGCGCAACCACCGGTCCTCCGTGCTGCGCGTGATCATGTGGCGCGAGGCCGAGACCCATCCGGACGTGCGAGATCAGTTGCGCCAGATGCGTGCTCACCTGTTCGACGCCACCGTCCGGGTACTCGCGGCCAGTGCCCCGCACCCGGTGTCGACGCCCACGCTGCGCGCCTGCGCGGCGGCGTGGGTGTCGTCGATGCTGTCGGCCGCGAGCAATTCCCGCCTGCGCGCGATGGACGGCCTGCCGACCGCCGACGACCTGCGCGGGGTCGCACGGGTGGTCGCGGCGGGGATGACGCAGATGGGCTGAGCGGCGACACCGTTGGCGGGCGACCACCTCGCAGAGCGTGTCTCAACCTCGCAGCTTCTGTACCCGTTGCGAGGTTTCGACCCGTGCTGCGAGGTCATGGCGACGTGGTCGGTCGCCAGGAGCCCAGTCGCTGTGATCGGCGGCCGATCTCCGCCGCCGCGGCGAGCCGATCGAACCATCGCTGAGTCCCCAACTCCTTCCAGACCCAGCGCACCACCATCCAGCCGAGCGCGCGCAGCGCGTCCTCGCGTTCCTTCTCCAGAACGAGCACTTCTTCGGCTGTCCGCGCACCGCGCAGATCGCGGCCGTACTTCACGAGCCCGTCGAACTCGCCGATGACGCCGAGTTCGGGAAACAGGAAGTCGACACGCGCGATCAGCCGGCCCCGTTCATCGAACACCTCGGCCTGCAGTTCCGGCGTGGGCAGCCGGGCTCGGCTCATCGCGACCCGGCTGCGCGACTCCCCGGGACTCTCCGCACGACCGTCGAGAAACCGCAGCACGCGCCGAGCCCCAGCAGCACCGGGCCGTCGCGCCGCTTGTTCGAGTTGATCTGCCAGCTCGGACACGGTGGTCTTGCGCAATTGCAACGCGGCGTCCCCTACAACGACGGCCTGTTCGAACGGTACGGTGCGCGCCACATTGACCACCGTCCGCGCGACGGACGTGACCCGTAAACCCGCCACCGAGACGACGTCGGAGCCGTCGAACGGCGCTGCGTGAAGGACGATCTGGGGACCAGACCGCGCCCCCGACCGGCGATTGCGGGACAGGTGGACACGCTTGAGCGGAATTGCCCAGATTGGCAGGCCGTGGGCGGCCGCGGCGCTGACGTGGCTGATCACCGCGTCATTGCTCGATGCGGATGCCGCCGCTCGTGACTGCAAAACGTGCCGTTGCAGAACCGTCAGGTTACCGGCGGACTGCCCAGCAGGCAGGTAGACGCCCCGTCGGAGGCGCTCCCAGCCGGCGCCGTTCAACTCGTATTGGGTGAATCCGGCGGCGAGGGCGTCCTTGCCAGTGACGGGTTCAGGAAAGTCCATGTCGCGATACTGCCGACCAAATTTGCCGTGCAACAGGGGGTATTTGCGAACTGTGGATAACTCAGGGGGCTGTGGATAACCACCTCGCAGTGCGCGTCTCAACCTCGCAGAGTCTACCCTCTGCGAGGTTTCGACACGCCCTGCGAGGACGCCGGCGGCGCCCCCGCGACATGACGCCGTCACCCCGAAGACACGCCCGGCGCCAGCCCCAGAAGACACCGCAGGTGGCCGCGCCACAAACACCAACGGCGCCGACCCCCTGAGGGGCCGGCGCCGACGGGCAGCGAGCGTCAGCTCACTTGATGATCTTGATGACGCGACCCGCACCGACGGTGCGGCCACCCTCGCGGATCGCGAAGCGCAGGCCCTCGTCCATGGCGATCGGCTGGATCAGCTTGACGAGCATCTCGGTGTTGTCACCGGGCATGACCATCTCGGTGCCCTCGGGCAGGGTCACGACGCCCGTCACGTCCGTGGTACGGAAGTAGAACTGCGGGCGGTAGTTGTTGAAGAACGGCGTGTGACGGCCGCCTTCCTCCTTGTTCAGGATGTAGGCCTGGCCCTCGAACTCCGTGTGCGGAGTGGTGGTGCCGGGCTTGACGACGACCTGGCCGCGCTCGACGTCCTCGCGCTTGATGCCGCGCACGAGCAGACCGACGTTGTCGCCGGCCTGGCCCGAGTCGAGCAGCTTGCGGAACATCTCGATGCCGGTGACCGTGGTCTTGGTCGAGGTCGGGCGGATGCCGACGATCTCGACCTCCTCGTTCAGGTTGACCTGGCCGCGCTCGATACGACCGGTGACGACGGTGCCACGACCGGTGATGGTGAACACGTCCTCGACCGGCATCAGGAACGGCTTGTCGGTCTCGCGCACCGGGTCCGGGATCGACTCGTCGACCGCGTCCATCAGTTCCTCGATGGTCTTGGTCCACTCCGGGTCGCCCTCGAGCGCCTTGAGCGCGGACACCTTGACGACCGGCGCGTCCTCGTCGAACTCCTGGGCCGCGAGCAGCTCACGGACCTCCATCTCGACGAGTTCGATGATCTCCTCGTCGTCGACCATGTCTGCCTTGTTCAGCGCGACCAGGATGTATGGCACACCGACCTGGCGGGCGAGCAGCACGTGCTCACGGGTCTGCGGCATCGGGCCGTCGGTGGCGGCGACTACGAGGATCGCGCCGTCCATCTGCGCCGCGCCTGTGATCATGTTCTTGATGTAGTCGGCGTGGCCCGGGGCGTCGACGTGCGCGTAGTGGCGCTTCTCGGTCTGGTACTCGACGTGCGCGATGTTGATCGTGATGCCGCGCTGTTTCTCTTCGGGCGCCTTGTCGATCTGGTCGAACGCAAAGCTCTCGTTGAGCGCCGGGTACTTGTCGTGCAGAACCTTGGTGATAGCCGCGGTCAGCGTCGTCTTGCCGTGGTCAACGTGACCGATGGTCCCGATGTTGACGTGCGGCTTCGTCCGCTCGAACTTCGCCTTCGCCACTGTGTTGTCCTCCTGGACTGTGTTGGTGCTTGCTTGCCTTTTCTAGCAGCAGTTGCAGCAGTGCGGTTTGGTTTTGCTGTCGTGCGCCGACGGAATTATTCGCCCGTCGCCTTCGCGATGATTTCCTTCGAGACGTTCGAGGGAACCTCTGCATAGGAATCGAACACCATAGAGTAGTTCGCCCGGCCCTGGGTCTTCGACCGCAGGTCTCCGATGTAACCGAACATCTCCGAGAGCGGAACCAGCGCCTTCACGACACGGGCACCACTGCGTTCCGTCATGGCCTGGATCTGGCCACGGCGCGAATTCAGGTCGCCGATCACGTCGCCCATGTAGTCATCGGGCGTGGTGACCTCGACGGCCATCATCGGCTCGAGGATGACCGGCCCGGCCTTGCGGGCGGCCTCCTTGAGCGCCTGCGAGCCGGCGATCTTGAACGCCATCTCCGAGGAGTCGACGTCGTGGTACGAACCGTCGAGCAGCGTCACCTTCAGATTCACCAGCGGGTATCCGGCCAGCACGCCGTACTGCATGGCGTCCTGCGCACCGGCGTCCACCGACGGGATGTACTCGCGCGGCACGCGTCCGCCGCTGACCTTGTTCTCGAACTCGTAGGTCGCACCGTCCTCGCCGACGAACGGCGCGAGGGCGATGATCACCTTGGCGAACTGACCCGAGCCACCCGTCTGCTTCTTATGGGTGTACTCGAGCTTCTCCACCGGCTTGGTGATCGTCTCGCGGTAGGCGACCTGCGGCTTGCCGACGTTGGCCTCGACCTTGAACTCGCGCCGCATCCGGTCGACGAGGATGTCGAGGTGAAGTTCGCCCATGCCGCCGATGACGGTCTGGCCGGTCTCGTCGTCCAGCTTCACGGAGAAGGTGGGATCCTCCTCGGCCAGCTTCTGGATCGCGGTGCCCAGCTTCTCCTGGTCGCTCTTGGTCTTCGGCTCGATGGAGACCTGGATGACCGGGTCGGGGAACGACATCGACTCGAGCACGATCTGGTTGTTCGCATCGCACAGCGTGTCGCCGGTGGTGGTGTCCTTGAGGCCGATGACCGCGTAGATGTGGCCGGCGCTCGCGCTCGGGACCGGGTTCTCCTTGTTGGAGTGCATCTGGAACAGCTTGCCGAGGCGCTCCTTCTTGCCCTTGGTCGAGTTGATCACCTGGGCACCGGAATCCACCCTGCCCGAGTAAACCCGGACGTAGGTGAGCTTGCCGAAGAACGGGTGCGACGCGATCTTGAACGCCAGTGCCGCGAACGGCTCGTCGGTGCTCGGCTTGCGGGTGAGCACCTCGTGCTCGTCGCGGGGCGCGTGACCCTGCACGGACTCGACGTCCCGCGGCGAGGGCAGGTAGTCAACGACCGCGTCGAGCATGGGCTGCACGCCCTTGTTCTTGAACGCCGAGCCGCAGAGCACCGGATACAGCTCCGAGGTGACCGTGAGCTTGCGAATCGCGCCCTTGATCTCCTCGATGGAGAGCTCGTCGCCTCCGAAGTGCTTCTCGAGCAGCTCCTCGTCGGACTCCGCAACCGTCTCGAGCAACTCGTTGCGGTACTCGGCGGCGCGCTCCTGCAGATCCGCGGGGATCTCGCGCACCTCGTACTTCTCACCGAGCTTGGTCTCGCCGGTCCACACCTTGGCGTTCATCTCGACCAGGTCGACGATGCCCTCGAAGGCGTCCTCCGCGCCGATCGGCAGCTGGATGACCAGGGGCTTGGCTCCGAGACGGTCCTTGATGGTCTGCACGGTGAAGTAGAAGTCCGCGCCGAGCTTGTCCATCTTGTTGACGAAGCAGATCCGTGGCACGTCGTACTTGTCCGCCTGCCGCCACACCTGCTCGGACTGCGGCTCGACGCCTTCCTTGCCGTCGAACACGGCGACGGCGCCGTCGAGCACGCGCAGGGAACGCTCCACCTCCACCGTGAAGTCGACGTGCCCCGGGGTGTCGATGATGTTGATCTGGTTCTGGTTCCAGAAGCAGGTCACCGCGGCGGAGGTGATGGTGATGCCGCGCTCCTGCTCCTGCTCCATCCAGTCGGTGGTCGACGCACCGTCGTGCGTTTCACCGATCTTGTAGTTGACACCGGTGTAGAAGAGGATGCGTTCGGTCGTGGTGGTCTTACCGGCGTCGATGTGGGCCATGATGCCGATGTTGCGGACCTTGTTCAGGTCGGTGAGCACGTCCTGTGCCATCTAATTCCCTCCGGGAATTCTAGGGACTAAAGGCTGGATTTGTCCCAGGTGGCGGCTTCGCCGCCCGCCCGAAACAAGTTTCGGGTGGTCACCAGCGGTAGTGCGCGAAGGCCTTGTTGGCGTCGGCCATCTTGTGGGTGTCCTCGCGACGCTTCACCGAGGCACCGAGGCCGTTGCTCGCGTCGAGCAGCTCGTTGGCCAGCCGCTCGATCATGGTCTTCTCACGACGCTGCCGGGAGAAGATGACCAGCCAGCGCAGCGCCAGGGTGTTGGCGCGGCCCGGACGGACCTCGATGGGGACCTGGTAGGTCGCCCCGCCGACGCGGCGGGACTTCACCTCGAGCGCCGGCTTGACGTTGTCGAGCGCACGCTTGAGCGTGACGACCGGGTCGGTGCCGGTCTTCTCGCGTGCCTGCTCCAGCGCGCCGTAGACGATCCGTTCCGCCGTGGACTTCTTGCCGTCGAGCAGGATCTTGTTGACCAGCTGAGTGACCAACGGCGACCCGTAGACCGGGTCGTTGATCAGCGGGCGCTTGGGTGCGGGGCCCTTGCGAGGCATGTCAGCTCTTCTCCTTCTTCGCGCCGTAGCGGCTGCGTGCCTGCTTGCGGTTCTTCACTGCCTGGGTGTCGAGCGAACCGCGGATGATCTTGTAGCGGACGCCGGGCAGGTCCTTCACACGACCGCCGCGGACGAGCACCATCGAGTGCTCCTGCAGGTTGTGACCCTCGCCGGGGATGTAGGCCGTGACCTCGACAGCGCTGGTCAGCCGCACGCGCGCGACCTTGCGCAGCGCGGAGTTCGGCTTCTTCGGGGTCGTGGTGTACACGCGCGTGCACACGCCGCGACGCTGCGGACTCCCCTTCAAGGCCGCCGTCTTCGTCTTGGCGGGCTTGTTGCGGCGACCCTTGCGGACCAGCTGGTTGATGGTTGGCATAGACCGGCTTTCTTCGTCTCGTCCTTAGTTCTTACGTCTGCTCTGCCCGGCGCCCGTGCGGAAAGGCCCGTTCCCGTATCCCGAGGTCGGGTGTGTCGCACGCACCGAAAACCAGCGCCGGGGGCGCAACTCACCGAGTCAGCCGCTCTCGCTGGCCTACACACTGCATTCGACCTGCCCGCACGCTCCGGGCACAGCGATCCACACTACTCGTCGGCGCGGCGCAGGGTCAAAACGCCCCCGTCCGCACCCGTAAGTACTGACGAGGCTGCGTCATTTCCCCGTCGCTTCGCTCGCCCCCGGCAGACTCTTCAACCACTCACGGGTCGGGGAGCCGGCTACCGGCTGAGGTTGAGGGTCAGTTCGGCGAGTTTGGTCGCGGCCGCGCAGGGGTCGGGGTGGGCGGAGCCGGGGCGGTACTGCACCCACCAGCCGATGATGCCCTGGTCGGGGGCGCCGGCGGTGACGCCGCAGGACTCGGGATCGTTGGGGCGGCGGACCAGGATCGCGCGGCGGCCCTCGACGGTGATGTCCTCGGTGGTGTAGTTCAGCTGCGCCGCGGTGTCGCGTTCGACCTCCAGCGACCCGGTCTCGAACCAGTTGAACGTGATCTTGATGTTGCCGCTCGGCCCACTGCCGTCCCAGCGGCAGATCGCGCCGAAGAAGCCCCGGCTGACGAAGTCGGCCTGCACCGCGTCGGCGATCTGCTCGTCGGTGACCGCGTCGCACTCGGTGAGCAGGTTGCGGAACTCCTCGTGCTGCCCGTCCGCACCGACCGGGACCGCGGTGCCGTCGATGGTCTGGCCACAGCCGGCGACCAGCCCGGCCGCCGCGACCACCAACCACGCCCGCCTCGCGCTGTTCGGTGTCACTGCGCACGCTCCGCGGTCAGTTCGGCCAGCTGTTTCGCCACGTCGCACGCGTTCGCGGTCGGCGGGACGTCGGCGTAGGTGACCGACCAGTGGAAGAAGTTGTCGCCGTACTGCACGCCGATTTCGCACAGCTGATTGCCCAGCGCACCACGGAAACCCGTGTGCCCGTCGATCTCGATGGTCTCCGGCGGGCGGCCGATCAGACCCGACCCCGCCGCCTCGCGACCGATCGGGCTGCCGCGGTACCAGGAGAAACTCACACTCGGGCCGAACGGATCGCCCACCTCCCACACACACCCGACGGAGTTGCGGGTCACCACCGGCAGGGCGGGCATGGCGAACGCGGCACGGACCTCCTCGTCGGTCACGTTCCCGCATTCACCGAAGAAGGGGCCGGGTTCGGCGACGGTCGGCCCGGCGGGTGTGGTCGCCGAGGTCGCCGGACTGTCCGCGTCGCCCCCGCCGCAGCCGGCGAGGACGAGCAGCGGCACGAGGCCGGCCACCACCCGCACGCTGCGTCTCTCCACGAGCCGACTCTACCGACGCAACCGCCGCGCCTCCGGCTGCAGCGTGTCGGTGAGCCACTCGGCCATCGTGTCGGCCAGTACCACCTTGTTCTCCCGCTTGACGATCTCGTGACCCTCGTCGTCGAACAGCAGAAACTCCGCGCGTCCGCCCTTGTCCCGCACCGCCTCCACGATCTGCTCCGACTCCGACACGGGCACGTTCGTGTCGTGGGCGCCGTGCACGACGAGCAGGGGCGCGACGAGGTCGTCGATGCGGTGGATCGGCGACAGTTCCGCGAGCAGTTCCCGGTCGTACTCCGGGTGGCCGTACTTGGGGTATGCCGCCGCCGCGATCCACGGTTCGGTGTTGCGATAGAAGCTCTCGAGGTCGCTCATCCCGCAGATCGCCACCCCGGAGGCGAACAGATCGGCATGAAAGGTCAACGACGCCAGCGTCAGATAGCCGCCGTAGGAGCGTCCCGCGCAGGCGATGCGGTCGGGATCGGCGATGCCCGCCTCGACGAGGTAGGCGACGCAGTCGGCGACGTCGTCGATGCCGGCGAAGCGGCCGTATCGGTCGTCGGCGTGCGAGAACGTGCGCCCGTACCCGCTCGACCCGCGTACGTTCGGCGCGAACACCGTGATCCCCGCCTCGACCAGCACCGGGTGCAGGAAGCTGTAGCCGGGACGTTCCTGCGCCTCCGGTCCCCCGTGGAAATAGAGCATCACCGGGCCCGGCCGAGCCCCGCGAGCGCGGTGCAGCCACCCCGACAGCGGGGTGCCGTCGCGGGCCGGAAATTCGTGCAGCTGCGGCGCGCGGGAGATCGCGGTGCGCGCCGCCTCGACCGGCCCCCACTCCCCCGTCCGCGGATCCACCAGCTCCACCGACGGCGGCATGCCCGGGCCCTCGACGGTAACGGCGAGCATGGAGCCGTCGGCGCCGATGCTCAGTTCGGTCGCGACCAGACCGGGCAGGTCGATCGGTGCGTCCAGCGAACCGTCCTCGAGGTGCAGGATCTGCAGTTCGCTGTAGCCCTTCACGTTCCACAGCAACGCGGCTGTGCTGGTGTCGTCGCTGACGATGAACTCGTCGAGTTCGCAGTCGTCCCGTTCGGCCAACACCCGGTACGAAATCCCCTCGGGCGAGGACACCACCTCGAGCAGGCGCGCGAACTCGCAGCCGTAGTCGCTGCGGACCAGGATCCGGTCGCCGTGTGCGCGGGCGCCGAACACGCCGGTGGAGCGGTAGGGGTTGGCCGGCCCGCGCTCGTAGTGGTCGTCGAGGATGATGCCGATCTCGGTGCTCGAGCCCGGGTCGGCCGGCAGCAGCGGCGTTTTCGCGTCGCCGCGCAGCAGCAGCAGTTCCCGGTTCCCGCGCGGCCCGACCCGCAGCAGCGACGACCCGTCCGCGGCGTCGCCGCGCCACGCGTCCACCAGGTGCCCGCCGACGCGGCGGTCGAGGATCAGCGCGGCCTGCGTCTGCGGGTTGACCAGGCGCGCCTCGGAGACTCCCTCGTCGTCGGTGCCGGTGACCGCGACCAGCGTCCCGTCCCAGCCGATCAACTCCACCGCGCAGTCCTCGCCAGTGCCGAGCATCCGGGCGGCGCGGTCGTCGGGGTCGGTCGTGACCACCCACACCTGCGGGCGGTTGCCGCCGTGCGGTGAGACCTGGCACGCCAGCCAGTACCCGTCGGCGGAGTGGATGACGCGGGTGATCGGGCCGTCGACGGGCAACTCCACCCGGCGCGCCGAAGTGGTGCGACGCCCCTCGAGGAAGCGTTGCACCGCGCGTGGGTAACCGCCGTCGTCGACGAGGCAGGCGAACGCCGTCGCGTCCGGGGAGAGCGAGGCCCCGGAGGTGTAGCGGATGTGATCGAGCGAAACGGATTCGGCTACTCGGGAATCAGCCACTGCGCACCCCCTCCATGGTCTGCAGCCACATCTCCAACAGCGCGACCTGCCACAGTGCGTTGCTGCCGAGGGTCGTGCGGGTCTCGTTCGGCGCCGCGAGCAGCGCCTCGACGGCCTCGGGCCGGTACAGCGCGCGGTCGCGGGCGCTGGCGCTGCTCAACGCGTCGCGCACCAGGTCGAGCACTCCGCCGCCGAGGTGGCGGATACCTGGCACCGGGAAGTAGCCCTTGGTTCGGTCGATGATCGCCGCCGGGAGCAGGCTGCGGCTCGCGTCCTTGAGCACGCCCTTGCCACCGGAGGCGAGTTTGAGGTCGGGCGGGCAGGTCGCGGCGAGTTCGACGAACTCGTGGTCGAGGAACGGTACCCGCGCCTCGAGTCCCCACGCCATCGTCATGTTGTCCACGCGCTTGACCGGATCGTCGACGAGCATGACGGTCGAATCCAGCCGCAGCGCCGCATCGACGGACGACTCCGCACCGGGCGCACTCTGATGGGTGCGGGCGAACTCCCAACTCGGGTCGTAGTCGAGGGCGTAGCCGGGGTCGAGCAGCGCGGTGATGTCGTGGTGGCCGCGGTCGAAGAACACCTTGGCGTAGGCCTCGGTGGTCTGCGCGCGGTCGACGCCCTGCAGCGGCGGGTACCAGTCGTAGCCGCCGAGGATCTCGTCGGCGCCCTGGCCCGACTGCACCACCTTCACCGACTTGCTCACCTCGGAGGAGAGCAGATAGAAGGCGACGCAGTCGTGGCTGACCATCGGTTCGCTCATCGCCGCAACGGTTTTCGGCACTGCCGGGAGCAGCCGGGAGGAGTCGATGTGGATCTTGTGGTGCGCTGTG
Organism: Aldersonia sp.; assembly: GCA_036524855.1. GTDB lineage: Bacteria > Actinomycetota > Actinomycetes > Mycobacteriales > Mycobacteriaceae > Aldersonia. The sequence goes on along the minus strand of DATDBL010000034.1, from coordinate 5,614 downwards.
GCGAACGTCTCGGCGACGAGGTCGGAGTAGGCGTACTCCTCGCCGGATTCCCCGCCCGCCGAATCGAATCCGATGCTGAAGGTGGCGAGGTCGCGCTGGCCCAGCTCGGCGAGCAACGCAACGACCAGGCTCGAGTCGATCCCGCCCGAGAGCAGCACCCCGACGGGGACGTCGGCGACCATGCGCCGCGCGACCGCGGTGCGCAGCGAGTCGATCAGCGCCCGCTGCCAGTCGGTGGCCGACCAGTCGACGCGGTCTGGGTGCGGGGCGAACGTCGGCTCCCAGTAGCGGCGCTGCTCGACGGTGCGGCCGTGCGCGTCGATCGTGCGCACGGTCGCGGGCGGCAGTTTGCGGATGCCGTTGTAGATGGTGTGCGGCGCGGGCACGACGGAGTGGAAGCTCAGGTAGTGGTGCAGCGCGACCCGGTCGATGGTGGTGTCGACGTCACCGGCGCGCAGCAGGGCCTGCACCGACGACGCGAACCGCAGCCGCCCCGGCGCCTCCGCGAGATACAGCGGCTTGATGCCGAGGCGGTCACGGCCCAGGGTCACCGCGCCGGACTCGTGGTCGACCACGGCGAAGGCGAACATGCCCTTGAAGTGGTCCACGCAGTTGCTGCCCCACGCGTGGAAGCCCTTGAGCACCACCTCGCTGTCCGCGGTGGAGAAGAACCGGTAGCCGCGCTCGATGAGTTCCTCGCGCAACTGCTTGTAGTTGTAGATGCAACCGTTGAACACCAGCGACAGGCCGAGGTCACTGTCCACCATGGGCTGGCCGCCGCGCACCGACAGGTCGATGATCGACAGCCGCCGGTGTCCCAGCGCGACCGGCCCCTGCTGATGGGCGCCGACCGAATCCGGGCCGCGCGGAACCATCGCGTCGCACATCCGGCTCACCGCGGCGAGGTCGGGGGCGGACCCGTCGAAACAGATCTCGCCGCACAGCCCGCACATGTGGATCTCCTTCCAGTTCTGCGGCGTTTACTGCAGGATCCAGGTGTCCTTGCCGCCGCCGCCCTTGGACGAGTTGACGATCATGCTGCCCGGCGGCGCCACGCGGGTGAGTGCCGCGGGTGCGACGTGGGGCGTCGGCCCGGCCCGACCCGGGCGCAGGTGGACGAACGCCCGCAGGTCCACGTGGTGCGGGTGGAATCCGGTGCCGTCGAAGGTCGGATGGGTGGACAGGTGCACGACGTCCTGCGCGATGAACCGCTCGGGTTGCATCTTCAGTTCCACCCGCCGCGCGGCGAGTTCGGCGTCGCTGGCCTCCGGGCCGATGGTGATGCCGGACCCGCCGAAGCCGTCGACGGGCTTGACCACCAGCGAATCGAGCCGGCCGAGGACGAAGTCGCGTTGCGCGCGTTCGGCGCACAGGTAGGTCGGCACCTGTTCGAGGATCGGTTTCTGGCCGAGGAAGTACTCGATCAGCGCCGGCACGTACGCGTACACCGCCTTGTCGTCGCCGACACCGTTGCCCAGCGCGTTCGCGATGGTCAGCGTGCCCGCCTTGATCGCGTCCATCAGTCCCGGTCGCAGCGCGCGGTCGTCGTGCCCGGCCGACGAGAGCAGCATGTCCTCGTCCATCCGGGCGTACAGCACGTCGATGCGGTGGGCGTCGCGGCCGGTGTGCCGGTACACCACGTCGTCGCGTACAGACAGGTCCTGGGTCTGCACCAGCGGGACGTCGGCCAATTCGGCGATCGTCTTGTGCTCGAACCAGGCCGAGTCCTCCCAGCCGGAACTCAGCACCGCGACGCCCACGTTGTCGGGTGCTGCGGGCGGGGCAGCGGCGAGCAGCGTGTCGCGGATCATGGCTGGCATTCCGGAGATGTCGCGCACCGACTCGGGCATCGGGATGTCGTCGGCGACCGACGCCATGAGGCGCCGGTTCGCGAGCGCGTAGGCGATGCCCGAGGGCACCCGCAGGTTGTCCTCGAGCACGAGCCACCGGCCCCGACCGTCGCTCACCAGGTCGATACCGCAGATGTGCGTACGCACCCGCGCGGACGCGGAGGCGAAGCCGCTCTCCCGCAGTCCGGGCGCCCGGTCGATCACCTCGCTGGGCACGATGCCGTCGCGCACCGCCGCGCGTTCCCCGTAGACGTCGGCGATGAACGCGTCGAGGGCCAACGCCCGCTGTGCCAGCCCCGGGACCAGCGCGGCCCAGTCGTCTCCGGTGACGATGCGCGGCACGATGTCCATCGGGAACAGTTGGGCGCGCCCTTCGCCGCTGACCCGGAACGTCATGCCCTCGACGCTCTGTTCGTGCTCGATGCCGAACTGCAGTTGCCGCAACGCCGCGGCACCGCTCCCGGCCGCGCCGGCGAGCACCTTCACGTACTCGCGGCGAACGGTCCCGTTCGGCTCGATCGCCTCGTCGTATCCGGGTTCCTCGGCGCCGCCGGAACGCAGCGGCAGATACCCGTGCAGCAGCGTCTGGTCGGGGTCCTTGATGTGCGGGAACATCGCGACCTCGCCGGAGGTCTCGTCCATCAGCAGGTCGACGACGTCGGTGAGCCGCCCCCGCCGGCGCAGCGCCCGCCGCTGCCGGGACGCGGAACTGCCGGCGAGCAACGCTCGGTCGGCGAGTTCGGCCACGACGTCCTCGTCGCCGGTCGCGGCCAGTTGGGGGCGCAGGTCGTCGACAAAGCGCCGCACGAGGTCACCGGCCGCCATGGGTGCGGGCGCGGTGATGTCGACGAGTTCGTCCTCGAGACCGGAACGCGCCGCGCGCCACAGCGCCCCCCGGGTCAGCGTCGGGGAGATGTGCAGTCCCGGCTCGCCGGCCCGCAGCCCGGCCAGTTCGCGGTTGACCAGCGCCCGATACAGGCCGGCGATGAGCACGATCGTGTCCACACTCGGACACGAGTCGCACACCCGCAACTCCAGCGTCGGCAGCCGCGCGGACGGGCGGACGTCGAAATAGACCATGCCCGGGTCGGTGATGACGCCGCTGGCGACGAGATCCGCGATCATCGCGTCGTACTCGGTGCCGGAGTCGGCGAAGGGGGCGGCGCCGGTGGTCGGCCAGCGCAGCCAGACCAGGGTCCGCACGCTGGCGTAGCCGGTGTCGGAGCCGTCGGACCAGAACGGTGAACTCGCGCTGAGCGCGAGGAAGATCGGCAGGTACGGCGCGACGCGGTTCGCGACGGCGACGGCCTCGTCGCGGTCGGGTAGCTCGACGTGCACCTGGGTGCCACAGATCAGCTGTTCCCGGGCCAGCAACTGGTAGTCGGCGAGCATCCGCCGGTAGCGCGGGGTCTCGGTGACCTCCATCTCCGCCGGTACCGACAGCGGTACGGCGCCCGCCGCCGCGACCCCGATGCCGAGTTGCGCCGCCGCGTCGCGCAGCACCCGGCGGTGCGCGACGAGGTCGGCACGCAGCGCGGCCAGGTCGGAGAACACACGGCTGTTGGTCTCGACGACGCAGCGTTGCAGTTCCTCGACATAGATGTCGTCGGGCAGCAACTCGAGCAGTTCCGGCGCGCGGGCGGTGAGTCGGCGGGTGGTCGCGTCGATGAGCTGGAACTCTTCCTCGACGCCCAGGTTGCGCAGTTGTTCCGCCACTCGTGCCAGCGTATCGGGGGTCGGCGCCGCCCGCAGAGCGGCGCGAGCGCTCAGGTGGGGTCGATCGGGGTGCCGACCCGGGCGATGCACACGTCGACGGCCTCGGCGAGCGGTTCGACGAACGCGGCGATACGGCGCGCCTCGGCGGTGATCTCGCTGCGTTCGGCGCGGGTGAGTCGCCGGGCGGGATGCACCGCGACGACGGCTCTGGTGCCGTCGCGGGTCACCTTGTAGCAGGCGACGGCGAGGCCGTCGACGAGCACCGCCGCCCAGTTGGTCCGCACCTCGCCGAGTCGCGCAAGCCGCGGGTCGATGATCCGGTTCCGATGCTTGTGCGAGAGGACGACGTTGTCGTACCAGCCGAGGAACCGCACCGGCGCCGGCGTCTCCGGGTCGGTGAGCGCGCCGTCGTCGACGTCGTAGAGGGTGCGGCCGTGCTCGTCACGGTAGCTGCGGACCCGGTCACCGAGCCGGTCCACCACCTCCCGCAACCCGGTGAGTCGCGACCAGGTCTGCATATCGGCGGTGGAGGCGGGTCCGAACGCACGCAGGTAGCGCAGCACCAGTTCCTCGACGGGGTAGCCGTCATCGGTCGGTGAGCGCAGCCAGGTTTCGATCGCGGCCCACCCGGGCCGGTCGTTGCGCAGCCACTTGCCCCGTGGCGGCACCTGCACCACCGGAACCAGCAGCAACAGCGCGGGAACCATCCCGCGCGGGTCGCGGTCGGGCCACTTCTCGGCCGCGAGCGCGCGCAGGTCGGCGCCGCTGCGGGCCTCGTCGCCGAACATGGACGCACCGGCGGCCCGCGCCTCGTCGAGGTCGAGGCCGACCGTCACGCCGTCGAAGAAGCTCCTGCGGCCGGCGATCATGTCCAGTTGGGTTTGCACGTGCGGGGTGATGCGCAGGGCGTCGGCGGCGGTGAGCAGGTGGACGGTGCCGCGCATGGCGGTGATGCGCACCAGGGAGCGGTCGTCGAGGGCGCGGTCCAGCACTGCCGGGTCGAAGTTCTCGATCCGGTTCCACGCCGCGACGAACGGAGGACGCACGTCCTGGGCCTGCAGGCCGACGAGGTGCTCGCACAACTGCGCCAGGTCGAGGTCGGTGCGGGCGAGCAGGTGCTGACGCGCGAGCAGCGTCCGGTTGAGGACGCGGTTGGTCAGCGTAGGCACCGGGCTCATCGCTGTTCGGTCGTCATCGCCGTTCGGTCGTCATCTCTTTTCGGTCGTCACCGTAGCGTCAGCACCACCTTGCCGAGCGCGGAGCGCTTCTCGAGCGACGCGATCGCCGCGGCTGCCTCCTCGAGCGGGCGCATCGCCGGCTCCGGCGCCGGGACCTTGCCGGACGCGAGCAGCGGCTGCAGCCGTTCCCATTGCTTCACAAGCGAACTCGGGTCCTGCACCCACCAGGCGCCCCAACCGACGCCGACCACCTCGACGTTGTTGAGCAGTAACCGGTTCACCTTGACGGTCGGGATCTCGCCGCCGGTGAACCCGACCACCAGCACCCGTCCACCGCGGCCCAGCGACCGGATGCTGTCGGTGAAGCGGTCGCCGCCGACCGGGTCGACCACCACGTCCACGCCGCGGCCGCCGGTCAACGCACGCACCTTGTCGAGCCAGCCGTCGACGAGCACGACGTCCGACGCCCCGGCCGCGCGTGCGATCTCGCCCTTCTCCTCGGTGCTGACGACCGCGATGGTCCGGGCGGCGCCGTACGCCGGGGCGAGGCGCAGCGCGGAGGTGCCGATCCCGCCTGCGGCGCCGTGCACGAGCACGGTCTCGCCCTCGCTCAGCCGGCCGCGATCGGCGAGGGCGAAGTCGACGGTCAGGTCGTTGAACAGCAGGCCGGCGCCGGCGGTCAGGGAGATGTTGTCCGGCAGCGGGAACACCAGATCCGGCACGACCGCGGCGACCTCCGCCATGCCGTCGCCGAGCATCGTCAGGCCCGCGACCCGGTCGCCGGGCTTGACCCGCGCCCCGGCCGGCGCGCTGCGCACGACGCCCGCGACCTCCCCGCCCGGCACGAACGGCAATTCGGGCCGGTGCTGG
>DATDBL010000033.1:0-9490 GCA_036524855.1 Aldersonia sp. | reverse complement strand
CGGCGTCGCGGTTGCGCAGCGGGTCGATGTCGGAGGCGTTCTCGGGCCAGATCACGACGTCGGGGCGGGGCACCGTCCCGACGTCGACGTCGTCGGCGAGTTCGAGGGTGCGCTTCACATGGTTGTCGAGGACGGCGCGGCGCTGGGCATTGAAGTCCAGACCCAACCGCGGCACGCTGCCCTGGATCGCCGCGACCGTGATGCTGCGCTCCCCCGAATCCATGCCGGGCAGGCGGGGCCCCAACGCGAGACCGAGCAGCACGAGGGCGGCGGCGAGCGCCGCCCAGCCGAGGATCGCGCCGCGGCGGCGTCGCGCGATCGCCGCGATCAGCGCCGCCAGGGCGGTCCCGCACAACGCCACCGCGAAGCTCAGCAGCGTTGCCCCGCCCAGCGCCGCGATCGGCAGCAGCCAGCCGTCGGACTGGCCGAACGCGAGCCTGCCCCAAGGGAATCCGCCGAACGGGAAGCTGGAGCGGGCCCACTCGCACAGCGACCACACCGCCGCGATCCACATGGGCGCCCCCGGCAGCGACGACACCAGGCGCGCGAGGACGCCGAACAGGCCGACATACACCGCGCACGCGGTGGCGAGCGCGAGCCACGGCACCGGGCCGACGTAGATCCCGACCCACGGCAGCAGCGGGACGAAGAATCCGAGACCGGCGACGAGGCCGTAGCCGAACCCGCCCCGCAGCGATTTTCCGCTGCGCAGCACCAGCGTGAGCAGCGCGACCCCGGCGACAGCGAGGAACCACAGCGGCCGCGGCGGGAAACTCACGAACAGCAGCAGTCCCGCGACCACCGCGCCGGCTGCGTTGCGCAGCCGTTCAGCTCGCATAGATGGTCTGCCCGTCGCGGACGGTGCGCAGGCAGCGCGGGCTGGGCGCGCCCAGGTCGAGCCGCGGCAGCGGTGGCACTCGCGAGCGTGGATCGGTCGACCAGCGCTGCACCGAATCCGCCGCCGCGCTCACCACCAGCTCGTCGACGTCCCAGATCGCGTACGACGCCGGCGCGCCGGGCACCAGCGTGCCCGCGACGCCGTCGCGCACCCCGCCGGCGCGCCACGCGCCGCGGGTGGCCGCCGCGAACGCGGCGCGTGGGGAGATGCCGCTGCCGGGGGTGCGGTGGTGGACGCCGGCGCGGACCGACGCCCACGGGTCGAGTGCGGTCACCGGCGCGTCGGAGCCCAGCGCGAGCGACACGCCCTTGGCCGCCAGCTGTGCGAGAGGGTTCATCGCCGCTGCGCGGTCGACTCCGAGACGCTGCGCGTACAGGCCGTCGGGGCCGCCCCAGGCGGCGTCGAAGCCGGGTTGGACGCTTGCGATGACGCCCCACGCGCCCAGCTTCGAGGCCTGCTCGCCGGTGATCATCTCGACGTGTTCGAGCCGGTGTCCGCACGCGGCGACCGCCGGGCTGCCCAGTTGGTCGGCCACCCGCCCGATGCCCTCGACCGCGGCAGCGACCGCGGCGTCGCCGATCACGTGGAACCCGGCCTGTATGCCCGCCTGGGTGCAGGCGCGCACATGGTCGGCGACCCCGTCGGCGTCGAGGTAGGTGTTGCCGGTCTCGGTGGGCGCGTCGGCGTACGGCTCGCGTAGCCAGGCGGTGCGGGAGCCGAGCGATCCGTCGATGAACAGGTCACCGGCCAGGCCGTGCGCACCGGTGGCGGCGAGCAGCGCGCGTGCCTGCTCAGGTGTGTTCACCGGGACGCCCCAGTACGCGCGCACCGCCACGCCGTGTTCGAAGGCGAGCAGTTCGCGCAGGTCGTCGGGACCGCTGATGTCGGGGCCGGCGCACTCGTGGACGGCGACAACGCCGTTGCGTGCTGCGGCGTCGAGCGCGGCTGCGCGCGCCTTCGCCCGCTGGGCGGGCTCGATCGCACCGAGGACCGTGCGCCGGACCCGGTGGTGGGCGTCGGCGCGCAGCAGCGCGGAGCGGGAGAACCCGATCGCGGCCTCGACGCCGGGGGTCGCAGCGAGCAGCGCCGATGAGCAGATCGCGGAGTGGGCGTCGACGCGGGTCAGGTAGACGAGCCGGCCGGGGGCGGCGTCATCGAGGTCGTGCACCGACGGCGGCCGATCCGGCCAGAGTGTGTCGTCCCAGCCGTGGCCCCACACGACGCCGTCGGGGTTGGCGGCGACGAACTCGCGCAGCAGCGCCAGGCACTCCGTCGCCGATCGCGCCGCGGACAGGTCCAGGCCGATCAGCTCGAGCCCTAGCGCGGTGGTGTGCACGTGTGCGTCGACGAACGCCGGTGCCACGAACGCGCCGTCGAGATCGATCACCTCGGCGTCGGGGTGCAGGGCGCGACCGGGCTGGTCGGCGCCCACCCACACGACCATGCCGTCCGTCACTGCCATTGCGGTCGCGTCGAACGAGCTGGGGCTGTAGATCCGACCGCCGACCAACAGTTCCGTTGCCACGGTCGATCAGTCTGCCCTTAGAACTCGTGGTCGCGTCGTCCGGCGTCGGGTGTCGGCAGGGCGGGCTGGGTCACGACGTGCTGATCGACGACCTCGCCGTCGATGACCGCCCCACCCGTATGGGTGGTGACGACGGTGATCGGGCCGAAGACGCGGGTGCCGAGCGCGACGGCGAGCGGCTTCACGAGCCAGCGCGTCGGCGGGACGAGCAACAGCAGGCCGATCGCGGAGGTCACCAGACCGGGGACGAACATGAGCACGCCGCCGAGGCCGACGAGGGCGCCGTCGGCGATCGCGCCACCGGGCGAGGCCTCGCCGCGCTGGGCGCGGCGGAAGCCGGCCGACACCGTGCGCCACTGCCAGCGCACCAGCACGCTGCCGACCAGCGATGACGCGATGAGCAACAGCACCGCCCACACGGCACCGATGGTGTTCACCGCCCAGACGAAGGCGAGGAACTCCACGACGACGTAGAGCAGGAACACGAACGCGGGCATCAGGGATCCTTCCGACTGCTACCCGACACAACGTCCGAGGGCCGCGTTTTTCTCCCGAACGGACATCTATCGCATAACGAACGAACCCTGAAGTTGAACTAGAGGGTTAGACATGTTGAAGTACGGGGGAACACTGGGCGATCAAAGACAGTACGGGCGATCCAAAAAGACACTGAGCGAGCTTACGAGGCGGGCCGAACGGTCCGCCTCGTAGGTGTGTGCAGCGGTCGTGGTCGAATGGCGGCGTGGGTGCGGGCGACTGGGCGGTGCTGCTGACCGCGGCCGCCGCGGCGGGCTGGGTGGACGCGGTGGTCGGGGGCGGCGGACTGATCGTGCTGCCGGCGTTGCTCGTCGTCGCGCCCGGCCTGGCGCCGCAGACCGCGCTCGGCACGAACAAGCTCACCGCCATCGCCGGGACGAGTGCGGCCGCGATCACCTTCGCGCGGCGGATCCCGATGCAGTGGTCGGTGCTGGCGCCGGCGGGTGTGTTGGCCGCGCTCGCGTCCGGTCTGGGGGCAGCGACCGTGGCGCTGATCGACCGGGCGCTGTTCATTCCGATCGTCATGGTCGTGCTGGTGGCGGTGGCGGTGTTCGTGTCGCTGCGCCCGCAGGTAGGCATGACGATGGCGACGCACCGACCCTCGCAACGCCGGTTCGCGCTGGTGGTGCTGATCGCGGCGGGCCTGATCGGGTTCTACGACGGGTTGCTCGGGCCCGGCACCGGGACGTTCCTCATCATCACGTTCGCGACCCTGCTCGGGATGGAGTTCGTGCGCAGCGCGGCGATGGCGAAGGTGATCAACACCGGGTCGAACTTCGGCGCGCTGGTGTACTTCGCCACCACCGGGCACGTGCTGTGGGCGCTCGGGGCGGCGATGGCGATGCTCAACATCGTCGGCGCGGTCGTCGGGTCGCGGATGGCGCTGAGCCGCGGCGCCGGGTTCGTGCGCGCGGTGTTGCTCGTCGTCGTCATCGTCATGGTGATCCGCCTCGGATGGCAGCAGTTCGGCTAGCGTTGCGCAGGTGAGCGCCGCGCACCCGATCGACGACGAGTTCTCCGCACTCCCCCGGCACGCGTTGGCCGACGCCGCGCTCTCCGCGGCAACCGCCGCCGGCGCCGGTCACGCCGAGTTCCGGCTGCACCGCCTGGTCTCCCAGTCGATCCGGCTACGCGACGGGCGGGTGCAGGCGATCTCGGACTCCACCACGCTCGGCCTGGCGGTGCGGGTGATCGTCGACGGTACCTGGGGATTCGCGTCCGCGGCGGAGCTCTCCCCCGACGTCGCCGCCGCGACCGCCCGAACCGCCGTCGATGTGGCGACCACCCTGCGGGCGCTCAACCGCGAACGCGTCGAACTCGCCGACGAACCGGTGTACGCCGACGTCGAGTGGGTCTCGCCCTACGACATCGACCCGTTCACCGTGCCCACCCACGACAAGGTGACGTTGCTCGGCGAGTACTCCGGGCGGCTGTCCGCCGCCGACGGCGTCGACCACGTCACCGCAAGCCTCGACCAGGCGAAGGAGCAGGTCTTCTACGCCGACACCGCCGGGGCCCGGATCACCCAGCAACGGGTTCGGTTGCAGCCGCAGCTCGAGGCGACCACGGTCGATCAGGAGGCGGGGCTGTTCGAGACGATGCGCACCCTCGCACCGCCGGTGGGGCGGGGATACGAGTTCGTCACCGGCGCCGACGGCGTGTGGGGCTGGGGCGACGAACTCGCCCGCATCCCGGAGTGGCTGGCGGAGAAGGTGAAGGCTCCGACCGTCGAGGCCCGGCCCACCGACCTGGTGATCGACCCGACCAATCTGTGGCTGACCATCCACGAATCGATCGGCCACGCCACCGAGTACGACCGCGCGATCGGCTACGAATCCGCCTACGCCGGAACGTCGTTCGCGACCCCGGACAAGCTGGGCACGCTTGTCTACGGCGCGCCGTTCATGCACGTCACCGCCGACCGGGTGCAGGAGCACGGGCTCGCGACGGTCGGCTACGACGACGAGGGCGTCGCCGGCCAGCGCTGGGACCTGATCCGCGACGGAATCCTGGTCGGCTACCAGCTCGACCGGGCGTTCGCGCCGCGGCTGGGGCTTGCCCGCTCCAACGGGTGCTCCTACGCCGACTCGCCGCACCATGTGCCGATCCAGCGGATGGCGAACGTGTCGCTGCAGCCGGACCCGGAGCGCGACGTGAGTACCGAGGAGCTGATCTCGCGGGTGGAGGACGGGCTCTACATCGTCGGCGACAAGAGTTGGTCGATCGACATGCAGCGCTACAACTTCCAGTTCACCGGGCAGCGGTTCCGCCGGATCCGCAACGGTCGCCTCGAGGGTCAGGTGCGCGACGTCGCCTATCAGGCCACCACCACCGACTTCTGGGGTGCGCTCGAGGCCGTCGGCGGGCCGTCGACGTGGCGGCTGGGTGGGGCGCTCAACTGTGGCAAGGCGCAGCCGGGGCAGGTCGCGGCCGTGAGCCACGGCTGCCCGTCGGCGCTGGTGCGTGGGGTCAACATTCTCAACACGCGAGCCGAAGGAGGTGGGCAGTGATTCCCGCGCAGGAGGTCGTGGAGCGGGCGCTCGCGGCCTCGCGCGCCGACGAGACGCTCGTGCTCGTCACCGACGAGAGCGAGGCCGCGCTGCGCTGGGCCGGCAATTCGATGACGACGAACGGGGTGTCGAGCGCGCGCCGTTGGACGGTGGTGTCGATCCTGCGCGACGGGGACGACGCGCGGGTGGGCAGCGTCGGCTCGACGAGCGTCGACCCGGACGAGATCGAGGCGGTGGTGCGCGCCGCCGAAATCGCAGCGGCATCTGCCGAACCGGCGACCGACACGATGCCGCTGATCGCCGGGCTCGATCCCGCGCCGGACTGGGCAGACGGGCCGGGTGGCACCGGGATCGACGTGTTCGCTAGCCTGGCAACCGATCTGGCGGTCGGCTTCGACGGCGCCGACCGACTCTACGGGTTCACCCACCACGAGGTGGACACGCTGTGGCTGGGGTCGTCGTCGGGGCTGCGGCGGCGGTTCGTGCAGCGGACCGGGTCTGTGGAGATCAACGGCAAACGCGGCACCGGAACCACCGGGACGGCAGGGACCACTGGAACCGAGGTGGCGAGCGCGTGGGCCGGTGCCGGCACGCGGGACTTCACCGACGTCGACGTGCCCGGCCTGCTCGCGGAGTTGGACCGGCGCCTGGATTGGGCGGGCACGCGATTCGACCTGCCGGCCGGCCGGTACGAGACGCTGATGCCGCCCTCGACCGTGGCGGACCTGATGATCTACCTCGCCTGGACGATGGAGGGCCGGGGCGCGGAGGAGGGCCGCACGGCGCTGTCGCGGCCGGGCGGGACGCGAATCGGCGAGCGGCTCACCGACATTCCGCTGACGCTGACCAGCGACCCGGGCGCGGCCGGGCTCGACTACGCGCCGTTCGTCGCGACACCGGCGTCGAGCGACGCGATCTCGGTGTTCGACAACGGCATGGACGCGCGACGGGTCGACTGGATCAGCGACGGCGTGATCGAGGCGCTCGCGTATCCGCGTGCCGCGGCCCGCGAATTCGACGCCACCGTCACGGTTCCGGGCGACAACCTGCTGCTGACCGGTGGGTCGGCGGCGACGATCGACGACATGGTGGCCCGCACCGAGCACGGCCTGCTGCTCACCACGCTGTGGTACATCCGCGAGGTCGACCCGGCCACTCTGCTGCTGACCGGCCTGACCCGCGACGGCGTCTACCTGGTGCGCGACGGACAGGTCGCGGGGGCGGTGAACAACTTCCGGTTCAACGAGAGCCCCCTGGACCTGCTGCGCCGCGCCACCGAAGCCGGCGCCACCGAACGCACCCTGCCGCGCGAATGGAAGGACTGGTTCACCCGCGCGGCCATGCCGCCGCTGCGCATCCCCGACTTCCACATGTCCTCGGTCAGCCAGGCGACGTAGGCGCTGACGCGCCTGTGCGGCGCCGTAGGCGACATAACCGCAGCTCACCACCCGTGAGTGGTTGAAGAGTCTATAGACTCATCAACCGCTCACGGGTGGGAAGGGCGCCTACAGGACGATGCAGGAGCTGCCGAGGTTGATGCCGTTGCCGACGGTGACCTGCGTGGTCTTGTCGAAGGGTGGATTCACGAACTGGGCCGCCACCAGTACGTGCAACCCCGGTGTGGTCGGCGTCCAGATCACGGTTGCGGTTGCGCCGTTCACGCTCGCCGGGCCGGTGCCGATCGGCAAATTGTTGTCGTAGAAGTAGACCGGCGCGGCGTTGTCGTTGACCGTTGCCGTGATCGTGTACGAGCATCCCGTGCCGTATTGCGTCGAGCCGAAGCTCGCGCCGGGGGCGACGTTGATGCTGGTGACGCCTGCAGACGCGGTCGGCGCGGCGAGGACGGCGACGGCGAGGCCCGCGCCGACGGCGGCGCCGCCGAGTCCGAGGCGGCGGGCGATGGTGGATTTGGACTTGGATTTGGATTTGGTTGAGCTGGTCATGATCTTTCCCCTCCTGGAAGTGGTGTCGCGGTTGGTGGAACCGCGGCACATTCCATGGTGGGGTGGCCGACGAGCGACCGAACGCGTAGCCGACTACGCCACTTGCCGAGAGAGCCGTACGCAGGTACTCGAATACCTACTCGGCCGCGAACTCGGCCTCCCGCTCGATCTCGCGGATCGAGTCGGCGGCGACGCCCACCGACCCCGGCCGGTACGTCACCGCGACCAGGTCGCCGGTGTACCGGAACGGGCCGCGCCGCGCCCGCAGGTCCCACGACACCGGCCCGCGGGCGTCGACGCCGACGGAGATGCCGGTCCATGGAGCCATGCCTACCAGTTGTACCCGATCCGGGAGCGTCGCGACGGTGCGGCCGTCGACGACGACACCGAAATCCCACCGCAACGGCGCGCGCACCCGCGCCGCGAGCACGATCGAGCGCACGTCGACGGGCACCGGGACCGCCGCGACCTCCCGGTAGCGGCCGTAGGCGTTGTAGCCGAACACGACCCGCTCGTTCTCCAGGTACAGCAGGTACCCGCCCTGCGGGTCACCGTGCGCGACGAGCACACCCTCGTCGCCGCGGCGGTAGCCGCCGAGTTCCACCTCGATCTCGAAGTTGCGGTACGCGATCAGCCGCGACGACCGGTACCGCTCCAACGTGGGTGTCCCCGCGAGGATGCGCACCGGGTCCGCCAGGCGCGCTTCCTCCGGTCGCCGCCGCGCGATGTCGGCGCGGGTGAGCAGCGGGAACACGGTGTTCGCCCACGCCGACGCGTCCCACGCGGCGGCGAGTTCGGCGGCCTTGTCCGGGAACTCGGCGGCGAGGTCGCGCAACTCGGTCGGGTCGGTTTCGACGTCGAACAGTTGCCAGCGTGGGTCGTCGACGTGGCGACCCGGTTCGTGCAGGGCGAGCAGTTTCCACCCGTCGCGGTAGAAGCCGCGGTGCCCGGTCATCTCCGAGTACTGCTCGGTGTGTGCGCTGCGCACGGCGGCGGAGCGCAGGATCCCGGTCGCCGGGACACCGTCGAACTGCTTGGCGGGCAGGCCGTTGCGCACCGACGGTGGGTCGATGCCGACGAGGTCGAGTAGCGTCGGCGCGAGGTCGGTGACGTAGGCGTACTGGCGGCGGATCCCGTCGTCACCGCCGCCGCGGGGCAGTCCCGCCGGCCACGACAGCACGAATGGCACCCGCACCCCGCCGGCGAACGTCTGGCCCTTGTAGAAGCGGAACGGCGTGTTCGATGCCTGACCCCAGCCGCGCGGGTAGTGCACGCCGAGGCGCGCGGAGCCGATGAACTCCACGTCGTGCGGCACGTCCCCGACCCAGCCGGGCGCGTCGACGCCGGCGAACTGCGCGAAGTAGCTTCGGGTGCCCTCCGGTCCGCCCTCGGCGGTGCCGCCGTTGTCGGAGGTGAACACGACGATGGTGTTGTCGAGTTCGCCGAGCGCGGCGACGGTGTCGAGGATGCGGCCGAGGCTCTGGTCGATGCTGTCCACCATCGCCGCGTACACCTCCATGTAGCGGGCGAAGCGTGCCTGCTCCTCGGGGCTCAGCGACGACCATTCCGGCACGTCGTAGTCGGGTTCGGTATTGCGTGGCGCCGCCTGCGTGCCCGCGGGGAACAGCCCCCTTGCGAGTTGGGAGGCAAACCGGTCCTCGCGCAGCCGATCCCACCCTTGCGCGTAGGCGCCGCGGTACTTGGCGAGGTCGGCGGGCTTGGCCTGCAACGGCCCGTGCATCGCGACGTGCGCGAAGTAGAGGAAGAACGGCTTGTCGGGTTCGTGCGCGCGTAGGTCCTTCAGGTACCCGACCGCGCGGTCGGTGAGATCGTCGGTGAGGTAGTAGTTCTCGGGGTAGGACTGCACGTCGACGACGGAGTTGTCGGAGACGAGTTGGTTCGGGTGGAAGAACGAGTTCAGCCCCTCGAGCGAGCCGTAGTACCGGTCGAACCCGCGCTGGGTGGGCCACGAGTCCTTCGTGGCGCCCGGACGCATGTTGGCGTCGCGCACCAGGTGCCACTTCCCGACCGCGAAGGTCGCATAACCGTTGTCGCGCAGGATCTCCGGCAGTGTCGA
>DATDBL010000032.1:0-4823 GCA_036524855.1 Aldersonia sp. | reverse complement strand
GATCCTTGGTGCGGGTGCACGCGCGATCGGCGACCATGCGCTGCATCGCCGCAGCTCAGTACCCGTGAGTGGTTGTGGAGTCTATGGACTCTACAACCACTCACGGGGCGCGACCCTCAGGCGCGGACGTACTGGCCCGGGGCCGCCTCGAGCGCGGGGTGCGCGTCGCTACCGAGCTGCGACGGCGCGGGCACGAGATCGCCTCCGCGCTCGGCGATCCAGGTGGTCCAGTCGTTCCACCAGGTACCTTCGTTCAGCTCGGCGTCGGCCTTCCACTCCTGCGCGTCGGCCGGAAGGGCGTCGTTGGTCCAGTGCTTGGCCTTGGGGCTGGGCGGGTTGACGATGCCGGCGATGTGACCCGAGGTGCTCAGCACGAAGCGGTGCTTGCCGCCGAGCACCTGAGTCGTCCGGTGGCCCGATGTCCACGGCACGATGTGGTCGTCGACGGCGGAGAGGACGTAGCTGTCGACCTCGACCGAGGACGGGTCGAGACGGCGGCCGTCGACCTCGAACTCGCCGCGGGCGAACTCGTTGCCCACGTAGCAGGACCGCAGATACTCCGAGTGCATCCGGGCCGGCATCCGGGTCGAATCGGCGTTCCAGGCCAGCAGGTCGAACGACGGGGCGTCCTTGCCGAGCAGCCAGTTGTTGGCCACGTAGGAGAAGATCAGGTCGTTGGCACGCAGCATGTCGAAGGTGCGGGCCATCGTAGACGCCTCCAGGTAGCCCTTCTTGGCCATCTGCCGCTCCAGCGCCTCGACTGTCTTCTCGTCGGTGAATGTGCCGAGCACACCGGGTTCGGTGAAGTCGGTGTGCGTGTTGAGGTACGTCGCCGACGCGACCGATCGGTCCCCCGCGGCGGTGAGGTGGGCCAGCGCCATGGCGGTGAGCGTGCCGCCCATGCACACGGACACGAGGTTGACTTCGGGCGCGCCCGTCACCTCGCGGACCACCTTGATCGCTTCGAGCGGGCCGTCGAAGAGGTAATCACGCAGGCCGACGTCGCGCATCGACGCGTCCGGGTTGCGGTAGCTGATCGCGAAACAGTTGTGGCCGTGGCGAAGTGCCCACTCGATCAGGCTACGGTCGGGCGCCAGATCCATGATGTAGTACTTGTTGATCCACGGCGGGCAGAACAGCAGGGGAACCTCGTGCACCTGCTCGGTCTGCGGCGCGTAGTGGATGATCTCGATGAGGTCGCTGCGGTAGATCACCGACCCCGGCGTGGCGGCCATGTTGACGCCGACCTCGTAGCCGGTGGTGTCGACCTGGGACGGCCAGCCGTCGTTGTGCCGCAGGTCGTTCCAGAAGTTGCGGGCACCGCGGACCAGGCTGCGACCGCGGGTGTCGAACGCGGTGCGCAGCGCCGCGGGGTTGCCCAGCACGTTGTTCGTGGGCGAGAGCGCGTTCACGAGGAACCGGGCGGCGAAGCGCGCCTTGGCATCACGGTCCTGCGGCAGATCCGCCGCATCGAGCATTTCCTCGACGAGACGAGCGAGCAGCAGGTACTCCTGGGCGAGCAGGAAGTAGCCGGCGTTGTCCCGATAGGCGGCGTCGGCGAAACGCTTGTCGGGGGTCGCCGGACCGGACCGGTCGCGACCGACCACGCGGACCGCCGCGGCGGTGACGGCGTCGACGCTGCCGCGCGCGAACCGGGCGTTTGCGCTCAGCAGCGCGCCGGGACGGCGAAGGGCGCCAACGGCGGCCGCCGCCAGTTCGGTGGACAGCGCCGCCGGATCACGATCGGCAGCAAGTTTTTCCAGGGGCGCGATGGGGGAGTTGATGATGTTTCCTTGGTCGTAGGGGCAGGGTTGGTATCGTCGGCGGATTATATTCAGTGAAGCGAACAGGCATTCACCAGGTCAAGGGATTGTCGCCCGGAGTGGGAAATCTCTCGTTGTGCGGACACGCTCGAGATCGGCGTTCATTGAACGAACGAAGGGCCGCACCTCCGTGGCGGAGATGCGGCCCTCGAACGTTCGGCGGATCAGGCGACCGGCTTGCCAAGCTTGGTCAGCGGCACCTTGTAGGTCTCGCGGGCGGTCGCGGCCGAGGCGGCGGAGACCACGCAGCAGACGGCGACCAGGATAGCGACCGGCAGCCAGTTGGTGCGGCTGTCGCCGACCAGGGTCCACGCAATGGTCGGCGCGAAACCGGCGGCGGCGAAGCCGAGCTGGGTGCCGATGGCGATCCCGGAGAAGCGGATCTTGGTGTTGAACATCTCGGCGTAGAACGACGGCCAGATCGCGTTCGGGGCGCTGTAGCAGACGCCGGTGAGCACGAGCGCGCCGAGGAAGATCAGGGCGAGGTTGCCCGACATGATGGCGTTGAAGTACACGAAGATCATCACCGAGCAGCCCAGCACGCCCGTGATGAACACCGGCTTGCGACCGATCTTGTCGGCGAGGATCGCCAGCGCCGGCTGCATGGCCAGCGCGAGCAGGTTCGCGGACACGGCCACGAGCAGCATCTCGGTCTTCGACACGCCGACCTCGTGGCTGGTGGCGAAGGCGAGCCCGAACACGGAGAACACGGTGCCGCAGACGGCGACGAAGGCGCAGAGCATGACGCGCAGGACGTCGGCGGTGTGGGTGCGGAACAGTTCGACGACCGGGAACTTGGCGACCTCGTGGTGCTCCTGCTCCTCGACGAACACCTCGGGCTCCTCGAGCTTGCGTCGCACGACGTAGGCGAGCACGACCACCAGGAAGCTGAACCAGAACGGCACCCGCCAACCCCAGGACAGCAGGGCCTCCTCGGGCAGCCCGGCGACGCACAGGAACACGATGGTGGCAAGGATGAAGCCGGCCTGCGTTCCGGTCAGGGTCCAACTGGTGAAGAAGGCCCGACGGCCCATGGGCGCGTGCTCGAGCGTCAGCGCGTTGGCGCCGCTCTGTTCGCCGGCGGCCGAGATGCCCTGCAGCACGCGCAGCAGCACGAGCATGATGGGCGCGGCGACGCCGATCGCGGCGTAGGTCGGCAGGCAGCCGATGAGGAAGGTGCTCACGCCCATCATCACCAGCGTGAGCAGCATGATGCGCTTGCGTCCGACGCGGTCGCCGAAGTGGCCGAGCAGCACCGCGCCGACCGGCCTGGCGATGTAGGCGACGCCGAATGTGGCCAGCGCCAACAGGGTTCCGGCGGCGGGGTTGGCCGAGGGGAAGAACACCCGGCCGAAGACGAGCGCGGCGGCGGAGGCGTAGATGTAGAAGTCGTAGTACTCGAGCATGCTGCCGAGGAAGCTGGCGACTGCTGCGCGCTTGACTTTGCTGGTGTCGGGCGCCGCCGCGGGCGCATGGAGCGTACTAGCGGACATGGATTCTCCTGATTCGGTCATGACTACCGCTCTGTTCGTATTGCGAACTTCTGTTCGTCCTGCGGTCCTGAATGACTGTAACCCAGGTCACCGGCGATGAGCAACAGTATTAACCAAATAGTTCATAAGGGTCAAGAACCGATCTATTTCCGCAGGTCAGGACCCGTGAGTGGTTGAAGAGTCCAGACACTCTTCAACCACTCACGGGTGCGGGAGCGGCTGCTTGGGGCGGGCGCAGAGGAAGGCTTCGACCATGTCGGCGAGCATGGTGCGGTGGTGCTCGCGGGTCTCGGGGGCGGTCATGTCGCGGTCGAACAGGGCCTGCCAGGTGTAGCGGTTCGCCATGCGGAAGACGCTGTAGCCGCTGATGATCATGTGCACGTCGAGGGCGTCGACGTCGGTGCGGAACAGGCCCTGCGCCTGGCCGTCGGTGAGGATCTTCGAGAGCAGGTCTGCCGCCGGGGCGCCGAGGCCGGTAAGGACGGCCGACTGGGCGATGTGCTCGCCGCGCAGCATGTTCTCGTTGGCGACGATCCGGATGAAGTCCGGATGGGCCTCGTGGTGGTCGACGGTCAGTTCCGCCAGCGCCCGGATCGCGGCCACGGGGTCGAGGCCCTCGATGTCGAGATCGCGTTCCTGGGAGCGGATCTCGCCATAGGCCCGTTCGAGGACGGCCTGGTACAGGCCCTCCTTGTCGGTGAAGTAGTAGTAGATCATCCGCTTGGTCGTGTGCGTGCGTTCGGCGATGACGTCGATCCGCGCGCCGGCGTAGCCCTTGTCGGCGAACTCCTTGGTGGCGACCTCGAGGA
Source organism: Aldersonia sp. (assembly GCA_036524855.1). Lineage (GTDB taxonomy): Bacteria > Actinomycetota > Actinomycetes > Mycobacteriales > Mycobacteriaceae > Aldersonia. The sequence goes on along the minus strand of DATDBL010000032.1, from coordinate 698 downwards.
TGTCGCCGCGGGTCAGATCGCTGTTGCGCCGCCGCTTGGCGGGTGCGGCGGTCCGCGACGGATTCGGCGACATGACCTCACTCTATCGGGGGAGATTCGCAGTGAGGTCGTGCAAGAGATCGGTGAGGTCTTCCGTCGGTGGCACACATCCGGTACTCTGCAATGAACTAACTCACTAGTTCGTACATAACGCCACGGAGGTTGCGCCCATGACCGACTCCATCGTCTGCGGGTTGATCGGGACCGGCATCGGCGCGTCGCTGACCCCGCCCATGCACGAGGCCGAGGGCGCCCAGCAGAGCCTGACCTACGCCTACCGCACCATCGACCTCGACGTGCTCGGGCTCACCGTCGCCGACCTGCCCCGGCTCGTCCGAACCGCCGCCGACCTGGGCTTTCGCGGGCTCAATATCACCCATCCGTGCAAGCAGGCGGTGATCGAGCACCTCGACGACCTGTCCCCACACGCCGCCCGACTCGGCGCGGTCAACACCGTGCTGTTCGACGGCGGGCGCACCATCGGGCACAACACCGACTGGTCCGGGTTCGGTCGCAATTTCGACACCGGACTCGGTGACGCCGTCCGCGACCACGTGGTGCAACTCGGTGCCGGGGGAGCGGGCGCGGCGGTCGCCTACGCGGTACTCGACCGCGGTGCCCGTGCGTTCACGCTCGTCGACGCCGACCTCGCCCGCGCC
>DATDBL010000031.1:0-3910 GCA_036524855.1 Aldersonia sp. | reverse complement strand
CGGCGGCGATCGAGACGCTGCTGGCGGTGGCGGGGGTGCACGCCCCGTACCTGGTGGCCGAGAAGGGCCGCGACCTGGCGCTGCGGTTCCACCCGCGGGAGACGGATGTGCCGTCGGAGGACACCACCCGCAACTACCTGGAGATCTCCCAGACCTGCACGGGACGCACCCGCCTCGTCGGCGACTTCGACGCCGTCAACGGGGACAAGCTGCGCACCGCGCTGTCACCCTTGTGCAAGCCGGCACCGGCGGCGGACGGCACCCCCGACGAGCGCACCCCATCCGAACGCAACGGCGACGGGCTCGCCACGATGCTGGATCTGTTCCTGGCCTCCGGTGCCGCCCCCACCGAGGGTGGGGTGAAGCCGCACCTGGTGCTCACCGCGAAGGCCCGCGACCTCGTCGCCACCAAGACGGAGGCCCCGGACCCGGCGCGGTTCTGCGAGTCGGCGCCGTTCCGGTTGGAGTGGACCGGCGGAATCTCGCAGGAACTGGCGTTGATGTTGGCGTGTGACTGCACGATCAGCAAGATCCTGCTCGACGACAAGGAGGTGCCGCTGCAGCTGGGGCGTACCCAACGCCTCGTTCCGGCGAGCCTGCGCCGCGCGCTGGTCGCCCGCGACGTCGGCTGCGTGCGCTGCGGCGCCCCCGCCGCCTGGTGCCAAGGCCATCACCTGGTCCATTGGAGCGCGGGTGGCCCCACCGACCTGGACAACACCGCGTTGCTCTGTGGTCGGTGTCATCGTGAAATCCACCGCGGCTATTGGGGATTGGTCATCGGCGAGGACGGTCACCCGTGGATCGTCCCGCCGAAGCGGATCGACAGACACCGAAAACCCGTGCCGGGATTCTTCCGGCGCACCCACCGAGAGGAAGCGGCATGACGAGTGCAGTCAGGACGAGGACACCGGCTGCACCGTCAGCAGCTCGACCGTGGGCGATGCGCACCTGCATGGGCCGACACCGGTCGGCCCTCGCCGTCGGGCGTGCCGACGCGGTGTCGAGATCGGTGCGGGCGGGCCCACCCGTGGGCCACCCCGCCGGCGAGCAGCGCCCGCAGCGCGGACCCCGCCGATACCAACCCGGGCAGGGCGCGATTTCCCGCTCGCTCCGGGGGCTACCCAGTCCCGCGGATCTCCACGATCGGCAACGACAACGCCGCCGGAGCATGCGCGGGCACCACGGGGTGTCGCGGCGCGACCGGATCGAGGCGCCGATAGCCCGACCCCTGTGCGGGCCTGCGGTCCTGCTCACCCTTGTTCGGCCACAGGGACGCGGCCCGTTCGGCCTGCGCGCAGATCGTCAGCGACGGGTTCACCCCGAGATTCGCCGACACCGAGGCGCCGTCGACAACGCTCAGCGTCGGATACCCGTACACGCGGTGGTACGGGTCGATGACGCCGTGCTCGACGTCCTCCCCGATTGCGCAACCGCCGAGGAAATGCGCGGTCAGCGGCACGTTGAAGATCTCGCCCCACGTCCCGCCGGGGATACCGTCGATCTTGTCCGCGATCCGCCGGGTCGCCTCGTTGCCGACCGGGATCCACGTCGGATTCGGTTGGCCGTGGCCCTGTTTGCTCGTCACCTTGCGCCGGCCGAACAGTCCACGCTTGGTGTAGGTGGTGATCGAGTTGTCGAGGTTCTGCATGACCAGCGCGATGATGGTGCGCTCGCTCCAGTTCCGCACACTGAGCATCCGCCGCGTCGCCCTCGGCCGACGCAGCACCAACAACACGAACTTCAACCAGCGCGGCAGCCGTCCCCCGCCGTCGACCATCAACGTCTGCAGCATGCCCATCGCGTTGGAGCCCTTCCCGTAGCGGACCGGCTCGATATGCGTGTCGGCGGTGGGGTGGAACGACGACGTGATCGCGACGCCCTTGGTGAGGTCGAGATCGGGGTCGACGCGGTACTTGCCGGCACCGACGATCGATTCGGAGTTGGTTCGGGTCAGCTCGCCGAGGCGCGGCGACAGCTTGGGCAGCATGCCCTTGTCACGCATCCGGAACATCAGGTGCTGGGTCCCCCAGGTCCCCGCCGCCAGCACGACCTGCCCGGCGGAATACGTGCGGGGCCGCTTGCGGGTCCACGCTCCCGTGCGCTCGGTAACGACGTCCCAGCTGCCGTCGGCGTGCGGCGCGATCGCGGTGACGGTGGTGAGCGGCAGGATCTCGGCGCCCGCCTTCTCGGCCAGCCCCAGGTAGTTCTTCAGCAGGGTGTTCTTCGCCCCGTGCCGGCACCCGGTCATGCACTCGCCGCACTCGATGCAGCCGGTGCGCTCGGGACCGACGCCGCCGAAATACGGGTCGGGCACCGTCTTTCCCGGCTCGCCGAAGAACACGCCGACCGGGGTCTGGATGAAGGTGTCGCCCACGCCCATGTCGTCGGCGACAGACTTGATGATCTCGTCGGCGGGCGTCATGTGCGGGTTGCGCACGACGCCGAGCATCTTGCGGGCCTGCTCGTAGTGCGGCGACAACTCGTCGAACCAGTCGGTGATGTGCGACCACTGCTTGTCGGCGAAGAACGGCTCCGGCGGCTTGTACAGGGTGTTCGCGTAGTTGAGCGAGCCCCCGCCGACCCCCGCACCGGCGAGGACGAGAACGTCGTGCAGCAGGTGGACGCGCTGGATCCCGAAGCAGCCCAGCTTCGGCGCCCACAGAAACCGGCGCAGGTCCCAGCTGGTCTTCGCGAACTCGTCGTCGGCGAACCGCCGCCCCGACTCGAGGATTCCGACCTTGTAGCCCTTCTCGACCAGGCGCAACGCCGTCACGCTGCCCCCGAATCCGGACCCGACGATGAGGACGTCGTAGTCCGTCGTGCGCATGACCATGCCCGACAGTGTGCCCTATCTGTGACCGTCAGTACCAGTCAGGCCGGGAACACCGCCGCGCCGTGCGTTGCAGGCCTGCAGCGCGTATGCGCCGCAGGACCTACAGCAGTCCTAGACGCCCAGGTCGCGGCGGAACCCGTCGGGGACGTAGATGTCGTCGGGGGTCAGCTCGTGCACCGAGGCATGTCCGAGACCCATGAGGGCGGAATCGATTCCGCTGCGCAGGATGTCGAGGACGTTCTCCACGCCGGCCTGCCCACCGGCGGCGAGGCCCCAAAGGTACGCGCGGCCGATCATGACGGCCTTGGCACCGAGCGCGATCGACTTCACCACGTCGCTGCCACGCCGGATGCCACCGTCGAGCACGACGTCGATCTCGCTGCCGACCGCGTCCGCGATCGCGGGCAGCGCCCGGATCGGGGCCGGGGTGCCGTCGAGGTTGTTGCCGCCGTGGTTGGACACCGAGATCGCGGTGACGCCGGCATCGACGGCGCGCTTGGCGTCGTCGACCCGCATGACGCCCTTGAGCATGAACTCCCCGCCCCACTGCTCACGCAGCCAGGCCACGTCCTCCCAGGTCGGCAGCGGTGTCTGCATCCACTCGTAGTACGCCCCGAAGAACGTCGGCGCCGCGATGTCCGGCTCGGACAGGTTCGGCGCGGTCAGGTCCGGCACCTTGCCGGTCTTCGCGAAGTCCAACAGCCACCGCGGGCGGGCGATGCCCTCGGGCGCGAAGCGCAGCATCGCCTTGAGGTCCATCTTCTCCGGGATCGCCGGGCTGCCCCAGTCGCGCCCCATCGAGAACGACCAGTCCAGCGTGATGATCAGGCCCTTCGCCCCGGCCGCGCGGGCGCGTTCCATCCGTGCCAGGAGGCGGTCCCGGTCGCCGGTCCAGTACATCTGGAAGAAGGTCTGCGGGTTCGCCGCCGCGACCTCCTCGACCGACTTGCTCGCGAACGACGACAGCCCGATCGCGGTGCCCCGCGCGGCCGCGGCACGCGCGACCGCGACCTCACCGTCGGGGTGCACGGCCTGCACACCGGTCGGCGAGATGATCACCGGCAGCGCGATGTCCTG
>DATDBL010000030.1:0-9965 GCA_036524855.1 Aldersonia sp. | reverse complement strand
CTTCGCCCACGACCTGAAGGTGCCGCCCACCTCCAACCAGGCCGAACGCGACCTGCGCCCGGCCAAGATCCAGCAGAAGATCTCCGGGCGGCTCACCAGCGAGCAACGCACCCAAGACCGCTACCGCATCCGCGGCTACCTGTCCACCGCCGTCAAGCACGGCCGCAACGGTTTCGACGCGTTGCGCGAGGCCATCATCGGCCAACCCTGGATGCCACCCGACCCAGCCCCGGCCTGAGCGAGCCCTCACCCGATCCCAACGCCACCCGCCACAGCCAAACCTGGCGGGCGGACATCACCTGTCCCCATCATGCGGCGAAACCACAGGTCAACCCGGGCGCTGAATGTTTACCTTCGACTCTGTCGACTTGCTAACCTTTCACAGTGCGTACTTCGACGGCGGTATCGAAGTCGAACCAGTGCTCGGCGATAACAGCCGATACGACCTCAACGGAGATGGCTTCACGGGGGGCACTCATGAAATGAAGTTCGATCTTAATCGCTGGGCCTCGGTACAATTCGGGCAATCTTACTATGGGTCCGCCAGTAACTACGCCGTCGCTGCGCTAGGACTGGGAAACCCGGCGCTCTTCGCCGAAGAATCGGTGACCGATGCAGAGATAGTCTGCTACTATGTATTTACAGACCTGTTCACGGGCGACATCCATGCACATTCCGCGCCAATTATAGACCTGTGCGGTATCACCTCGCTCGCGCTACCTCCGCTGTACCTCCGCAGACCGATCGACGAAGAATTCTCGCTCCCCCGCGTTCAAGGTCCGATCGAATGGAGCGTTTCCGAAGGAAGCCTGCCTGACGGGCTGGCTCTGATTAGCAGCGACAGTACGGCCACGATCGCCGGAACCCCGACCGCCCTCGGCCCTTTCCACTTCACGATAACAGCTAGGGACGCCGCCACCGGAGGAGAGCACCGTCGCGAATACTACAGCCCAGTTCACCCCGGCTACGAAGCATGGGTTGGAGAGGTGTCCGAAACAAACGACGCAGACGGCGGGGAGGCGAACGCTTTGCTCGCAGCGGATGGCTTGCCGAGCTGTACACAGGGTCCAGAGAGTTGCCATGTTAGTCGGGTCGAAAACTATAGGCTCCACCTTAAACAACGGGACGGTGAGCCACCAGTTTCTTTAGGTCCGGATGGACGGGCCGGTGCATGGCTTGACATGTATGTATATGACAATTTCATGGATCGCGACGGCGATGGGACCGACCTCAGTTGCCGACGCAAAACTTCTATCCACGCATTCGACCTCACCTGACCTGCTTCCCGATAGCCGTGCCCAAGTCACCGCAGTGGTGACCGGATCCATCGTCCGCAACGCCACCGGACCAGGCTGTCCAGGGGTTCCAGAAAGCATCGAGTCCTTTTCAGGAACGATGTCGTTGGATGTCGACGCCGACCTCGAGCCAACAGATAACCCTCTTCCCGACTACGTTTGGGACAACGTGGAGTTCTTTACACAATTCCCCGACGGAACCCTCGTCGATGGGGTTGTCGATGGACGACTTAGCTGGTACTAGCTACTTCGACCTGAAAAAGTGGGAGCGCGTGAGCAACGCACACCGACATCCCGTCGTCGGCCCGTGGACTCACCTGCGACGCATCCACCGGGTTCGGATCGACACAATGCGTCGGATGAGGAACCCCCATCGCACGCACCCGAAGCCACCGCACCTCACCGCGTTTCCGCAGCTCACGCCTGACCTGCGGATTCGCAATTACCCCGCCCGCAAAACTGCCCGGTCAAGGGGGCTAAACGGGACTAATCTCGGACTAATCTGGCCAGCATGCTCACACGGTCCGCGGCGCTCTGCGTATCACGCACGCGAGATACGTCAATCTTGGACCACGGCGTCAACGTGGAGGAACTGCCGGTCGACCACCGGCTCGCTCAACGCGGCTGGTGAGCTAGTCGATCACCCGGACTGCCGGCCGTTCCGGGTGATCCCACCGCACGAAGACGTCGGGAACTTCCGCGACTGCGTCGTGATCGAGCAGCGCCGGTACCGTCCAACGGTCCTCCGGCGCGGTGGCGCGTTCCAGCGCGCCCGCCGACAGGTCCAGCCGGACGGCGACGTCGAACCCGAGTCCGCGCCCGAGCAGCATCGGACCAGCGACCAGCACCACGTCGTCGTCCCCGGCGGTCCGGATCCGGTCGCGGGCGCTGCGGTCGGTGTCGGCATCCCACAGCCGCGGCAACCAGCGACCCGACTCGCGCACGTTGTCGATCACCTCGCGGCGCAGCGCGGCGTAGTCGAACCACATCGTGCGGTAGGACTCCTCGTCGGCGTGCCCGTACTCGAGCCGCAGCGACGCCGGCCGCACGTAGTCGTGCAGTGAGACGGTGTGCGCGGCGCGGCCGTCCGCACGGATCGCCGCACGGACCTGCTCGGCGAGATGGAGCGGGCGGGCGGCGTCGGCGCCGTCGACGGCCACGACCGCACGGGTCGCCACCGTGCGCACCCGGTCGGCGATCAGCCTCACCAGGTCCTCGGGTGTCGTCGGACGGAACGTCGGCACCGGTCCATCTTGGGTGATAGCGGTTCCGGCCGGATTGTTAGCCTTTGGCAAGCACAAGGGAGGCAGATGGCGACCATGGGAGAGGCCCTGCAGGTCGAACGGCTCGAACGCGACATCTTCCGCGGCGAGGTCGTGCCGACGCGGCTGCAACGCACGTTCGGTGGCCAGGTCGCCGGGCAGGCGATGGTGTCGGCCGTGCGGACGGTCGATCCGGAGTTCGGTGTCCATTCGCTGCACGGGTATTTCCTGCGCGGCGGCAACCCGCTCGCCCCGACGGTGTACCTCGTGGACCGGGTGCGGGACGGTCGCTCGTTCGTCACGCGGCGTGTCGTCGGCATCCAGGGCGGCGAGGCGATCTTCAGCATGTCGGCGTCGTTCCACAACGGTGACCCAGGCATCGAGCATCAGGACGATATGCCCGAGGTGCCGCCGCCGGAACAGGTACCCGACCTGGCCGAGATCCGCGGGGACGGCGACTGGCTCACCGATTGGGAACACTGGGAGCTCCGCCGGCTCGCGCCGGAACAGGTCGTCCGGACGCCCGGTACCGCCGCTCAGCAGCAGATCTGGTTCCGCTACCGGCACCGGCTTCCCGACAACCCGGTCGTGCACGTCTGCGGGCTCACCTACGTGAGCGACATGTCGCTGCTGCTCACCGCCACGACGATCCACCCGGACGTCGAGACCCAGGTCGCCTCGCTCGACCACGCGCTGTGGTTCCTGCGCCCGTTCCGCACCGACGAGTGGCTGCTCTACGACATGACATCGCCGTCGGCGGGGCTGGGCCGTGCCTTCACCCAGGGCCGGATCTTCGATCGCAACGGAGTGATGGTCGCCGCGGTGGTGCAGGAGGGCCTGCAGCGGCTGTTGCGGGACTCCGAGAGTTGAGCGGGCGGCCGACGGTCGGTGTCCTCGCCCTCCAGGGTGACGTGCGCGAGCACTTCGCGGCGCTCGAGCACTGTGATGCAACGCCCGTGGCGGTGCGTCGGGAAAGCGAACTGCGGGCGGTGGACGCGTTGGTGCTGCCCGGCGGGGAATCGACGACGATGAGCCGGCTGTTGGTGGTGTTCGACCTGCTCGAGCCGCTGCGGGAGCGGCTGCGCGACGGCATGCCCGCGTTCGGGTCGTGCGCCGGGATGATCCTGCTTGCCTCCGAGGTGCTCGACACCCGCCCGGACGCCCAACACCTGTCCGGGATCGACATGACGGTGCGCCGAAACGCCTTCGGGCGTCAGGTCGATTCGTTCGAGACCGACCTGGCGTTCGTGGGTCTCGACGGCGGACCGGTGCGGGCGGTGTTCATCCGCGCGCCGTGGGTGGAGCGGGCCGGCCCCGGGGTCGAGATCCTCGCGACCGTGCCTGCCGGACCCGCGGCCGGGCGGATCGTCGCGGTCCGGCAGCGCGATGTGGTGGCCACCTCGTTCCATCCGGAGATGACCGGCGACCTGCGGGTCCACGAGATGTTCGTGCGGCGCGTGCGCGCGGCCGCCTGAGTAGCGAACACGCGGCAAATCGGGTAGTGGAGTACTCGCGACCATCGGCGAATCGCGTCCGAACCTGGAACAAAGATCCGATACCCGTGCCCTCCAGGAGACGCCATGACCGCGATTCTCGACGCCGAGATGACCACCCCGACCCCGCCGCTCGACGGCGACGTCGCCGACCGGCGCTCGCGCTTCCGCAAGCTCACCCGCGAGACCCCGGAGGATCCGCAGGCACAGCGGGCGTTCCTGGCGGCGAAGATGGCGATGCTGCGCCGGTCCGACGACCTCGACGACGAAACTCGCGCGGACGCCCAGCGCATGCTGGTCCGCACCGCCGGCGACGCGACGTTTGCCGAGGCCGACCTGCTGCCGCCGCCCGGTGGGGTGGGCTACGGCATGTTCTACAACAACATATTCCGGACCCGCTTCGCGCGCGGGACCGCCCTCTACTACGAGATCGTGTGCCCGCACCAGCCGGGCGGCAACGTCAACACCTACCTGTACCTCACCGCGACCAACCGCGCCCAGAAGGGCGTGGAGGCGTTCGTGTCCTACAACGGGCAGAACGACACCCGGTTCAAGGTGTTCGACTGGGCCCGTCCGGACCAATGGCAGACCGACATCCGCCTGTCCGACCTCGGCGCGTATCTGCGCAACGCGGTGTCGCACGGTTGGGGGCTGCAGACGTTGCTGGTGTGGAACCAGAGCTTCGAGATCGCGCCCGGTCGCTGGCGCAACGAGGTGCTGCTGCACAACCGTGCGGCCGGACGCTGGGATCTGGTGTACCGGTTCGACTACAACTCGACCACCGCCGAGCAGACGTCGGGCTGGGTGGGTAGTTGGGGACCGATCGTGGAGACGTTCCAGAACAGCTACACGCGCACGCGCTGGCTCGGCTTCCTCAACACCATGCTGATCGGGCGCGACGCCGCCGGGAACTGGGGACAATGGTCCCTGCTGGGTGCGGGCGACAGCACGGTCCGCAACGACGGACACGGGTTCTCGCCGGTGTTCCTCGATCCCAACTATTCGTTCGTGGTCCGCAGCTGAGGAGGACGACCGTGAGTGACGACGGCGCGCCGGCACCGACTGGATCCGGCGAGATCGCCGATCGGCGGGCCGAGTTCGCGAGACGCAGCCGCACCGACGGGCAGTCGACCCGCGGGTTTGTCGAGCACAAGATCGAGATCGTGCGTGGCGATCCGATCCTGAGCGAGGCGGAGAAGGACGCCGCGATCGCCGAGTTGCGGCGGGCGCTGGGCGACGTGGCGCCGTGACGGCTCCGCGACAGCGAACCGAGCGCAATCCGCGCGCGCGATTCTTGATCTGTACCCATCCCATCACCGGGCACGTCAATCCGGCCCTCGAAGTCGCGCGCGAGCTGGTGGCGCGCGGCCATGAGGTCCGTGTGTACACCGGCGCGAAGTTCGCCGGGAAGGTCGCAGCGGTCGGTGCCCGGTTCGTCCCCATGACGCGCGCCTATGACTACGACGACTCCGATTACGTCAACGCGTTTCCGGGCCGATCAGAGCTCTCGGGAATCAAGCAGATCACGTTCGACTTCGAGCAGATCTTCGTCCGGCCCGCCCTCGACCAGGCGGCGGACCTGCGCGAGATCCTCGCGCAGTGGCCCGCCACCGTGTTGTCGGATCCGGGATTCGGCGGCGCGAAGATCCTGTTCCAGCGGGGTGAACTTCATCGGTGGGCGGTGTTCAACATCAGCGTGCTCGGGCTTCCCAGCCGCGATGTGCCACCCTTCGGTCTCGGTGCGATGCCGGTCTACTCGAGGGCGGGACGCGCCAAGAACGCGGTGCTGCGTTTCGTCGCGGACAACATCGTCTTTCGGAGGGTCAACCGCGCCCTCGCGAGGGTGTTCGCCGACGCTGGGCTGCCGCCCGAGAAGTTCGCCCCGATCGCCTCGCCGATGCTGTACCTGCAGCCGTCGGTGCCCGCGTTCGAGTATCCGCGCAGCGACCTGATTCCCAGCGCCCACTTCATCGGTCCAGTGCTGCCTCGGTTCACGGGCGAGTTCCACCCGCCGGCGTGGTGGGACGAGGTCGTGGAGGTCGCTGCCCACGACAGGCCGGTCGTGCTGGTGACCCAGGGCACCGTCGCCACCGACACCACCGAGCTGATCGAGCCGACTCTGCGCGCCCTGGCGGGGGAGGACATGCTGGTCGTGGCGACCACCGGCGGCAGGGAGCTTGTCGGGGCGGTGCCGGCGAACGCGCGAGTGGCGTCGTTCGTGCCGTTCGACCGACTGATGCCGCTCGCGGATGCGTTCGTGACGAACTGCGGCTACGGCGGGGTCATGTTCGCACTGTCCAATGGGCTGCCCCTGGTTTGTGCGGGCAGCACGGAGGACAAGCCGGAGGTTGGCAACCGCGTCGCCTACTGCGGTGTCGGGATCAACCTCGAAACCAATCGGCCCCCGGAGCGCAAGATCCTCGAGTCGGTTCGGACGGTGCTGTCGCATCCGACCTATCGGGCGAACGCGCGGGCGCTCGCCGGAAGGCTCGCCGCACACGACGGGGCGGCGGAGGCGGCGTCGCTGCTCGAGCAACTCGCCGAGACCGACGGCCCGGTGCTGCGTGGGTCGACGCGGCTGGATTGGGCGATGCGCGCCAGGATGTGAGGCATGCACCACGTGCTGCGTAAGCTGGTGAAGTTGTCTGCACCTGGACCGACCTGAAGGGCACTACGCATGAGCGGCCACTCCAAATGGGCCACTACCAAGCACAAGAAGGCAGTGATCGACGCCAAGCGCGGCAAGATGTTCGCGAAGTTGATCAAGAACATCGAGGTTGCCGCGCGCACCGGCGGCGGTGATCCCGCCGGCAACCCGACGCTCTACGACGCGATCCAGAAGGCCAAGAAGTCGTCGGTCCCCAACGACAACATCGAACGGGCCCGCAAGCGCGGCGGCGGCGAGGAGGCCGGCGGCGCCGACTGGCAGACGATCATGTACGAGGGCTACGGCCCGAACGGCGTGGCCGTGCTCGTCGAGTGCCTCACCGACAACCGCAACCGCGCCGCCGGCGAGGTCCGCACTGCCATGACCCGCAATGGCGGCAACATGGCCGACCCCGGATCGGTGTCCTACCTGTTCAACCGCAAGGGCGTCGTGCTGCTCGACAAGAACGACCTGTCCGAGGACGACGTGCTGCTCGCGGTCCTCGACGCCGGCGCCGAGGAGGTCAACGACCTCGGGGACAGCTTCGAGGTGGTCAGCGAACCCGGCGACCTGGTCGGGGTGCGGACCGCCCTGCAGGACGCCGGCATCGACTACGACTCCGCCGAGGCCAGCTTCCAGCCGTCGGTCAGCGTCCCCGTCGACGCCGACGGCGCACGCAAGGTCTTCAAGCTGGTCGACGCGCTCGAGGACTGCGACGACGTGCAGGACGTCTACTCCAACGTCGACGTCTCCGACGAAGTCCTCGCCGAACTCGACGCGTAGGCGCAGCTCGACCCCTACGATCCGACGCCACCTGCGTCCAGGACGCGACCCCGTTCGGCTGAGCGTGTCGCAGCCCTAACCTGTCGGCGCCAGCAGCTAGGCTCCTCGAACAGCTGTTCGCAGGTGGGAGGGTGCTTAGGAGGCACGGTGCGGGTGATGGGCGTCGACCCCGGGCTGACCCGGTGTGGGCTCAGCCTGATCGAGGGTGGCCGCGGCCGCGAGGTCGTCGCGCTCGACGTCGACGTCGTCCGCACCCCGGCCGACCAACCGCTCGCGCAGCGTCTCGTCACGATCGCCGACGCGGCGGAGTACTGGATGGACACCCACAAACCCAGCGTCGTAGCGGTGGAACAGGTGTTCTCCCAGCACAACGTCCGCACCGCGATGGGGACCGCGCAGGCCGGCGGGGTGGTCGCGCTCGCGGCGGCGCGGCGCGGCATCGACGTCGCGTTCCACACCCCGAGCCAGGTCAAGGCGGCGGTCACCGGGAACGGCACGGCGGACAAGGCACAGGTCACGGCGATGGTGACTCGCATCCTCGGGTTGCAGGCGAAACCGACCCCGGCCGACGCCGCCGATGCGCTCGCCCTCGCGATCTGCCACTGTTTCCGTGCCCCCATGCTGGAGCGGATGGCGCAGGCCGAAGCGCAGGCCGCCGAGCAACGGCGCAAGTTCGCCGCCGTGGCCCAACAAACCGAAGGGGCCCAACAATCGGAAGGGGCCCAACAATCGGAAGGGGCCCAACAAGCGGAAGGGGCCCGACAAGCGGAAGGGGCCCGACAACGGAAGGAGGCCAAGTCGCGATGATCGCATCCGTGCGCGGCGAGGTACTCGACATCGGCCTCGACCATGCGGTGCTCGAGGCCGCCGGGATCGGCTACCGGCTCAACGCCACCCCCGCGACCCTGGCGACGCTGGCCCGCGGCACCGAGGCGCGCCTGTTCACCGCGATGATCGTGCGCGAGGACTCGATGACGCTCTACGGCTTCGCCGACACCGAGTCCCGCGACCTGTTCGGCCTGCTGCAGACCGTGTCCGGCGTCGGGCCGCGCCTCGCGATGGCGACCCTGGCGGTGCTCGAGCCCGAGGCACTGCGCAAGGCGCTGGCGGAGGGCAACATCGTCGCGCTGACCCGCGTCCCCGGCATCGGCAAGCGCGGCGCCGAACGAATGGTCGTCGAGCTGCGGGACAAGGTCGAGGCCGTGCCCGCGCCCGCAGGACCGGTCGGCACAAGCGCGGTGGCGTCGGCTGTGTCCTCTGCGGGGGTGGTGCGCGACCAGGTGGTCGAGGCTCTCACGGGCCTCGGCTTCGCGGCCAAGCAGGCGGAGCAGGCGACCGACGCGGTGCTCGCCGAGCGCCCCGACGCCGATTCCGCCGCCGCCCTGCGTGCCGCGCTGGCCCTGCTCGGTCGGAACAAGTGAGCGAGACGGACGACTCTGCCGAGTCCACCGAGAGCACAACCGACACGGACTCGCCCGTCACGGCCCGCTACCTCGGCACGGACGGTGAGATCGAGACGAGCCTGCGGCCGAAGTCCCTCGACGACTTCATCGGCCAGCCGCGGGTACGGGAGCAACTCGCGCTGGTGCTGCGCGGCGCGAAGATGCGCGGCGGTACGCCGGACCACATCCTGCTGTCCGGTCCGCCGGGGCTCGGCAAGACCAGCATGGCGATGATCGTCGCCGCCGAACTCGGTTCGGCGCTGCGACTGACGTCGGGCCCCGCGTTGGAACGCGCCGGCGACCTCGCCGCGATGCTGAGCAATCTCGTCGAGGGCGACGTGCTGTTCATCGACGAGATCCACCGCATCGCGCGCCCCGCGGAGGAGATGCTCTACCTGGCGATGGAGGACTTCCGGGTCGACGTCGTCGTCGGCAAGGGGCCGGGCGCGACCTCGATTCCGCTCGACGTCGCGCCGTTCACGCTGGTCGGGGCGACGACGCGGTCGGGGGCGCTGACCGGGCCGCTGCGTGACCGCTTCGGCTTCACCGCGCACATGGACTTCTACGAGCCGGCGGAGTTGGAGCTGATCCTGGCGCGGTCGGCGCGGATCCTCGGGATCGAGTTGGGCGCGGACGCGGCAGCCGAGATCGCCGGACGCTCGCGCGGCACGCCACGCATCGCGAACCGGCTGCTGCGCCGGGTCCGCGACTACGCCGACGTGCGCGCGGACGGTGTGGTCACCAAGGAGGTCGCGGAGGCGGCACTGGCCGTGTACGACGTCGACCGGATCGGCCTCGACCGCCTCGACCGCGCGGTGCTCGGGGCGCTGATCCGCAGCTTCGGCGGCGGCCCGGTCGGCGTCTCGACGCTGGCAGTTGCCGTCGGTGAGGAACCGGCCACGGTGGAGGAGGTGTGTGAGCCGTTCCTCGTGCGCGCCGGCATGGTCGCACGGACTCCCCGGGGCCGGGTCGCGACCGCCGCGGCGTGGCAGCAGCTGGGCCTGGCCGCGCCCCCCGACCTCGCGATCCGGGGCATCGAGGTG
>DATDBL010000029.1:0-13881 GCA_036524855.1 Aldersonia sp. | reverse complement strand
TCACCGGCAGCTCGGGGCCGAGCGCCCGCAGCGCGGTCAGGTGCGCGGCGATGTTGCCCTTGCAGTCCGCCGCGCCGCGGCCGTACCAGCGGCCGCCGCGTTCGGTCAGCTGCCACACCGGCGAATGCCACGCCGCGTCGTCGAGCGGCGGCTGCACGTCGTGGTGGAAATACATCAGCACGGTCGGCGCGTCGGGCGGTCCCGCCGCGACGCCCGTGACCGCCTTGGAGCCGTCGCTGGTGACGTGGGCGGCGACATCGGTCAGCCCGACGCCGGTGAACGCCTGGAGCAGCCAGTCGACCATCTTGTCGCACTCCTCCGGCGGCGACTGCGCCGGATCGTGCACCGACCGGAAAGACACCATCTCGGTCAGATCCGACTGCGCCCGCGGCATCAGCTCGCGCACTCCTTCGCGCAGGGTGTCATCGCTCATCGCAGTTCCTCACTTCCGGAATCCGTTGCAGTGTCGGAAACGGCGTCGGCGGCAGCCAAGTCGGCCAACAGCGCCGCGCGCGGCACAGACTGCGACAGCCTGACCCTCACTGACAGGACCGGGATGCGATCGCGCACACCGTCAGCTTGCCAGCCACGAGGGAGATTCCCACGACACGGGGAAACCGGCGGGCCCGCGTGTCGCGATGATGGTGCTCGATCTGCTCGACGACTTCGGGCTCGACGTGCTGTCGATGCGGCGGCAGCCCCCGAGATCGGTGCGCACCGGCCGAACGGCTCGCAGAGAACCCTGTGATATCCGCCACGATCGGCGGTGCCGTCGCGACCTCGACGACGCCGCGCCCGGGTTGAAGCACCGAATCGGGGCCCGAATGTGTCACTATCACCGGGGGCGAATCGGATTCGGCGGGTGCACGTTCCCGCACCGTGACGTCGCGCCGGCAACGGTGCGGGGTCGCGATCGCCGCTGTCCCCGCGACAATCCGCCCTGGGCGGACGGCCCGGGCCACACCTCGACCCGACGAGCGGCGCGGTTCGCTCGTCGACACCGCTGAACAAGGAGTAGCGACCATGTGGAACTCGTTCTGGGACTTCATCTGGTACACGCTGGTGATCTTCGCCTTCGTCGCGTACCTGATGCTGCTGTTCTACATCCTCACCGACCTGTTCCGGGACCGCGACCTGTCGGGCTGGTGGAAGGCGGTGTGGATCGTCTTCCTCATCCTCGTCCCCTGGATCACCGCGCTTGTCTACCTCATCGCCCGCGGCAGCGGCATGACGCGGCGGACAATCCGCGCGCAGAACGAGGCGAAGCAGGCCACCGACGCCTACATCCAGAACGTCGCCGGCAAGTCACCCGCCGAACAGATCGCCGACGCGAAGGCGTTGCTGGACTCCGGCACGATCACCGAGCAGGAATACACCGCGCTGAAGGCCAAGGCGCTGGGCTGACGGCAGCTTCCGAGATCCGGGCCGACGACGCGCACGTTGCGACGTGCCGCGCACGTTGCAAGGTGCGCGACACGTGCAGAACACGCGCGGCGTCGCCGTCAAGCCGCCGCGACGCCTACCCCCGCGCCCGCGCCGCCACCACGTGCGGGGCCTCGGCCACCGGCACCTCGTCGCTAGCGCCGGTGAACCGGTCGCGCACCTCGACGACGCCGTTTGCCCAGCCGCGCCCGACGACCACGACCACCGGCACCCCGAGCAGTTCGGAGTCCTTGAACTTCACCCCCGGCGAGGACTTGCGGTCGTCGAGCAGCACCTCGACCCCCGCGATGTCCAGCGCGGTCGCCAACTCCTCCGCCCCCTCGCGGGCGGCGTCGTCCTTGTTCGCGATCACGATGTGCACGCCGAACGGCGCGACCTCGGCCGGCCAGCGCAGGCCCTTGTCGTCGTGGCATTGCTCCGCGATCACCGCGACCAGCCGGGACACCCCGACGCCGTACGAGCCCTGGATCAACCGCACCGGCTTGCCGTTCTCGCCGAGCACGTCGACCTCGAACGCGTCGGTGTACTTGTAGCCGAGTTGGAAAATGTGGCCGATCTCGATGCCGCGCGCCGCGACCAGGGGCCCGCGACCGTCGGGAGACGCGTCGCCGTCGCGGACCTCGGCGGCCTCGATGGTCCCGTCCGGGATGAAGTCACGCCCGGCGACGAGGTCGACAACGTGGCGCCCGGGCGCGTCGGCACCGGTGATCCACCGCGTTCCGGTCACCACCCGCGGGTCGACCAGATAGCGAACCCCGTTCTCCTGCAACCCCTTGGGCCCGATGTAGCCCTTTACCAGGAACGGGTTGGCGGCGAAATCCGCCTCGGTCAGCAGCTCGAACTCGGCCGGTTCCACCGACGCGCCGAGGCGCTTCTCGTCGACGTCGCGGTCGCCGGGCACGCCGACCGCCAGCAGTTCGATCGTGCCGTCCGGGTGCCATAGCTTGCCGATGATGTTCTTCAGCGTGTCCGCGGGAGTGACCTCGCGATCGAGCGCGGAGTTCGCCCACGCGACCAGGGTCGCGATGGTCGGGGTGTCGGGGGTGTCGTGCACGACTGCGGGCGGGAGGCCGTCGATCGGCAGGGCCGGCGGCGCCGGCGTCACCACCGCCTCGACGTTGGCGGCGTACCCGGACTCGAGGCAGCGCACGTAGGTGTCCTCGCCGACCTCGCTGTCGGCGAGGAATTCCTCCGACGCGCTGCCGCCCATCGCGCCCGACGTCGCCGCGACGATCACGTACTTCACCCCGAGCCGGGCGAAAATCCGCTGGTACGCCTCGCGGTGCACCTCGTAGGACGCCTTGAGCCCGGCCTCGTCGAGGTCGAACGAGTACGAGTCCTTCATGACGAACTCGCGCCCGCGCAGGATGCCGGCGCGCGGGCGTTCCTCGTCGCGGAACTTGGTCTGGATCTGGTACAGCGTGACCGGCAGGTCCTTGTACGACGAGTACTCGGCCTTCACTGTGAGCGCGAACAGTTCCTCGTGGGTCGGGCCGAGCAGCATGTCGGCGCCCCTGCGGTCGGCGAGACGGAACAGCCCATGGCCGTACTCGGTCCAGCGGTTTGTCGTCTCGTACGGCTCCCGCGGCAGCAGCGCCGGCAGCAGAATCTCCTGCGCGCCGATCGCGTCCATCTCCTCGCGGACCACCCGCTCCACCTGGCGGAACACCCGCAGACCGAGCGGCAGCCAGGAGTACACCCCGGGCGCCACCCGGCGCACGTAACCGGCTCGTACGAGCAGCCTGTGGCTGGGCACCTCGGCGTCGGCGGGGTCGTCGCGCAGGGTGCGCAGGAAGAGGTGGGACATGCGCGTGATCACGGAGGTCAAGGGTAATGCGTGCCGGTCCGGCGGCTACATTCCGTGGGTGCTCGTGCTGCTGCCACCCTCCGAGACCAAGTCCGCCGGCGGTCGCGGCGCGCCGCTGGATCTGGGCGAGCTGTCGCTGCCCAAGCTGACCGAGCGGCGCGAGATCCTGGTGCAGGCGCTGGTCGATCTCGCCGCCGACGGGGACGCCTCCGCCGCCGCGCTGGGCCTCGGCGCGGGCCAACGCGACGAGATCGATCGCAACGCGGCGCTGTGGACCAGCCCCACGCGCCCCGCCCTCGACCGCTACACCGGGGTGCTGTTCGACGCCCTCGACACACGCGGGTTCACCCGGGTGCAACGCGCGAAGGCCTACGCCCGCCTCGCGATCGGGTCGGCGCTGTTCGGCGCGGTCCGACCCGGCGACCCGATCCCCGCGTACCGGCTCTCGGGCGGGTCGACCCTCCCCGGATTCGGCACGTTGGCCGCGTTCTGGCGTCCCGAACTGACGTCCGCGATCGAGGCCGAGGCCGACGGCGGGCTGGTCGTGGACCTGCGCTCGGGGATCTACCAGCAGCTCGGCCCGGTGCCGGGCGCGGTGGTCGCGACCGTGCTGACCGAGCTTCCCGACGGCAACCGCAAGGTCGTGAGCCACTTCAACAAGCACCGCAAGGGCCTGCTCGCCCGCGCGCTGGTGGTGAGCCGCGCCGAGCCCGACGACGTCAAGGGCGTCGCGCGGGTCGCTGCGCGCGCGGGATTGCGGGTCGAGGTCGCGTCGGCGCGGGAACTGGTGGTGCTGACGGACTAGGTCAGGACGATGTCACTGTTCTCGAACACGCCCGTGATCGCGTCGTCGTCCTGACCAACTTGGGCAGGTCACGGGGGCCGTCGACCGAAATCGCGATCTCGTTTCCGCTCAACGGCACCGCCGTTTCGAGGTCGACATCGATGCAGCCACGAGCACGCAACCGTTCGCGCACCGCCCCCAGCTGAGCTTGCTCATGGACCGTAACCAACCACTTCATACCCGCCCACGCTACCGAGTGGAGAGCAGGTGCGCATAGGACGCAGCGGCGTTGATGACCCCGTGGCCGGTCAGATCGTCGAACCCCGGCGGACCGAGGTTGATCGCTCCCGCGACGAGTGCCGTCCGCGTGTCATCGGGAGTCGACTGGGGGAAGAGCGCCGCCCGAGTTCTGAATTCCCAGGAACGGGTAGTCGTAGAGCTTCGCCGCCGGGGCCGCGACGAGCACGTCTGCGGCGCACATCGATCCGTGGCTCGTGATCGGCGCCGTTCCCGGAAGTTGGGCGTTCGGCCTCGAGAACCCCCCGACGACCGGGTACTCGAGCCCGTTCACACCCTCGTCGACGATGCCCACGACGACGTTCTGGCCCCGGAATCCGTCCAGCCACACTCGTTGCACGCCGAGCAACGTGCGGATGTCGTCGACCGACACCCCGGATCGGAACGGTCGACAGTCGGTACCGCCCGCCGACGACGCCCGGTCGAACAGCCCAGCAACGTGGGACTCCGTTTCGGACTCCCCGTGCGACGAACAGCCTGCACACGCTCCCACGAGCTCGATCGGCGAATCGGACCAAACCCGCACACCCGACTGCTCCTGAAGGGTCTGGATCTGGCTCGCGTCGACTTCGGCGGCAACGACGATCGACGACGCGGCGACGTCGGGACTCGACTCCTCGCTGGCGAATGCCTCCAGGGTCGCGACGGTCTCCTTCCGCGTGCTCAGCATCGGTACCGGCGGCATGTCGGTCGCGACATCGACACCGAGTCCAACGAGGCCGTCGACGACCGATTCGCTGTGTCTCAACGCCGTCGCGGGTGACGCCAGTTCGGCCTCGAATCTCGCGAACGCCTCTTCCTGTTTCTGTGCGACCTCCACCAGGACTCGGGTTCGGGGCATGTTCATCCTCCTCGGATCGAGTGCAACTGCCCGCGATCCGGGCAGCTTCCCCAGACCCACTTCGCGGGTCAGTGTCCGGCTTTCGAGCGTTTGAGCTGGGGTGATGGTGTGTCGAGCAGGTGGGCGGCCTGTCGTGAGAGCTGGTCCATCTGGTCGATGAGGTCGTCGAGGGTGCGGCGGTTGGCGATCCAGTCGCGGTAGCGGTGGGCTTGCTCGGCGGTCAGGCGCCGGGTGAGGGTTTTGCCGGCCGATGATCTGTTTGCGGACCGTGTAGCGGTGGGCATCGCCTGCGTGGCGGGTAGCCGTGTAACTGGCGGCGTTGGCGCTGATCGCCCCACCGGGGACGGACATGGCGATCAGCGCGCGGCAACCTCGTCGCGCAGGTGGAACGGGTCGGTGACTGGGTGCGGGCCGCTCGCTCGAGCTGCCCGTTCGACAGTCGTCACCCCCATCCCCGCCGACCACGGCGATCACTCGAACGGCCCCGGACTTCACCCCCGCGCCAACAACCGCGTAATCGCCGGCGCCACGTCCGCGATCGAGGCGATCGGCGCCATCGCCGCACCCGTACTCCTGCACAGCGCAGCCGCGGCGTCGGGATCCTCGGCGGGCGCGAGCACGATCACCTCGTCGAGGGCCCGCATCGCCGGCGCGGGGTCGACGTCGTCGGTCTCGCGGCAGTCCGAGAGCAGCACAGTCACGCGCCGCGCCGCCGTCGCCTTCGCCAACTGCCGCCGCGCCGCCTCCAGCGCCGCCGAGAGCGCGGTGGTGCCGTGCCCCCGCAGCCGCAACACCGATTCCACGAGGGATGAACCCGCCGGCGTCGTCGTCAGAGCCTGCAGCACGGTCGGGCGCGACGCGAACGCCACCACCCCGATCTCGCCCCGCGCCCGCACCAGGCACGCGGCTGCGGTGGTGGCGGCGGTCGCCAACCGGGCACCGTTCATCGACCCGGACGCGTCGATGAGCAGGCACAGCGCGATCTGCGGCCGCGCCCAGGCGACCGCCCGCAACTCGTCGGCGTTGGGCGCCCGCGCCTCGGCCCGCGCGGCGACGATCGCGTCGAGGGACCGGTCGAGATCCAGGTCGTCGCCGCGGTCGATCGGCACCACCCGCCGTTTCGTCACGCCCCGCGCGGCAGGGGTGCCGCGGCGAGCCTGGTCGAGCACCAGCCGCGGCACGATCCGCCGCACCGCCGCCCGCAGGCCCTCGTCGGTGGCGTGACTCATCGCGATCAGCGTGGCGAGGGTGGCGTCGGCGTCTTCTGCCATCGCATCGCGCACGGCGGCCTCGTCGAGTTCGCCCACCTCCGGCGACAACTGCGCAAACCGCGGGTTCCGCGACAGCTCGGTCCGACTCGCCGTCCGTTGCCGTGGCCCACTCCGTTGTTGCGGCCGGCGCAGCGGCCGCTTCGGTTGATCCGGGTTGCCCGCCGACGGCGGGCTCAGGGTTCCCCCGGCCTCCCCTCCCCCTGCGCAGGCTCGGTGTCCTCGGACGCGGCGAAGATCTGCCGGTACAGGTCGGCGATGATCTCCTCCGCCGAGCGCGTGCAGCCGTCGTGCAGCCGGATCCGACCCGACAGCGCGACGTTCGCCGCCGCCAACCCCACCGACGAGTCCTCGACGGGCAACCCGCGCCGCCCCGCCAGCGCGACCGCGATCCGCGCGAAGTCGATCGCGCCGCGCACCGACGAGCCGACCTCGATGTCGGGGTGATCGCGGGTGGCCCGAACCAGGCGAACGGCGCGTTCCCGCCACCGCTCGGGCAGGTCGTCCTGGTGCAGCGCGACGATCCGGTCCTCCGACACCTCGCTCTGGTAGCCCATCGCGATGCGGCAGGTCCGGTCGTACAGCGCCGCCGACACCCGCGCCGTGCCGACGGCGTCGAACGGGTTCATCGCCGCGACGAACGCGAACCCCACGGCGGCGACCACGCGACCGAGCCGCGGCACCACGATCTGCCGTTCGCTCATCGCGGACAGCAGCACGTTGATGGTCTCCTCGGGGACCCGGTTGAGCTCCTCGATGTAGAGCAGCGCACCGGCCCGCATCGCGGCGAGCAGCGGCCCGTCGCCGAAGATCTCCGGAACGTAGCCGCGAGTGAGCACGAGCGCGGGGTCGAACTGCCCCAACAACCGCGTCGGTGTCAGCTCCGCGTTGCCCTCGACAAGCACGTAGGGCACCGCGAAGTCCGAAGCCACCGACCGCAGCAGGGTGGACTTTCCGGTGCCCGGCGGGCCCTCGAGCAGGACGTGTGCCCCGCACGAGAGCGCCGCCTCGAGCAACTCCACCTCGGCACCTCGGTCGACGACCGCGGGCACCGGACCAAGGATTCCCGCCGAATCAGTGCTGATGGACGACGACACCCCGGATGTTCTTTCCGCTCAGCAGGTCGTCGTAGCCCTCGTTGACCTGGTCGAGCGTGTAGGTGCGGGTGATCAGCTCGTCGAGCTTGAGATCACCCGACTGGTAGAGACCGAGCAGCATCGTGATGTCGGTCGTCGGGTTGCAGTCGCCGAAGAGGCTGCCCACCACCGACTTGCGGTACAGCGTGAGGATCGACCCGGACAGCTGGATGGTCTGCTCCTCGATCTTGTTCAGCCCGGTCAGCACGACGATGCCGCCCTTGCCGACCGCGTCGAACCCGCTCTGCACGATCTCCGCGGTCACCAGGCCGGGGGTGAGGATGGCCGAGTCCGCCATCTGCCCGCGGGTCAGTTCGGTGATCGTCGCCTGTGCCTCCTCCGCCGAGGCGAACGCGTGCGTGGCGCCGAGTTCGAGGGCCTTTTCGCGCTTGTTCTCCAGCGGATCGACGGCCACGATGTTCTTCGCGCCCGCCAGTCGAGCGCCTTGCACCGCGTTGATGCCGATGCCCCCGACGCCGAACACGGCCACCGTGTCGCCGGCCCGGACCTTGGCGGTGTTGACCGCCGAACCCCACCCGGTCGGCACCCCGCAGCCGACGAGCACGGCCTTGTCCCGCGGCAGGTCGTCGTCGATCTTGACGACGGAGTTCTGGTGGATGACGCCGTACTGGCTGAACGTGCCGAGCATGCACATCGCGCCGTACTGGCCCTTGGGTCCGGTGATCGGGAAGTGCTCGCCTGGTAGGTATCCCTCGAGGATCGTCGCGCCCATGTCGCAGATCGACTGCTGACCGTTGGCGCAGTAACGGCACGTTCCGCAGTTCGGGATGAACGAGCACACAACGCTGTCGCCCGGTTTGACTCGGGTGACGCCTGAACCCACCTCCTCGATCACGCCGGCGCCCTCGTGCCCGAGCACCATCGGCAGCCGCGCCTCGAGGTCGCCGTGCGCGATGTGGACGTCCGAATGGCACAGACCCGCATGGGTGTACCGGATCAGCACCTCGCCCTCGCGCGGTTTGTCGAGGTCGAGTTCCTCGATCTCAATGGGCTTGCCGGCTTCGTAGACGACTGCGGCTGTGGTCTTCATCGACTCTCCTCGCACGCGTTCGGTTGTGAGCACACCCACAGTTACACGAATCCGCCGCGAGGAGGCCGTAATTCTGAAAGGTCCGCTCTTCAGCGTTGTTCAGCGCTGCTGCGCCGCCTCCTGAGCGGCCTGCGCCTGCGCGACGTCACGCGAGCTGTAGCGGATGAACAGCGCCACGATGCCGGCGAGCGCCGCGCACACGGCGCACCACACCAGGGCGAAGGTGTAGCCCGTGCTCAACGCGCTCAGTTCGTGGGGCGTCATCCGTGCCGCCGGACCGCCGTTGCCGCCGAGCGAGAGCGTCTTCGACGTCGCCATCGCCCCGACGACCGCCAGAGCGAGCGGTCCGGACAGCGTCTGCGCCACCTGGGTGATCGCCGTCAGCGGCCCGATCTCGGTCTCCGCCACCCCCGCCACCGCGCACAACGGCAGCGGCACCACGGCGAGTCCGACACCGAAACCGATGCCGATGATCGGGACGAACATGTTCGTCAGGTAGTCCGCGGTGCCGTCGAGCGTCGACCCGTAGAACAGCCCCATGACCATGATCAGCGCACCGGTCGCGGCCAGCCAGCGCGGCGCGATGCGCATGACGAGCTTCGACGCCAACGCCGACCCGACACCGAGGCCGACCGCGAACGGGATGAACGCCAGACCCGCCCGCAGCGGGCTGTAGCCGAGGATGTCCTGCACGAACAGCGCGACATAGACGGTGGTGCAGAACAGCGCCGCGCCGGAGAAGAAGATCGCCGCGAACGTCACCACCCGGTCGCGGTCGGCGAAAAGCTTGAACGGCAGCAGCGGGTTGGTCGCGCGCCGTTCGACGACGAGGAACGCGGTCAGCAGGACGATCGCGAGGACCAGCGACGTGACGATCGTGACCGAGCCCCAGCCGAGTTCCGGACCCTCGCTGATCCCGAACACCAGCGACGTCGCACCGAACGTGCCGAGCACGGCGCCGCGCACGTCGAGTGCGAGCCGTTCGCCGACGGTCTCCTGCAGTGCGAACACCGCGAGGGTCACGATCGCCAGCCCGATCGGCACGTTGATGAGGAAGATCCACCGCCACGACACCTCGGTGAGCGCGCCGCCGACGATGAGCCCGGTGATCGACCCGATGCCAGTCATGGCCGCGTAGATCGCGATGGCCTGGTTACGCGCGGGACCGGGCGCGAAGGTGGTCGCGACCAGCGCCAACGCGGTCGGCGACGCCACCGCGGCGCCGGTACCCTGCAGCGCCCGAGCGAGGATCAGCGTCGCCTCGTTCACCGCCAGCCCGCACGCCAGGGACGCCAGCGTGAACAATGCGACACCGGCGATGAACACCCGTTTTCGGCCGAGCGCGTCGCCGATGCGCCCACCGAGCAGCATCAGCCCGCCGAAGGCGAGTGCGTACGAGACGACCACCCAGTTGCGGCCGGCGTCGGACAGGCCGAGGTCGGCCTGCATCCGCGCCAGGGCGAGATTCGCGACGGTGCCGTCGAGCACGACCATCAACTGCAGACCGCCGAGCACGACAATGGCGAGCCCGAAGGCTCGGTCGGTCACCGGATAGGAACCGGCGGCGGTGGCGGGTCGACTGGACACAACAAACCAGGCTACCGACCGGACGGGCCGAATCCTGCCACTCGACCGATCACGACGATCGCGGGCGGGCGGATCTGCTCGGTGCGCACCCGTTCCGCGACGGTGGCAAGATCGGCGCGCAGCACCCGCTGCGAGCGCAGCGTCCCCTCCTGAATCACGGTGGCCGGGGTGTCCGCTGGGCGCCCACCCTCGACCAAGGTGGCGGCGAACTGTCCGATCCGTTCCACAGCCATGAGCAGCACGATCGTCCCCCGCAGCCGGGCAAGCGCCGCCCAGTCGACAAGCGACTCGGGATGCCCCGGCGGGACGTGCCCGCTCACGACGACGAACTCGTGCGTCACCCCGCGGTGGGTGACCGGAATGCCGGCGGCGGATGGGACGGAGATCGCACTCGTGATCCCGGGCACAACGGTCACCGGAACCCCGGCGGCGACGCACACCTCGAGTTCCTCGTAGCCGCGCCCGAACACGTACGGGTCGCCACCCTTGAGGCGCACCACGAACTTGCCGGCCCTCGCCCCGTCGATGAGCGCGGAGTTGATCGCCTCCTGCGCCATGGCCCGCCCGTACGGGATCTTCGCGGCGTCGATCACCTCCACGTGCGCGCCGAGTTCGGCGAGCAGTTCCGGCGGCGCGAGGCGGTCGGCGACGACGAGGTCGGCGCGGGCGAGCAGGCGGCGGCCGCGCACGGTGATCAGGTCGGGATCGCCCGGTCCCCCGCCGACCAGCGCCACGCCCGGTTCCACCGGCGTCGACGTGTCCGGGATCGCGCCGGACTGCAGCGCCTCTAGCAACGCGGTCCGCACCGCGGCGGAGCGGCGGTGGGCACCGCCGGCGAGGACCCCGAGTTCGAGGCCGTCGAACCGGCCCGTCGCGGGGGTGACCGCGGTGCCGAGGCGCGCGATGTCGGCGCGAACGCAGAAGGTGCGGTTGCGCTCGGCCGCGGCGACGATCGCGGCGTTGGTGTCGGGTTCGTCGGTGCAGGCGATTACATACCAGGCGTCGTCGAGGTCGCCGTCGCGGAATTCGCGCAGGTGCAGCGTCACCTGATCGGCGGCCGCCATGCCCTCGACCGCGGGGGTGACGGCGCGACTGATGACGTGCACGTCCGCGCCGGAGGCGAGCAGCTTCCCGAGCCGGCGCTGCGCCACCGAGCCGCCGCCGACAACCACGACCCGGCGCCCCGTCAGGTCGAGCCCGACGAGGTAGTGCTGTTCGGTGTCGTCGAGTTGGTCGGCCACGACAGCAGACCTTACGGTGATCGCTCAGGCCGGGCGAGGCACGGCCGCGAAGGTGGACTGACCGACCCACTCCGGCACCTGTCGGCGCACCGGCTCGGGCCCTGTCACCTGTGCCAGGCCGGCGCCGAGCGCGTCGGGCCAGGCAAGGTCGCCGCGCCAGAGCCGGGTCAGCGTCCGCAAGCTGGTCGACAGCGTCGCGGCGACGTCGAAACCGGGGTCGTAGTCGCAGACGTCGACGTCTCCGTCGGCGACGACCAGCCACCAGCGCTTCGCCTTGACTCCGGAGTCGTCGAACTCGATCGCGAGCACGGTCCGCCGGCGTGGCCACGCCTCGACAGGCACCTTGCGGCGCATGTCCCATAGCAGCAGGTGGGGATCCAGGTCCTCGTCGCCCAGGTCGCCGATCCAGCGCACACCCCACACCGCAAGCGCGTCGACCACGTCGCCGAGTTCCCGTCCGGACTCGGTGAGGGCGTAGCTGGTCCGGCCGTCGGCCTCGGTGCGCTGGATGACGCCGGCGCGTTCGAGGCTGCGCAGCCGCTTGCTCAGCAGGGCCGGCGACATCTTCGGCACGCCGCGACGGAGTTCGTTGAAGTGCGAGCTGCCCGAGAGCAGCTCCCGCACGACGAGCAGCGTCCAGCGTTCGTCGAGAACTTCCATCGCCTTGGCGACCGGACAGAACTGGCCGTAGGAGGGCATGGGTCCATTAGACGCCGACCAGTACACATTTTGAACCGCCAGCGGTACAGATTCGTCACTAGAGCACGGCGCGCCGCACGACGGATGCTCGGTGCACCGACACAGGAGGAATCATGACCCAGACCGCACCCGACACCGCCGACCGCGACCTGAAGAACCGGCACAAGGCGATGTGGGCGCTCGGCGACTACTCCGCCGTCGCCACCGAGGTGATCGCCGACCTCGGCCCCACACTGGTACAGGCGTGCAAGATCGGGGCGGGCGACCGAGTCCTCGACGTCGCCGCCGGATCGGGCAACGTCGCGATCCCGGCCGCCGAGGCCGGTGCGAGCGTGGTGGCCAGCGACCTCACGCCCGAACTGCTCGCCATCGGCGAGCGGGACGCGGCCGCGCGCGGGGTGACGATCGACTGGCGCGAGGCCGACGCGGAGGCGCTGCCGTTCGCCGACGGCTCGTTCGACGCCGTCGTCTCCTGCGTGGGCGCGATGTTCGCCCCACACCACCAGCGCACCGCCGACGAGCTGCTGCGCGTGTGCCGTCCCGGCGGCACCATCGGCCTGATCTCCTGGACACCGGAGGGCTTCATCGGTCAGCTGTTCGCCACGATGAAGCCCTACGTTCCGGCGCCCCCGCCGGGTGTCGAGCCGCCGCCGCTGTGGGGCCGCGAGGCTCACGTGCGCGCGCTGTTCGGCGAGCGCGTCACCGACGTCTCGACCTCGCGCCGCCCGCTCGACGTCGACCGGTTCGCCACCCCCGAGGCGTTCCGTGACTTCTTCAAGGCCAACTACGGCCCGACGATCGCCGCCTACCGCAATATCGCCGCGGACCCCGAGAGAACGGCCGCCCTCGACGCCGACCTCTGCGCCCTCGCCGAGGCCCACCTCACCGACGGCCACATGCCCTGGGAGTACCTGCTCGTCACCGCCAAGAGGCGCTGACCTCGAACCGACCACCACTTCGCAGAACCAGTCTTCACCTCGCAGCGCACATACCCCTTGCGAGGTTTCGACCCGTGCTGCGAAGTCATGGCGGCGGCGCCGCTGCGGGGCTGTCGAGCCGCCGCTTACTTTGGGCAAACTCCGCCGCCGCGGCCACGAAACGGGCAACCGCGGCCGGGTTGCCCGCCGGGTGGGTGTGCAAGTACGACGCATGAACCTGCGCCTGTACGAAACCCTCCCGCTGCGCTGCGCCCTGCCAGTCGCGCCAACCCCAGGCGGTGGGCGTGCCCGACGACGTGAGGCGGGTGCGGTGGAACTCGTGTCCACACACCCGCTCTCCCGCCGACCACAGCACCGAGTCGGTCAACGCGGTCGCGTCGCGATAGCCCAGCGTCAGGGTCGGCCCGAACTCCGCATCGGCGTCGAGCACCCCGGCCATCGGGTGCCCGTCCAGCGACCGCGCCAGATACAGCAGGCCCGCGCACTCGGCATGGACGGGCATCCCCCGCGCGGCGAGGTCGGCGATCCGGGTCCGAAGCGCCACGTTCCCGGACAGGTCGCCCGCGTGCTCCTCCGGGAACCCGCCGGGCAGCACCAACCCGGCGATGTCGGGCGGGAGCGGGTCGGTCAGCGGATCGAACACGACCACCCGCGCCCCTGCGGCGGCGAGCAGTTCCCGATGCTCGGCGTAGCCGAACGTGAACGCCGCTCCCCCGGCGATCGCGATCGTCGGCGGGCCGGCGACGACCGCGCCACCCGCGACCTCGCCACCCACGACCTCGCGAGCCG
>DATDBL010000028.1:0-53879 GCA_036524855.1 Aldersonia sp. | reverse complement strand
CGATCTCTACGAGCGGTTCACCGACCTGCTCGCCACCTGCCCCGAGTTCGCCGACGGCATC
The DNA here is from genome assembly GCA_036524855.1 of Aldersonia sp. GTDB lineage: Bacteria > Actinomycetota > Actinomycetes > Mycobacteriales > Mycobacteriaceae > Aldersonia. Next base: position 53,818 of record DATDBL010000028.1, on the reverse strand, counting down.
CACCCCGACGGGCACGGCGGCCTGCTCGTCCCGCCCGCCGGGGCACTGACCTACCGGCCCAACGCCGAGACCGCGGCCCTGGTGCGGGCGCGGGACCGGCACTGCAGGTTTCCGGGGTGCACCATGCCCGCCGCCCGCTGCCAACTCGACCACATCCGGCCCTTCGACCACCGCAACCCGCGCGCCGGGGGATGGACGATTGCGTCAGATCTGCAGTCTCTGTGTGCTTTTCACCATGCACTGAAGACCGCCGGGCTCTGGCACGCGCGCGCCCTGCCCGGCACCGCGATCCTGTGGACCGGACCCCGCGGCGACCGCCACCTCACCCTCCCCGCCGGCGGCCTCACCCCAGTCCCGCCAGTTCCCGGCTAGCGCTAGCCACGTCGACCCGAAAAGGTCGGGTCGCCGCCGCCGAGCACGGTCAAGATCCGTGTACCTTCGGTGCCGTCGATGCGGCTGGGTCGGTCCGACCGTAACCGCGTTCGAAGTACTGATCCCGCCTTTGCTGTCGGCGCGTGGAGTGCGCCGGGCACGCCGGGCGCTTGCCAGACCGATTCGACGACCGAAGTCATTGGGAATCACTGGCTCACGGGTGGCCGCGGGTCAGGTCATCAGCAGCCGCCACAGCCCGATCAGGCCGACGACGACGATCACCGCGCGCAGGGCGTCGGGGGACAGCTGGCGACCGTACTTCGCGCCGACGGTGCCACCGATCAGCGACCCGATCGCGATCAGGCCCGCTGCGGCCCAACTGATCCGGTCGAACGCGACGAACGTGTAGGCCAGTGCGGCGACGATGTTCACCAGCAGCGACAGCAGGTTCTTCGCGGCGTTCATCCGCTGCATCGACTCGGGCAGCAACGCGCCCATCATGCCGATCAGCAGGATCCCCTGGGCCGCGGTGAAGTAGCCGCCGTAGATGCCGACCGCGAACGTGCCGGCCACGAGCGCGACCATGTGTCCGGCGGGAACGTGGTCGGCGTCGCGGCCGGCCGCGTCGGCACGTCGGCGCGCCCAGGCCTGGATGCGCGGGCCGGTGACGACGAGGATCAGCGCGCCGATGAGCAGCACCGGCACCACCCGGACGAACACCTTCTCCGGCAGGTGCAGCAGCAGCCAGGCGCCGATCGCCGCGCCGAGCAGCGACGCCGGGATCTGCCAGCGCAGCCGGTCCCACTGCCCGCGCAGTTCGCGCCGGTAGCCCCAGGTTCCCGACACCCCGCCGGCGACCAGGCCGATCGCGTTGGACATCGTCGCGGTGACGGGGGGATAGCCGAGCGCCACCAGTGTGGGGAAGGTGATGAGCGTCCCCGAACCCACGACCGCGTTGATTGCGCCCGCGCCGAATCCGGCGACCGCGATCAGGATCATGTGGGAAACGGGCACCCGGGAACACTATTCGCCGTAACGGTGTGGTCCGGACGCGGGGCGGGTCGGTGTCGGTGCATTCGCGTAGGTTGGGTTCGTGAGCCTTGCCCGCCGCGAACGCCTCGCCCTCGTCGACGCGATGACCGCCACCGGCCCCGACGCACCCACGCTGTGCGAGGGCTGGACCACCCGCGACCTCGCCGCGCACCTCGTCGTGCGGGAGCGCCGCCCCGACACCGCGCCCGGCGTCCTGCTGAAGCCACTGGCGGGGCACACCGAGCGGGTGCGTCGCGACGCGGCGAAGCGGCCGTGGCCGGAGTTGCTCGAGCAGGTCCGCACCGGCCCACCGGTGCTGCTGCGCCCATTCGACGCCGCGATCAACGCCACCGAGATGTTCGTGCATCACGAGGATGTGCGCCGCGGTACGCCTGGCTGGTCGCCGCGCGAACTCGGTATGGCCGATGAACGCGAGCTGTGGTCGGCGCTGCGCAGGATGGCGAAGTTGTCCTATCGGCGCTCCACGGTCACCGTCGTGCTCGAGACCCCCGACGGCGACCACGTCGAGGTGAAGAGGCCCGGTGACCGGCGCGTCGTGCTGCTCGGTCGGCCGTCCGAGTTGCTGCTGCACGCGACCGGACGCAATGCTGTGCGGCTCGAGACGAACGGCGCAGCCGGCGACATTGCAGCGGTCGGCGAGCTGCAGCGCGGTCTGTAGCCCCCGATGTCCGCGTATCCCGCGCACGTCGCGTTCAACTTCGACGACTACGACCGCGGACGCGCGTTCTACGCCGCCGTGTTCGATTGGACCTTCGACGATTGGGGGCCGCCCGGCTCGCTGTTCTCGAAGGTGAACCTCGACCACAGCTCGGGGCGCACCATGATCGCGGCGGTACAGCAGCGACGGCAACTGCTCGAGGTCCCGACCAATGGCCCGGAGGTGACGTTTGCGGTCGACGACGTCGACGAGGTCGTGCGCCGGGTCGAGGCCAATGGTGGCCGGATCCTGCTGCCGACGGCGACGATTCCGTCCGTCGGCGACCTCGTCTTCTTCGCCGACCCGTTCGACAACATCGTCGGCGCGATGCAGTTCGTCGACCCGCCAGAGGGCGTGTGACGTCTGTGGTGGATGGTCCCCGTGGGACTGATGGGACTAGTCTGAGCGCATGGCAGGCAAGCCCACCGGCAGCACAGCGTCGCGCGCGCGCTCGGCAGGCACGCGCGCGACGGGCAGCGCGAAGAAGAAACCTCCATCGCGGACCACCCGGACCGTCAGCAAGCCCCGAGCGCAGGGCCGGTCGCCGCTGGCGGTGGTGGGCCGGTCCGTGGGGAAGGGCTGGACGATCCTGGCCCGCGGGATCGGCGCGACCACCCGCACGGTGAGCCGCGCGCGTGAGATCGACGCCGGGCATCGCCGCGACGGGATCGCGCTGGCGTTGCTCGCGGTCGGCGTGGTCGTTGCCGCCGCGGTGTGGATCTCCGCGGGTGGCCCGGTCGGTGGGTGGCTCGAGACCGGGCTGCACTGGGTGCTGGGTGCGGCGGCGGCGCTGATCCCGCTGGTCGCGATCGGGATCGCGGTGTCGCTGATGCGCACCGAGCCCAACCCCGAGATCCGCCCGCGGCTGGTGCTCGGTTCCGCTCTCGTGGCGCTGCCGGCGCTCGGGCTGTGGCACCTCGCGGCGGGCTCGCCGACAGATCTCGATGGCCGCTCCGGCGGTGCCGGATTCGTCGGTTACGCCGCGGGCGGGCCGATCACCGACGGGCTCACGGTGTGGCTGTCGGTGCCGTTGTTGCTGATCGCGATGCTGTTCGGCGTGCTGCTGCTGACGGGCACGACGGTGCGCGAGATCCCGACCCGGGCGCAGTCGCTGTTCGGCACCGCGAGCCGGGGCGAAGCGGACGAGCTCGACGAGAACGGCCTCCCGAAGCGTCGCCGAAGCAAGACGCCCGTCGAGAACTACCCGACCGACGAGTTCGCTCCCGGGGAGGCGGCCGCGGAGCCCCCCGGCGCGCCGCCGCTCGAGGATGCGAAGCCCAAGCCGAAGCGGCGCCCGCCGGTGCCGAAGCCTGCCAAGCCCGAACCGACTACCGAGGCGGAGGCCGCGCCCGCGCCTGCCGCCAAGGAGTTCATCGCGGACCGGGTGATCGACGGCGACTACACCCTGCCGCCCGCATCGCTGCTCGTGCCCGGCGACCCGCCCAAGAGGCGCAGCAGCGCCAACGACACGATGATCGACGCGATCACCGAGGTGCTCGAACAGTTCAAGATCGACGCCGCCGTCACCGGGTTCACCCGTGGCCCGACGGTCACCCGCTACGAGGTGGAACTCGGCCCGGGCGTGAAGGTCGAGAAGATCACGGCGCTGGCCCGAAACATCGCCTATGCGGTGGCCACCGAGAACGTGCGACTGCTTGCGCCGATCCCCGGCAAGTCCGCGGTGGGCATCGAGGTGCCCAACTCGGACCGCGAGATGGTGCGCCTGGCCGATGTCCTGAACGCACCCTCCACCCGCAAGGACCATCACCCGATGGTGATCGGGCTCGGCAAGGACATCGAGGGTAATTTCGTCTGCGCGAACCTGGCGAAGATGCCGCACCTGCTGGTCGCGGGCTCGACCGGATCCGGAAAGTCGAGCTTCGTCAACTCGATGCTGGTCTCGCTGTTGACCAGGGCTACCCCCGACGAGGTCCGGATGATCCTCATCGACCCGAAGATGGTCGAGCTGACGCCCTACGAGGGCATCCCGCACCTCATCACGCCGATCATCACCCAGCCGAAGAAGGCCGCGGCCGCGCTCGCGTGGCTGGTCGAGGAGATGGAGCAGCGCTACCAGGACATGCAGGCCAGCCGGGTGCGCCACATCGACGACTTCAACCACAAGGTGAGATCCGGTGACATCCAGACGCCGCTCGGCAGCGAGCGCGTGTACCGGCCATACCCGTACATCCTCGCGATCGTCGACGAGCTCGCCGACCTGATGATGACCGCGCCGCGCGACGTCGAGGACGCGATCGTGCGGATCACCCAGAAGGCCCGCGCGGCCGGCATCCACCTCGTGCTCGCGACCCAGCGGCCGTCGGTCGACGTGGTGACCGGCCTGATCAAGACGAACGTGCCCTCGCGACTGGCGTTCGCGACGTCGTCGCTGACGGACTCGCGGGTCATCCTCGACCAGGCCGGCGCGGAGAAGCTGATCGGCATGGGCGACGGGTTGTTCCTCCCGATGGGGGCGAACAAGCCCACCCGGTTGCAGGGCGCGTTCATCACCGACGAGGAGATACACGCCGTCGTCGACTTCACCAAGAACCAGGCCGAGCCGGAGTACACCGAGGGCATCACGACGGCGAAGGCGGGGGAGCGCAAGGACGTCGACCCAGACATCGGCGACGACCTCGAACTGTTCTGCCAGGCCGTGGAACTCGTGGTGAGCAGCCAGTTCGGGTCGACGTCGATGCTGCAGCGAAAGCTGCGAGTCGGGTTCGCGAAGGCCGGTCGGCTGATGGACCTGATGGAGACCCGCGGCGTGGTCGGACCCAGCGAAGGTTCCAAGGCTCGCGACGTGCTCGTCAAGCCCGACGAACTCGACGGGCTGCTGTGGTCGATCCGAGGCGGCGGTGCCGACGGTGCCGACACCGCCGAAGCTCCCGTAGACGACGAGGACGAACTCGACTAGCAGAGGTCGGCCTATCCCGAATGTAACGGGCGTCATACCCGATGTGGGCGCGACGTGTGTTTCAATTGGTGTCGCTGTGGAGGGGAGTATCCCCATACCCTGCGACCGTCTCGTCAACACGTCCGGCAATGCGGCTGGCCCGGGGCGGTCGGCCCGTCGACTCAAACAAATGCGACGGGTGGGAGAGACCTCCGGTACCGTAAATAGGTCTACCGGAAGGTCCGTGCTTCATGCATGTAACCCCAGTCGAATGGATCGTCACCATCGTGGTGATCATCGGTCTGTTCGTGTTCGACTTCTTTGCTCACGTCCGGAAACCGCACGAACCGTCGTTCCGCGAGTCGGCGTTCTGGTACGCGGTGTTCGTCGGTATCGCCGTGCTGTTCGGCGTGTTCGTGATGCTGAAGTGGGACACGACGTACGGCGGTGAGTACTTCGCCGGCTACATCACCGAACTCGCGTTGTCCATGGACAACCTGTTCGTCTTCATCATCATCATGTCCAGCTTCGCGGTGCCGCGGCAGTACCAGCAGAAGGTCCTGCTGATCGGCATCGTGATGGCGTTGGTGATGCGCGGCATCTTCATCGCGGTCGGCGCGGCCGCGATCAACACGTTCAGCTGGGTCTTCTACCTGTTCGGCTTCTTCCTCGTCTACACGGCCTACAAGCTGGTCAAGGACCAGGGCCATGAGGTGGAGCACGAGCAGGAACGCGACTCGAAGATCATCGCGCTGGCGAAGCGGTTCCTGCCGACGACCGAGGAGTATCACGGCGACCGGCTGACCACCAAGATCGACGGCAAGCGTGTGGCCACACCCCTGCTGCTGACGCTGGTCGCGATCGGTTTCACCGACCTGCTCTTCGCACTCGACTCGATCCCCGCGATCTACGGCCTCACCAAGGAGCCGTACATCGTGTTCACCGCGAACGCGTTCGCGCTGATGGGCCTGCGCCAGCTGTACTTCCTCATCGGTGGACTGCTCGAGCGGCTGGTGTACCTTTCGCTGGGCCTGTCGATCATTCTCGCGTTCATCGGCGTGAAGCTGATCCTGCATGCGCTGCACGAGAACACGCTGCCGTTCATCAACGGCGGCGAGCACGTGCCCGTGCCGGAGGTGACCACGGCGATGTCGCTGTTGGTGATCATCGGCGTGCTGCTCATCACCGCGGTCGCGAGCCTCATCAAGACCCGCGGCAGGACGTCGTCGAGCCGGGTCGAGGATGAGTCGGCCACCGAGGATCGGTCGGACAACACCGCCGAGTAAGGCGCTCCGTCAGTCGGCGAAGGTGCCCATGACGGGTTGCCACTCGACGATGCGCGAGTTGTCGATCACGCCCTCGCGCTGGAACGGATCCGCGGCCATCGTCTCCTCGGCGGTGGCCGCGTCCGGCGCCTCGATGAGGATCAGCGCACCGGTCCCGTCGGGGTAGGGGCCACTCGACCGCAGCACGCCCTGGTCGAGCAGCCCGCGCAGCCACTCCCGATGGGTGGCGCGGTGCGCGTCGCGTCCGGCGGTGGTCGCGTCGGTGTAGGAGTACTGGACGGCGAAGATCGGCATTGCGGTCACCTTTCGGTTGGGGGATTCAGGGTGAGCAGCATCCGAGTGTTGCCCAGCGTGTTCGGTTTGACGTAGCTGAGGTCGAGAAACTCGGCGACGCCCTCGTCGTAGGAGCGGCACATCTGCGCGTACACCTCGGCGGTGACGGGCGTGCCCTCGATCTCGGTGAACCCGTAGCTGGCGAAGAAGGCGACCTCGAACGTCAGCACGAACAGCCGGTCGAGCGCGAGTTCGAGGGCGACCTCGATCAGCCGGTGGACCAGCAGTTTGCCGACGCCTAGGCCCTTGACCTTCGGGTCGACCGCGACCGTGCGGATCTCGCCCAAGTCGGACCACAACACGTGCAGCGCACCGCACCCGATCACCTCGCCGCCGCGTTCGGCGACCCAGAACTCCTGCACCGCCTCGTAGAGCGTGACGAGGTTCTTCTCGAGCAGGATCCGTCCTGAGTAGACGTCGACGAGTCGCTTGATGTCGGAGACGTCCGAGGTGCGGGCGCGACGCACGATCGGTGCGCCGGTATCCGCATCGGCGGCACCACTCGTCATGACGTGCATAGTAGGCATGCCCGAACCCGACACCGGATACCGATACGCTGGGTGGGTGCCGGTCGGTCGTTGCGCAGCGTGGGACGCCGTGTTCGCGTGCCCAGCCAGCGGGGGGCAGCGGTGAGCGCGCAGCAGGACGGCCTCGCTCCCGCCGATCGGGTCCACGGCAGCACTCCCGCCGGCGTTCCGCATCCGCCGCCGGCGGCGCGGTCGAAACCGCCGTTGCTGAACATCGCAAACGTGCTGACCGTGATCCGGCTCATTCTGGTGCCGATCTTCCTCGTTACGCTGTTCGCCGGCGGCGGCCAGGACACCGGCTGGCGGATCGTCGCCGCGATCGTGTTCGCGGTCGCCGCGATCACCGACCGGATCGACGGCCAACTGGCCCGCAAGTACGGTCTCGTCACCGACTTCGGCAAGCTCGCCGACCCGATCGCGGACAAGGCCCTGATGGGGGCGGCGCTGGTCGGCCTGTCGGTGCTCGGTGAGCTGAGTTGGTGGGTGACCGGCATCATCGCCGCCCGCGAAATCGGGATCACGGTGTTGCGGTTTGCGGTGCTGCGACACGGCGTCATCCCCGCCAGCCGCGGCGGCAAGGCGAAGACGCTGGTCCAGGCGATCGCGATCGGGCTGTACCTGCTGCCGCTGGCCGGGTTCGCTCACATCGTCGCGGTCTGGGTGATGGCGCTGGCCGTCGCGCTGACCGTCATCACCGGGCTGGACTATCTCGCCCAGGCGGCGCGGCTGCGAGCCGGCTCGTGACGGATCCGCTGACCGCGGCGGTGCCGGCGCGTCGGCTCGTGGAGGCCCTCGACGCGGCCGGCCAGACGATGGCGACGGCCGAATCGCTGACCGCCGGACTGCTCGCCGCGACCGTCGCGGGTGTGCCTGGGGCGAGCGTGGTGCTGCGCGGCGGGGTCGTCGTATACGCCACCGACGTCAAACACGGCCTCGGCGGCGTCGACGCCGATCTGCTCGCCGCGCACGGGACCGTCGCGGCCGAGACCGCCGCGGCGCTGGCGGTGGCTGTGCGACAACGCTGCGCGGCTGACTGGGGCGTGTCGTTGACCGGCGTTGCCGGGCCCGACGAACAGGACGGTCAACCCGTCGGCACGGTGTATCTCGGGATCGCCGGGCCCGCTGGCGTGGACGCGATCCGGCTAGCGCTGACCGGTGACCGGTGGGCGATCCGGCTCGGTGCGGCAGGGACGGCGGTGGTCGAGCTGACCCGTCGCGTGGAGTTGAGCCGAGCCCGGTGAGGGGTTCACGATAAGGTGCGGGAACCAATCGCCACCCAGGGGGCGTTATCGATGTGTACGGATGTGAGATCGGGAGGATCGAATGGCGCTGTTGTTGCGGGAAGCGATCGGTGGCAGCCTCCGCCGCACCCGGGTCTCGCAGAGCAGGACCCTTCGTGAGGTGTCGAACTCGGCGCGGGTGAGCCTCGGCTACCTGTCCGAGGTGGAGCGCGGACGCAAGGAGGCGTCGAGCGAACTGCTCGCCGCGATCTGCGATGCTCTCGACGTGCCGCTGTCGGACGTGCTGTCCGACGTCAGTGAGACCCTCGCGAGCGAGGCCGCAGCCACTCCGGCGGCTCCGGCAGCATCAGCCTCCGCCGCGCCACGGATCGTCATCCCGGCGCCGACGCTGGTCGCTGCCTGAGCGGGGCGTCTGGTCGAGCCGCGTGTGTCCACCGAAAGAACCCGATAGATTCGACTGAGACGACCGGCGGGTCCGTCGGTCGCTCGGCCGGAGAGTGCACGAACAGCGATCCACACCGCGCATCGGCGCGTCACCTAGATGGAGGCGGAACAAGCGATGGCCAATCCGTTCACGAAGGCCTGGAAGTACATGATGGCCCTGTTCAACTCCAAGATCGACGAGCACGCGGACCCGAAGGTACAGATCCAGCAGGCGATCGAGGACGCCCAGCGTCAGCACCAGGCGCTCTCGCAGCAGGCGGCGTCGGTGATCGGCAACCAGCGGCAGCTGGAGATGAAGCTCAACCGCCAACTCGACGAGGTCGAGAAGCTGAACGCCAACGCCCGCCAGGCCGTCATGCTCGCCGACCAGGCGGCCGCCGCCGGTGACAACGACAAGGCGTTGCAGTACACCAACGCCGCGGAGGCCTTTGCCGCGCAGTTGGTGACCGCCGAGCAGGGCGTCGAAGATCTCAAGGTGCTGCACGACCAGGCTCTGCAGGCGGCCGCGCAGGCCAAGAAGGCCGTCGAGCAGAACGCGATGATGCTGCAGCAGAAGGTTGCCGAGCGCACCAAGCTGCTCAGCCAGCTCGAGCAGGCCAAGATGCAGGAGCAGGTCAGCGCGTCGCTGCGGTCGATGGACTCGACGCTGACCGCGCCGGGCAGCACCCCCAGCCTCGACGCCGTCCGCGACAAGATCGAGCGGCGCTACGCCGACGCGCTCGGCTCCGCGGAGCTGGCCCAGAACTCGGTGCAGGGCCGCATGATGGAGGTCCAGCAGGCGAGCATCCAGATGGCCGGGCACTCCCGGCTCGAGCAGATCCGGGCATCGATGAAGGGCGAGGCGCTGCCGTCCAGCGGTGCTGCCGCACCCGCGACGAATTCCGCACCCATCACTCCGGCCGCGGCATCGCAGCCCCAGGCCGGGCAGGGTGAGACCACCTCCTGACCTGTGAAGGACGGCACCCATGGCGACGTGGCAGGCCCTCGGCGAGTCGGTGCTCGGCGCCGTCCGGGCGTGGGCCGATCCGCGTGAGCGGGAGCTGCGGAAACGTCGCCGCGCCCGCCGGCGGACGATCCGCTACAGCGCCGCCACGGGTGTGGCAGGGCTGAGCGCCGTGGGGGTGGCCGCGCTCGTCGACCCGGCATGGACGGCCGCGTTGCCGGCGGGCGTCGCGTTCGTCTTCGCGGTTCCTTCCGTGCTGGCGGCGCGCAAGTACAACCGGATGCAGCGGATCCCGCTGCCGGTGGCGAGCCCGGTTCGCCGGGCGCTGCCGCCGGCGACCTCGTCGGCGCGGGAGCCGATGACGAGGCTGTCGCGCGCCGAACGCAGCCTCGCCGAACTGCATCCCGTGATCCTGCGGTCGGCGATGGTCCCTGCGGACGAACTTGCCGAGACGATGGACGCGGCCGCCACCGCGGCCCTCGCGCTGCGGGCGCTGGGCGACGACGTCGTGGCGATGGAACGGGCCCGGGTGGGGGCGGAGCCGGGGGTGCAGCGCGACCTCGACGCTGCGGTGGCGACGATCGGCAGCCAACTCGACGCAGGGGTCGCGGAGTACGAGGACCTGCTGCGTGCCGCCGCCCGGATGGCGACGCCGATCTCGGCGGGCACCACCGCGTTGCCCGAGACCGCGCGCCTGGAATTGCGCGACGCCGCCGACCGACTCGACGGGTGGGCCGAAGCGCTCGCGGAACTGTCGCGGGGGAGGCCTGCCGCGGCGGGGTGACTCCCGGTGGTGCTTACGTGTCGGTGGTCCCTGCCACACTGCCGGCATGAACACCTTCACCATCGAGCCCTCGGGTCCGTTCGCGCTGCGCGAGTCGGTCGAGTTCGGCTTCGGACAACGAGATGCGGAACCGTTCGACGGCGTCATGCGCCTCGCGTTCTGTCTCGACGGTTACCGCGAACACGCGGCGGTCGAGGTGCGCCAGGACGAGCGCGGCGTGTTGTCGTGCCGGTCGTTCGGGTCCGCGGACACCGAGTCGGTGCGCGCGCAGGTCGCGCGGATCCTGTCGTTGGACGTGGACGCAGAACAGTTCTTGGCGATCGGCGAGCGCGACCCCGTGATCGGCGAATTACAGTCGGCGGCACCGGGATTGCGGCCACCGCTGTTCCATTCGCCGTACGAGGCGGCGGTGTGGGCTATCATCGCGGCGCGGCGGTCGCACGTGCAGGCGGCGCGCACTCGCAACAATATGGCGGTGCTGTGGGGCGGCCACTTCGAGCTGACCGGACACGCGATCGCAGCGTTGCCGCTGCCGGAGCACTTGTTGGCGGTCGAGAAGATGGTGGGAGTGCCCGCCGACCGGATCCCGCGACTGCATGCAGTCGCACGTGCCGCGATTGCCGGCGACCTCGACGTCGCCCGACTTCGGTCGCTCGGCCCCCAGGAGGCGCTGGCGGACCTGCAGCGGTTGCCCGGCATCGGGCCGTTCTATGCGGGGCTCATCGTGGTGCGGGCAACGGGATTCGTCGACGTGCTCCCAGAACACGAGCCGAGGCTGCAGGACGCGGTAGGCCGCCTCTACGGGCTGGGTCGACCCGCGGAGCAGGACGAACTCGCCGCGATCGCCGAGCGGTGGGCGCCGCTGCGGACCTGGTGCGCGGTGCTGATCCGGGCGGCGTCGGATCGGGTGGCGCTGGTGTCGGGGTCCTCGGGGTGAACCCTGATCTTTCCCTGATCTTGGCGCTGACCAGGTGATTTGTTGGAGCGCGCGTGCCAACATGGAAGAGACGAACGACAAGGGAGGCAGCAAGTGTTCTGGAAAATTCTCGGGATCGTGGTCGCGGTGTGGATCGGGCTCGCGATCCTCGGGGCGCTGGTGAAATCTGTGTTCCCACTGTTGGTGATCAGCGCGCTCATCTTCGGCGGCTACCTGCTCTACAAGGCGCTGCAGCCCTCGGACCACAAGGACGTCACCCGGCTGTAGCGGCACCGACGCCATGGAACCCGTTCCGGAGGACTGGCAGCGCGGCCTTGTGATCGCCGCTCACCCCGACGACATCGAATACGGCACCGCCGCCGCGGTCGCGCGTTGGACCGATCAGGGCAAGGACGTGCGCTACGTCCTCGCCACCAGCGGCGAGCCCGGCATAGCGGGATTACCGCCCACGGAGACCGGGCCGCTGCGCGAACGCGAGGAACTCGATTCGGCAGCGGTCGTCGGGGTGACGCAGGTGGAGTTTCTCGGGCTGCCCGACGGACGCCTCGAGGAGGGGCCTGCGCTGCGGCGCACCCTCGCCGAGGTGATCCGCGGACACCGGCCCACTCGTCGTGACTTTGCATTTCGGACCCGTCTGGGCGCCCGGCTATCTCAACGCCGCCGACCATCGTGCGCTCGGGCGCGCCGTGCTCGACGCGGTTGCGGATGCCGGCAACGAATGGATCTTCCCAGAACTCGCCGAGCACGAACCGTGGACGTGGACCGCGCGCTGGTGCGCGATTTCGGGGCCGCAGTGCGGCCACGCCGTCGACGTCACCGCGACCTACGAGCGCGCGGTCGAATCGCTGAGCTGTCACCGCCGCCACCTCGAGGTCCTCGACCCAGCGACGCAGGTGGAGACCCAGGCGCGTAACCAGATGGATCTGGCGACGGCGGCGAAGGACGGGTTCGACGCCGAGCGTGCCGTCGGCTTCGAGTTGTACTGGTTCCGGGCCTGATCGGCGGGTCAGCCCTCGAGCCGGTAGCGCAGCAGCGGGACCCCCGCGCCGCTGAGCGCGTCGAGTCCGGCGGCGCGACCGGAACCCACCAGCAGCACCGCCGCGATCGGGCCACGCACGAGCGGGCCGGTGCCCCAAGCGAAGTCGACGTCGGTGGCCGTCACGCGCAGCCCATCGAGGCGTTTCTGTGCGCCGTAGGGGAAGCTACGTCGCCACACCTGCCACGCGGCGACGTGCGCTGCCGGGGTGGGAATCTCTACCGTGCGGCCCAGTGGGATGGCGATGTCCTGGGTGTGCACGAGGATGTCGACGAGCGGGTCGTAGATCGCCGTGCCCGGCGGGCGCTTGTGTGACGTGATCACCTTGCGCAGTTCATCGATCAACTCCGTCGGCGGCCGGTTCGCGCGGGCGACTGCGGTGTCGTGCACCATCCGGTTGAAATCGCCACGGGCGCGGATCAATTCGCCGATCTCGGTGAGCGGAGCCAGGGTGGGACCGAGCGCGATGTGGGTCGCCACGTCGCGCACCCGCCAGCCCTCGCACAGCGAGTCGACATCCCACTCGGGTTCGTCGAGTTGCTCGAGCAGCGCGACGAGATCGGTACGGGCCTGTGCGATCGCCGCCCACACGTCGTCGTTGCTCCACTTTGCGGGGTTCACGACGCCCACGGGTCCGTGATCGTTCGGAGATCGGTGAGGATCTCGCGCAACGCCTGCATCCGCTCGGCGCCGAGGAACTGTGCCCACTCCTGTTCGACGGCGGCGACCGCGGCCGCCGCGATCGGCAGCATCCGTTCCCCCTGCGTGCTGAACCGCACGAGTCGGGCGCGGGCGTCGGTGGGGTCGGGCCGGCGTTCGACGTATCCCTGTTGCTCGAGTTGGTCGACGAGGAAGCCCGCAGTCTGCTTCGTCACCTGCGCCTGCGCGGCGAGGTCGGTCAGGCGGGTGCCGTCCGGTCCGATCCGCTGTGCGATCTTCATCTGTGCGACCGTAAGCCCCGCGCCCGCCGCGTGCAGCGCGTCGATAACGCGAGTCTCCATCGCCCGGTACGGCAGATACAGCAACAGTCCGATGTTGAGCGGATCCCGTTCGGTCATATCGTCCTCTTGATTGGTCAGATTAACTGACTATACTAGTCAGTGAATCTGACTAGTATAGGAGGCGGTCCCTATGACCGGACGGATTCAGTACAGCGCGCCGGGTGCGGAGGCCGAGTCATGAACGCCGTCGCGCAGATCTTCGCGCTGATCGCGGCGGCGGTGCACGTGCTCGCCTTCACCTGGGAGGTCGTGCTGTTCGACCGGCCCGGCGTCCACCAGGGCATCTTCCGGATCCCGACCACCGACCTTCCGGCTTTGCGGCTGTGGACGTTCAACGTCGGCTTCTACAACCTGTTCCTCTCGGCCGGCCCGATCATCGGTGTCGTCGCCTGGCACGCCGGGCATCCGGTGGTCGCGCGGACGCTGGTGCTGTACTGCTGCTCGTTCATGGCGCTCGCCGGGATCATGCTCTTCGTCTCCGACCGCCTCGCGATGAGCCGGCCCAAGGGCGCGGGCGTCGGTGGGTCGCTGGCGCAGGCGGTTCCAGCGCTGGTCGCGGTGGTCGCGGTGGTGTAGGCCGCGGGCGCGCCTTATCCTTGGCCGCGATGCGAGTCGCCGTCGTCGCCGGGCCGGACCCGGGCCATGCGTTCCCCGCGATCGCGCTGTGCCTGCGATTTCGCGAGCGTGGCGACGAACCCACGCTGTTCACCGGGACGCGGTGGCTCGACGCCGCCGAGGCGGCGGGGATCGCGGCACGGCTGCTGCAGGGGTTGGCGCCGCGGCCGATCGACGACGACGGCGACGTCGGGCGACGTATCCATGAACGTGCCGCATATATCGCCACGCTGCTTGCGCCCGATCTCGACGCGCTCGGTCCCGACCTCGTCGTCTCCGACATCCTCACCGCAGGCGGGGGACTGGCCGCGGAGTTGCGCGGGATCCCGTGGGTGGAACTGTCGCCGCACCCGCTGTACTCGGCGTCGAAGGGGCTCCCGCCGATCGGCAGCGGGCTCGCCCCGGGCATCGGCGTGCGGGGGCGGGTCCGCGATGCCGTGCTGCGCCGGCTCACCGCGCGGTCGATCGAGCAGGGGCTGCGGCAGCGCAGCGGGGCGCGGATCGGCATCGGCCTGCCCGCGCGTGATCCGGGTCCGGTCGCGCGGTTGATCGCGACGCTCCCGGCGCTCGAGGTGGCGCGACCGGACTGGCCCGCCGAGGCGCACGTCGTCGGGCCGTTGCACTGGGAGCCGACTGACGATCTCCTGGCGCCGCCGCCGGGCGAGGCGCCGCTGGTGATGGTCGCGCCGTCGACCGCGTTCACCGGTGCGCTGGGCATGGTCGAGACGGTGCTCGCCGCGCTCGACGGCGCCGGCGTGCGGGTTGCGGTGTCGATGATCGACGAGCCGCCCGCCGACCTGCCCGACTGGGCGAGCGCCGGCCTGGGCCGCCAGGATCGGCTACTCGCGCAGGCGTCGGCGGTGGTCTGCGGGGGCGGGCACGGACTGTTGTCGAAGGCGCTGCTTTCCGGGCTTCCGGTGGTGACGGTGCCCGGCGATGGAGATCAGTGGGAACTTTCGAACCGCGCGATGCGTCAGGGCAGTTCCCTGCTGGTGCGACCGCCCACTCCCGAGGGGGTGCGTGCAGCGGTCGAGCGAGTGCTCACCCAGACCCAGTTCGCCGCCGCGGCAGCGGTCGCGGCGGCATCGGCGGCACAGGTGGAAGACTCGGTCGAGATCTGCCACAGGGCAGCGTCTTGAGGCAGCCGCTACGGTGGCGGCATGCGACTGACCGAGTTCCGCGAGTTGCTGCACGGCGAGTTCGGCACGGCACGCGGCGATGCCCTGCTGGCCGATCACGTGCTGCCCGCACTCGGCGGACGGACGGGGGCGCAGGCGATCGAAGCGGGGGCGGAACCGCGTGAGGTGTGGCGCGCGCTGTGCGCCGATTTCGGCGTGCCGCACTCGCGGTGGTGACCGGTTCTACGCAGCGTTTTCCCAGTTCGCAGCGGCTGCGGCCGCCTCTGGGTTGCGCTGCAGGTGGCCGCGCCCCTGCGCCTGCGCGATGAGCCCGGCGGCGACACTGCCGATGCCGATGTTCCAGCGTCGCGACGCCGCCACGAGGTCGGCGAAGGCGGCCTCCTGGCTGCAGCCCTGGCGCCCGATGAGGATGCCGAGGGCGATGTCCACCGTGGTGCGGCTGGGTTCGTACGGGGGCGGGGTCACGGCGGTTCTCCTGAGCGGTCGGGTTGTGTGTCCACAGCATCGAAGACGGTGCGCGGCGAGGGAAGGGTAGCGCTCGGCGCGAGCCGAATACTCGGGCGCCGAAACTCGTCGGCGTGTCGCGCGCCGATGAAGTTGACTCGAACACCTGTTCGCCTATGCTGGATGGCGCGAACAGGCGATGACGGCATCCACGGATGAGGGTTATCCACAGAAGCGGATTCATCCACAGACGAATTCGTGGCGGCGCCGGGAGCGACGTTTCTGTCGGTACCTGCCCCTAACGTGATCGCTGATCGCTCGACGAACGAGAGGGGACCGTGATGGCGGTACGCGAGAACGATCGGGAGAAGGCGCTCGAACTGGCGCTGGCCCAGATCGAAAAGAGCTTCGGCAAGGGATCGGTGATGCGCCTGGGGGAGGAGGCGCACCAGCCGATCTCGGTGATTCCGACGGGGTCGATCGCGCTGGACGTTGCACTGGGCATCGGCGGACTGCCGCGCGGGCGGGTCGTGGAGATCTACGGTCCGGAATCCTCGGGTAAGACGACGGTCGCGCTGCACGCGGTCGCGAACGCGCAGGCCGCGGGCGGCATCGCGGCGTTCATCGACGCCGAGCACGCGCTGGATCCCGAGTATGCGCGCAAGCTGGGCGTGGACACGGACGCGCTGCTGGTGTCCCAGCCGGACACCGGCGAGCAGGCGCTCGAGATCGCGGACATGCTGATCCGCTCGGGTGCGCTGGACATCGTCGTCATCGACTCCGTCGCCGCGCTCGTCCCCCGCGCGGAGATCGAGGGCGAGATGGGTGACAGCCACGTCGGCCTGCAGGCCCGCCTGATGAGCCAGGCGCTGCGGAAGATGACCGGTGCGCTGAGCAACTCCGGGACCACCGCGATCTTCATCAATCAGTTGCGGGAAAAGATAGGAGTCATGTTCGGCTGTGGATCCTGGTATACGAACGTGACTCTCGCGGACGGGTCCACCGAGAAACTCGGCAAGATCGTGAACCAGAAGATGGACGTCGAGGTCATGTCCTACGACTACCCCACGGGCCGGCTGGTTCCGCGCCGGGTCGTCAACTGGTTCAACAATGGGAAGACCGAGGAGTTCCTGCATTTCAAGGTCGATCGACCCGGAGGTGGTACGGGCCACGGGCACGCGAGTCTCGCGATGACTCGCAACCATCTCATTCGCACTCCATCCGGATGGCGTGAGGCGGAGGACATCCGTGTCGGTGACCGCGTGATGCTGGCGCAACCGGTTCGGCTCAGCGGTCAGCAGTGGGAGGTCGTGCTCGGGTCGCTGATGGGAGACGGCAACCTCAGTGGGCCGGTGCGTTCGGATTCGGAGAGCGCGCGGTTCCGGATGGGGCATGGTCGTAAGCAGGCGGGCTACCTGGATTGGAAGACGGAGCTACTCGGGAACATCCCTCATTGCCGTACTACCAACGCGAAGGAGGCCGTCTTCGCCGACTTCACTCCGCTGTCCGAACTGCACGAGCTGCGACAGGCCGTGTACTTCGGGGACGGCAAGAAGGTGTTCTCCGAGGAGTACCTCAAGGCGCTGACGCCGCTGGCGCTCGCGGTCTGGTACATGGACGACGGTTCGTTCACGCTGCGCTCCAAGGGCGTGCAGGCGCGCACTGCGGGTGGCAGCGGCCGGATCGAGATCTGCGTCGAGGCGATGAGCGAGGGAACGCGCACGCGGGTGCGTGACTACCTGCGTGACACCCACGGTCTCGATGTACGCATACGCCTTTCGGGAACCAGGCGCATGGCAGTGCTCGTGTTCTCGACCCAGGCGAGTGCGCAGTTCCAGGAACTGATTGCCCCGTACGTCCACCCGTCCATGGAGTACAAGCTGCTTCCGAGGATGAGGGGTCGCTTCGATGTCGAGCCGCAGTTCGCCGAGCCGACCTTGGAGCTGATGCCGGCGCGGGTGATGGAGATCGAGTCGAAGACGAACTACCAAAACATGAGTCGCTTCGACATCGAGGTGGAGGGCAGCCACAACTACCTCGCCGACGGCGTGATGGTGCACAACTCTCCCGAAACGACCACTGGTGGAAAGGCTTTGAAGTTCTACGCCTCAATCCGACTGGACGTGCGCCGGATCGAGACGCTCAAGGACGGCACCGATGCGGTGGGCAACCGGACCCGGGTGAAGGTGGTCAAGAACAAGGTGTCGCCGCCGTTCAAGCAGGCGGAGTTCGACATCCTCTACGGGGTCGGGATCAGCAAGGAGGGTTCGCTGATCGACATGGGGGTGGAGCACGGCTTCATCCGCAAGTCCGGGTCGTGGTTCACCTACGAGGGAGATCAGCTGGGACAGGGCAAGGAGAACGCCCGCAAGTTCCTCAAGGAGAACACCGACATCCGCGACGAGATCGAGAAGAAGATCAAGGAGAAGCTCGGCATCGGCGCGGACGTCACCGTCGAGGATGTGGACGATTCGGCTCCGGTCGAGTTCTAGGCCGGTGGTGACATCGCGCGAACCCGCCGAGGACGCAGACGAGGCCCGTGGCGAGGGTGGTGGGACCGAGACACAGGCGAAGGACGTCTGCCTGCGCCTGCTCACCACCCGCGCCCGTAGCCGGGCCGAACTCGACGAACAGCTGACCAAGAGGGGGTTTACCGCCTCGGTGCGGGCCGGCACGCTCGACCGCCTCGCCGCCGCGCACCTGGTCGACGACGCCGCGTTCGCCCGGGAATGGGTGCGATCGCGTCACCTTCACTCGGGCAAAGGACGCACCGCGATCGCGATCGAGTTGCGCAACAAAGGCATCGAGGAGGAGCACGCGATCGCGGCGCTCGGCGACCTGACCCGCGACGACGAACGCGGCAAGGCCGCGGAGGTGGTGCGGCGCAAGCTGCGCAGCATCGACGCCGACGAGATCGCCGGCGATCGCGCGGTCCGTGACCGGCTCGCCCGCCGCATGGTGGGGATGCTCGCCCGGCGCGGCTACCCGCAGGGGCTCGCGTTCGACGTCGTCAAGGAGGTGCTCGCCGAGGCCCGCGCGGACACCGAGGACCTGTTCGACTGAGCTGTTCGACTGACTGAGCCCTGTTCGACTGAACCCGGTTCAGGGCATGCCGGTGATGTCTATCCCAGGCGCAGCGTCGACCGCGACCGAACTCGGCGCGAGCGCCACCCCGGCGCCCTTGCGTCGACGCGACGAGCGCAGTCTTCGTTCGAGCCAGGTCGCGAACTGCGTCAGCGTTGAGTTCAGCACGATCATGATCAGCGCCACCACGATCAGCGAGGGTAGGTAGTTGCCGAAGAACGCGCCGAGTTGCTGCCCGGATCGCACGATCTCCACATAGCCGATCAGGTAGCCGAGCGCGGAGTCCTTCAACGCGACGACCATCTGCGACACGAGCGCCGGCAGCATCGCGGTCACCGCCTGCGGCAGCAGGATCGTGCGCATCATCAGGCCCTTGCGCATGCCGAGCGACTGCGCCGCCTCCGTCTGCCCCTTCGGTAGCGACCGGATGCCCGCGCGCACGATCTCGGCGATCACCGACCCGTTGTAGAGCGTCAGGCCCGTGACCACCGCGGCCAGCGCGAGGTAGCGCGCCTTGAACACCTGGTACTCGGCGAACACCTGGTAGGCGAAGATCATCAGGATCAGCACCGGGATCGCGCGGAACAACTCCACGATGAACCCGCAGACCCCGCGGATCCAGCGGTGGTCCGACATCCGGCCGATCCCCAGCACCGCGCCGAGGATCAGCGCGAGCACGATCGACAGCGCTGCCGCCGTCAGCGTGCCCCTGATGCCCGGGATGAGGTAGGTCGTCCACGACGACGCCTGCAGGAACGGATCCCACTTCGCGGCGGTGAGCTGCCCCTTCGCTTCGAGCGCCCGGTACACGAACCAGCCGGCGAGCACCACCAGCAGCGCGACGATCAGCGACAGCACGTTGTTGCGCATCCGCGCCCGCGGCCCCGGCGCGTCGTAGAGGACCGTTGCGCCCCTGCTCACCTCGCCACCCCCAGCCGTCGCGACAACCAGCCGAAGAACAGGCCGACCGGCAGGGTGAGAATGACGAAGCCGATCGCGAAGATCGCGCCGATCACGAAGATCGCCGCCTCGTTCTCGATCATCGTCTTCATCAGCAGCGACGCCTCCGACACCCCGATCACCGACGCGATCGTGGTGTTCTTCGTCAGCGCGATGAGCACGCTGCCGAGTGGGGCGATCACCGCACGGAACGCCTGCGGCAGCACGATCAGCCGCAGGTTCTGATAGAACGTCAACCCCAGTGAGCGGCCCGCCTCGGCCTGCCCGACCGGCACCGTGTTGATCCCGGCGCGCAGCGACTCGCACACGAACGCGGCCGTGTAGACGCTCAACCCGAGCACGGCCAGCCGGAAGTTGTTGTCCACGATGAAGGTCGGGGACGAGGGGTTGACCAGATCGATGCCGAGCGTCTGCGACAGCACGAACAGGCAGAAGATGATGATCAGCGTGAGCGGCGTGTTCCGGAAGACGGTCACGTAGGCGGTGCCCACCCAGCGCATCACGGGCACCGGCGACACGCGCATGCCGGCGAGGATCGTGCCGAGAATCAGCGCGCAGATCGCAGACGCGACCGTGAGCTTGATCGTCATCCAGAACGCGTCGACGAGCATGTCGTCGTACTTGGAGAGCAGGTCCACGGCGCCTCCGTTCCCGCCCGATCGGCAGGTCGTCCACGACCGCGGGGCCGGTGGTCACCGGCCCCGCGTCAGCCGAATCGACTCAGTACCGGTTGACGGTCGGCGGCGCCGGCAACGGATACCCGGACGGACCGACCGTCTCGTTGAACGCCTGCTCCCACGACCCGTCCGCGATCATCGCCTCGATCGCGTCGTTGATCTGATTGCGGGTTTCGGTGTCGCCCTTCGTCAGACCGATGCCGTAGTTCTCGGTGGAGAACGTATCCCCGACGACCTTGAGCTGGCCGGGATACTGCGCGGCGTAGCCCGCGAGGATGATCGCGTCGGTGGTCACCGCGTCGACCGCGCCGTTGCGCAGCGCCTCGACACACGCCGAGTAGGTGTCGAACTCCTGCAGCTGGACGTCCTGGGCGTAGTTGTCCTTGATCCGCTGCGCCGGCGTGGAACCCGTCACCGAGCACAGCCGCTTGCCGCCGGTGAGCGACTCCGGGCCGGTGATGTCGACGTTGTCCGAGCGCACCAGCAACGACTGGCCGGTGACGAAGTACGGTCCCGCGAAGTCGACCTTCTCCTTGCGGGCGTCGGTGATGGAGTAGGTGGCGACGACGTAGTCGACCTCGCCGTTCTGGATCAGCGTCTCGCGCTGGGCGGACGGCGCCTCCTTCCAGGTGATGTTCTCCGGCTCGACGCCGAGCTTGCCCGCGACGTACTCGGCCACCTCGACGTCGAAGCCGCTGAACGTGCCGTCGGGGTTGCGCAAGCCGAGACCGGGCTGATCGAACTTGATACCGACCGTGAGCGATCCCTCCTCGGCACTCTGCGACGCGCTGCTCTCCTCGTCGCCACCGCAGGCGGTGGCCGCCAGGCTCAGCGCGAGCACGCCGATACCGAGCCGTATCGCGCGGTTGATCCTCATGGAGCTCCTCCATCTTCTCTTCGGACAACTCTCTTCGGACGAACTGCTAGTGGCTCAAAATCTTGCCGAGGAAGTCCTTGGCACGGGACGATTTCGGGTTGTTGAAGAAAGTCTGCGGATCGGTGTCCTCGACGATCTGGCCGTCCGCCATGAAAAGCACCCGGTCGCCGGCGGTGCGGGCGAAGCCCATCTCATGGGTCACGACGAGCATCGTCATGCCCTCCTTGGCGAGGGTGACCATGACGTCGAGCACCTCGTTGATCATCTCGGGATCCAACGCCGAGGTGGGCTCGTCGAACAGCATCACCTTCGGGTTCATCGCCAGCGAACGGGCGATGGCGACACGCTGCTGCTGGCCGCCGGACAGTTGTGCGGGGTACTTCTCGGCCTGGTTGGCGATGTCGACCCGCTCGAGCAGTTCGAGTGCGCGCGTCCGGGCGGCGTCCTTTTTCTGCTTGCGCACCTTCATCGGCGCGAGCATGACGTTGTCCAGGATCGTCTTGTGCGCGAACAGGTTGAACGACTGGAAGACCATTCCGACGTCGGCGCGTAGGGCCGCCAGCGCCTTGCCCTCGTCGGGTAGCCGGTTGCCGTCGACCTCGATGGTGCCGGAGTCGATCGGCTCGAGCCGGTTGATCGTGCGGCACAGCGTCGACTTGCCCGACCCGGACGGGCCGATCACGATCACCACCTGTCCGGTGGGGACTTCGATGTTGATGTCGCGCAGGACGTGCAGTTCG
Organism: Aldersonia sp.; assembly: GCA_036524855.1. Classification (GTDB taxonomy): domain Bacteria; phylum Actinomycetota; class Actinomycetes; order Mycobacteriales; family Mycobacteriaceae; genus Aldersonia. The sequence goes on along the minus strand of DATDBL010000028.1, from coordinate 31,732 downwards.
CCGAAGTGTTTCTGCACTTCGCGCATGGAGATCATCGGCGGACGCGCGGCGCCGTCGACATTGGTCATAGTGGTGACCTTAGGCCGCTTTGGCCCGATTGCCCGATCATTCTGCGCTCTGCTGCGCAATCGAGCGGCGAAATTTACACAGATGCGCCGCGAAGGGCCTGCCGGAAAACGGTCACATGTCCAGGTAGCGTCACGACCGTGCCGATGCGGACGACAATGATTGCGCTGCTGACACTGCTGCTGACACTGCTGCTCACTGCGATCTCTGTGGTCGCCGTGCCGACCGCGTCCGCGCAGCCCGGCCGATACACCAGCCAGATGCTGTACTTCCTGGTGAACGTCGGTCCGGACGACAACGTGCCCTGCACCATCGTCGGCGAATTGTTCACGCCGGACGGCGCGAGTGCGACCAACCGCGCCCCGGCGATCCTCACCACCAACGGCTTCGGTGGTTCCTACCGCGACCAGGTTCCGTCGGCGCAGATGTTCGCGAGCCTCGGCTACGTCGCGCTCGCGTATTCGGGACTCGGGTTCGGCGGATCAACTTGCAAGATCTCGCTCGATGACCGCGAGTACGACGGAAAGGCCGCCTCGCAACTGGTCAGCTTCCTCGGCGGCGCGGACGGCATCGCGTTCACCGACCCGGCGGCGACGCAACCGCGTGCGGTGCTCGACGCCGTCACCCGCGACAGCACCGACCATCGTGGCGCGGCGAGCGTGAACGATCCGCGAGTCGGAATGGTCGGCGGGTCGTATGGCGGCGGCATCCAGTTCGCCGCGGCGGCCGTGGACCCGCGCATCGACACCATCATCCCGCTCATCACCTGGAACGACCTGACGTATTCGCTGATCCCGAACGGCACGGGCATCGTCGAGGGTGTCAGCACCGCGCTGCCGGGGGCGGCGAAGGTGACATTCGCTTCGGTGCTGTTCGCTTCGGGTGTGCTGAACCCCGGCGTCGTGGGGTACCGCGCCGATCCGTCCCGGCTCGCGGGCTGCCCGAACTACCAGCGCGACATGTGCACCGCGATCGCGCAGGCCACCACCACCGGAACCGTGAACCCCGACATCGCCGACTATCTGCGGCACTCGTCGGTGGCGACGTTCCTCGACGACATCCGGATCCCGGTGCTGCTCGGCCAGGGCCAGCAGGATACGCTGTTCGACCTCAACGAGGCGACCGCGACCTACCGCGGGCTGAAGCAGCGCGGGGTACCGGTGAAAATGATCTGGCACTCGTGGGGTCACAGCCATCTCGTGCCGGCGCCGGGGGAGTTCAGCCTGACCGCGCCCGACCCGGGCGCGCAGTACGAGACCGCGCGGATGCTCGATTGGATGGATCACTACCTACGCGACACCGGCGCCGACACCGGACCGGAGTTCGCATACTTCCGGCCGTGGGTGCCCTACACCGGGAACGCGGAACCGGCGTACGCGACCTCGGGCACGATCGACGTTGGCACACCGCGGTCTCTGTACCTGTCGCACGAGCGGCAACTCGTCGACGACCCGGCCGCGGTCCGACCCGCCGAGCGGATCTTCGTCACCGCCCCCGGCGGTGCGCCGACCGGCATCGAGGCGTTCGATCTCGCCCCGGGTGCGAACATCCCGAACGTCCAGGTCCCCGGCACGCAGGCGACCTGGACGTCGGCGCCGATGTCGTCCCCCGTGGACGTGGTCGGCGCGCCCGCCGCGACGCTGCGGGTCGACGCCGCCGACCAGGCGGTCGTGTTCGCGCAGATCTTCGACGTCGCGCCGGACGGCGCCGCCACACTCGTCAACGGCCTCACCATCCCGGTGCGGATCACCGAGCCGACGGTGCCGGTGACCATGCCGGCGTTCGTGCACCGGTTCGAGCCGGGCCACTCGGTGCGGTTCGTCGTCTCCGGCGGCAACGACAGCTTTCGCGGCGGGCCGGTCGCGGTGCCGGTGACGATCCACGCGGAGGGGTCGTCGTTGCAGCTCCCGGTCACCCCGTAGCCCGGGTCGCCCCGTCGCAGCGCCTACCCTGGACGGCGTGGAAACGACGGCCCGCAGCTACGAGGTGCGCACCTACGGCTGCCAGATGAACGTGCACGATTCCGAACGCCTCGCCGGACTGCTCGAGGACGCCGGGTATCTGCCCGTCGCGCCCGGATCCACACCCGACCTCGTCGTCTTCAACACCTGCGCGGTGCGGGAGAACGCCGACAACAAGCTGTACGGCAACCTGAGCCACCTCGCGCCGGTGAAGGCGGAGCGCCCCGGCATGCAGATCGCCGTCGGCGGGTGCCTGGCGCAGAAGGACCGCGACACCGTTGTCACGAGGGCGCCGTGGGTCGACGTCGTCTTCGGCACGCACAACATCGGCTCGTTGCCGACGCTGCTCGAACGCGCCCGGCACAACCGGCGCGCCCAGGTGGAGATCCTCGAATCGCTCGAGGTGTTCCCGTCGACGCTGCCCGCGCGGCGCGAATCGGCCTACGCCGGATGGGTGTCGATCTCGGTGGGCTGCAACAACACCTGTACGTTCTGCATCGTGCCGTCGCTGCGCGGCAAGGAGGTCGACCGCCGGCCGGGCGACGTGCTCGCCGAGGTGCAGGCGCTCGTCGACCAGGGTGTGCTGGAGGTGACGCTGCTCGGGCAGAACGTCAACAGCTACGGCAGTTCCTTCGGCGACCTGCCCCGCAATCGAGGCGCGTTCGCGGAACTGCTGACTGCGTGCGGCGGGATCGACGGTCTCGAACGGGTCCGGTTCACCTCGCCGCACCCCGCGGAGTTCACCGATGACGTCATCGAGGCGATGGCGGCAACGCCGAACGTGTGCCCGCAGCTGCACATGCCGCTGCAGTCCGGCTCCGACCGGATGCTGCGTGCCATGCGCCGCTCTTACCGCAAGGGACGCTTCCTCGGCATCCTCGACAAGGTCCGTGACGCCATGCCGCACGCCGCGATCACCACCGACATCATCGTCGGTTTTCCGGGGGAGACCGAGGAGGACTTCGCGGCCACCCTCGACGTGGTGCGCCAGGCCCGTTTCAGCAGCGCTTTCACCTTCCAGTACTCGAAGCGGCCCGGCACCCCGGCAGCCGAGTTCGCCGACCAGATCCCGAAGGCCGTCGTGCAGGAGCGCTACGACCGGCTGATCGCGCTGCAGGAACAGATCTCGCTCGAGGAGAACCGTCGCCTCGTCGGGACCGAGGTGGAACTGCTCGTCGCCGAGGGGGCGGGCCGTAAGAACGCGGAGACGGCGCGGATGAGCGGTCGTGCGCGCGACGGGCGCCTCGTGCATTTCACGCCGGACCGCGACGGCATCCGACCCGGCGACGTAGTGACGACGGTGATCACGACGGCCGCGCCGCATCACCTGATGGCCGACGGGCCGCTGCGGACCCACCGGCGCACCCGAGCCGGCGATGCGCACGAGCGTGGTCGGCGGCCGGTGACTTCGACGACCGGACTCGGCCTGCCCCGCATCGGGGTGCCCGAACCGGTGCCGGTGACGAGTGGATGTGGTGCGTGATGACTGAGCCCTACGGCAGTGAACCCTACGATGACGACCTGCGTCGCGACGTCGACGCCGTCGAGAAGAAGGTGGCCGGCGAGATCGACCCGGGAGCCCGGGCGGTCGTCGTCGCCGTGCTGGTGTTCGTGCTGCTGGTGTCGCTGATCCTGCCGCACACCGGCGCCGCGCGCGGCGTCGACGTGTTGATGGGCGACGATGCCGCGCTCGCCGAGTCGATCGCGCTGCCGTCGCGGATCTTCGAGTGGTTCGTGCTGATCTTCGGCATCGGCTTCTCGGCGCTGGCGCTGCTGACCCGCCGCTGGGTGTTCGCATGGATCGCCTGCGCGGGATCGGCGGTGGGCTGCGTGGCCGGCATGCTCGCCATCTGGACCCGCCAGACACTCGACCCGCACCTCCCCGGTGGTGGTCCGTCGGTGGGGCTGTGGTTGGGTTGGCTCGCGTTGCTGCTACTGACGTTCCACTGGGTTCGCGTGGTGTCGAGCCGCACGTCCGTGCAACTCGCTGCCGAACAGCAGCGCCGCGACGCCGCGGCCGAAGCCGAGCGTCGGGCGATGGACTGGCGCGAGCGGGGGACGCCGCCGGCGCGCTGATGTGGGCGTGGTCAGCGGTTGCTGACCGCTCCCTCCGCCGCCTCTGCCCACTCGCGCCACTGCTCGGCCTGCGCGCGTGCCCGTTCGGCGTCGCGGGCGTTGCCGGCGGCCTCTGCCTTCGCGGCCTGTTCCTCGAATGCGGCGACACGCTCGCGGAACTGCGCCGCCCGCGCGACCGCCTCGGGATCCGAACGTCGCCACTGCGAGTCGGCGGCGTCGTGGACGCGCTTCTCGACTGCCCGCAGCTTCGTCTCGAGGTCGTGCATCCGCTCGCGCGGAACCTTGCCGATCTCCTCCCACTTCTCCTGCAGGTTGCGCAGTGCCGCACGGGCGGCGTCGAGATCCCCGGACGGGTCGATCTGCTCGCCGACCTTCAGTAGCTTTTCCTTCTTCTCCGCGTTCTGCTCGAACTCGGCATCACGCTCGGAGGCGGCCGCGTTGCGCGCCGCGAAGAACACGTCCTGGGCGCCCTTGAACCGACGCCACAGCGCGTCGTCGGCATCGCGCGGCGCCCGGCCGGCGGCCTTCCACTCGACGAGCAGTTCGCGAAAGGTCGTCGCGGTCTCGACCCATTCGGTCGACGACGACAACTCCTCGGCGCGCACGCACAATTCTTCCTTGCGGGCCTTCGCGGTGGCGCGTTCGCGGTCCAACTCCGCGAAGTGGGCACCGCGACGCCGATTGAACGCCTCGCGCGCCTTCGAGTAGCGCTTCCACAGGGCGTCGTCGACCTTGCGGTCCACGCCCCGGATGGTCTTCCACTCGTCGAGGATCTCGCGCAGCCGATCACCCGCCACCTTCCACTGAGTGGATTCGGAGGCGATCTGCTCGGCCTCGGCGGCCAGCTGCTCCTTCCGTGCGGTCTGCTCCTGGCGGTGGCGTTCCTTTTCCTCCTTGGCGTGCTTCGCCTCTTCGTCGGAGTGCTCGATGATGTCGTGCAGCCGCTTGGCGAGTCCGTCGATGTCGCCGATCACCGTCGCGGTCGGCAGCGAGTCGGCCAGGGCCTGCGCCGCGACCTTGGTCTTGCGTGCATCGCCGGTGTGCGAGGTCAGCCGCGCCTCGAGCAGCGCGACCTCGGTGGCGAGGTCGTCGAACCGGCGTCCGAAGTGGGCGAGACCCTCCGCGGCGTCACCGGCCTGCCATGACCCGACCTGACGCTCGCCGTCGGCGGTGCGTACCCATGCGGTGCCGTCGTCGTCGACGCGTCCCCACTTGCTCGGGTCGGTGACGACGGGCAGGACCACCGGGTGCGCATGCGAGTTCGCGTGCGCCTCCGCGCTGACGGGGTGGGGCTTGGGAACCGAGGCGGGACGGGGGGTGGGCCTGGGTTGCGATCCCGCGGGGCCTGGTCTCGGTCCCGGTCGCGGCGGACCGGGGCGCGGTGCTGGGGATTGCGGTGCTGCGGGTTGCTGCGGTTCGGTGGCCGGATCCGGCTCGGAAGCGGTACCAGTGTCGTCCGTCATCGTTCCTCGTCCCTGCCGCGCGTCACGGCTGCCGATATGCGCACTACACGTTTGCCTGCTGTTTCCCTATTGAACCCGCTCACTCCGTCGGAAGCCATGGAAACCCGGCAGATCGTCTCGGGTCAGCACGCGACCATGATCGTCGGGTCGGTCGACGTGTCGAGCCACTTGCCGTACGACCCGCCACCCGCGGCGGCGACGGCCGCGCAGACGTCGGCGCGGGTGTAGCCCGCGACGCGGTAGACCGCATAGATCGGGTTGCCCGCATCGGACCGTTGCCGCAGCGACGGGCATGCCTGGTCGGTTCGCAGGTACGACGCGCCGGGGTGCTGGGCAAGTAATGCGGAGATCTCCGCGGCATAGTCGCCGGGTTCCACCGCGTTGCCGAGGACGACGATCCCGGTGCCGTCGCACTCCGGGATCGTCATCGGGATGGCCAGCCCGAGATCACCCACGCCAGCCTGGATCGGCTGGGTGGTGACCACGGGTGCGGGCGTCGGCTGCGCCGCGACGGCGGGGCGACGCGCTGAGACGACGACCGTCGCACTCGTGCACTGCCCGACATACCCGTTCGCGTCGGCGGTGGCCGCCGTCGGGGTGTTGCACGTCCATCCGTCGAACTGCGCGGGCCAGGTGTTCCCGCCGGTGTGCGTGACGGTCGAGTCGTGCAGGTAGCGGTTGAAGACGTTCAGCGCCTCGGGGCAGCTGAACGCGCCCGTGTCGACGTAGATGTCGGCCACGGTCCCGGTCTGCGGGTACACGACCCGACCGCAGCTCTCGCCTGGGATCGCAACGGGCTGGTCAGTGGCGACCTCGGGCTGGGCTGCGACGCTTGTCGGTGTGTCGACGGGTTCGGGGGCCTCGGTCGCGCGTGCAGCCGAGGCAGCCTGCGTCGACTCCTCGGATCCGGGATCGAATGCCACGTAGCCGGCGACCCCTGCCACCGCGATGACGATCGCTGCGCAGGCTGCGAGCCAGATGCCGCGCCGCGACCGTCGGGGCTGCGCTCGGACCACGGTCGGAGCGAACTGCCTCGAATCCTGCGGCGGCGGCGTCGCGACGACCGTCGGCGCGGTCGCCTGGCCGACCCGCGTAAGCGCGTGGTTCGCCGCGTCGACGAGTTCCGCGCACGTTCGGAAGCGCTGTGCAGGATCCTTGGCCATGCCGCGCCCGATGACATCGTCGAACGCCGACAAGCCGTCGGGAAGACGCGGTGGCGGGGATGCCGAATGCGCGGCGACGAGTCCCGTCACGCTTCGCTGTGGGAACGGTTTCGAACCGGTGAGGCACTCGTACAGCACGCAGGTGAGGGAGTAGATGTCGGCACTCGGCGCCGGCGGCACATCGTTGAACCGTTCAGGAGCCATATAGGCGAACGAACCGATCGTGGAACCGGTCTCGGTCAAGCGGGACGCGTCGCCGCTGTGCGCGATCCCGAAGTCGACCAGGTACGCGAAGTCAGCGGGCGTCACGAGGACGTTTTCGGGCTTCACATCGCGGTACACCAGTCCGTCGCCGTGGGCGGCGTCCAGTGCCGACGCAACCTGGGCGACGATCGCGATGGCGCGCCCTGGCGGCACTGCTCCCTGGGTGGCCAGGATCCGCCCCAGGTCCATGCCCTGGACCAAACGCATGTCCAGTTAGAGCACTCCGCCGATTTCGCCGAAGCTGTGGATCGGAATGACATGTGGTTCGGTGAGCCTGGCCGCGATCCGCGACTCGCGCTCGAACCGCCCGCGATAGCTCGGCGAACTCGTCATCTCCGGCCGCAGCAGTTTCAATGCGACGGTGCGCGAACTCCTGACGTCGAATGCCTCGTAGACCTCGCCCATCCCGCCGCGTCCGAGCAGAGCTCGAATCTGATAGTCGCCGAAGGACGTCCCGACCAACGGATCGGCGGAATCGTCGCGCACGCTGTCACCTCCGGACTGGGTGAGCAGGCCCCCTGCTTTCCGGGCAGCGTATGCGAACCGCGCGGCCTCGTCACGACCGGCGGCGCCGCGTGCACAAACCCGGCGACCACTACCGTGGTCGGCGTGTTCACCGCCGCGGCACTTGTCGCCTCGCCCCCGATCCTTGTGCCCGAACTCGGCGGCGCGCAGATCGGCGCGACGGAGCCGCTGCGCATGGCGACGCTCGACGTCGTGGCGACGCTGCGTGGGCACGGGCGAATCTGGACGGTTCTCGGCGTCGACGCGCAAGACTGCACCCTCGGTCCCGATGTCCGCGGGACGTTTCGTGGCTACGGCGTCGACGTCGAGGTGGCGCTGGGACCGAACGCGAGCGGACCCGCCGATCCAGGCCTTCCCCTCGCCGCGCTGATCGCGGGTTGGCTGCGCGAGGCCGCGGCGCCCGACACCGACCTGCGGATCCGCATCCTCGCCGAGGACACGACCCCCGACGCCTGCGCCCGCATCGGCCGCGACCTGCGCGCCGACCTCGACGCGACCGAGGAGCCACGCGTGCTGCTCGTCGTCGCCGACGGCGCGAACACGCTCACCGCGAAGGCGCCCGGCGCGTTCGACGAGCGAGCACCGCAGTTTCAGGCGGACCTCGACCGCGCGCTCGCGATCGGCGACCGCGCCGCCCTCGCGGCACTCGACCCCGCGCTGTGCAAGGAACTCGGGGTCGCCGGCCGCGCCGCCTACCAGGTGCTCGCCGCCGTTTTCGGCGACACCGCCGCGACCTGCACCACCGCCTACGACGACGCCCCGTTCGGCGTCTCCTACCACGTCGGCCTGTGGCGGCCGGCGTGAACCGCCCCATCGCGGTCGTCGGCCCGACCGCCACCGGCAAGTCCGACCTCGCCCTCGACCTCGCGCAGCGCCTCGGCGGTGAGATCGTCAACATCGACGCGATGCAGCAGTACCGCGGCATGGACATCGGCACCGCCAAGCTGGCGCCGCACGAGCGCCGCGGCATCACCCACCACCAACTCGACGTCCTCGACGTCACCGAGACCGCGACCGTCGCCCGCTACCAGCGCGCCGCCGCCGCCGACGTCGAGGGCATCCGGGCGCGCGGTGCGGTGCCGTTGATCGTCGGCGGATCGATGATGTATGTGCAAGCCCTGCTGGATGATTGGGAGTTCCCCGCGACCGACCCTGCGGTCCGGGCAAAGTACGAGGCGATGCTCGAAGACGGCGGAGTGGAGTCGGTGCACGCGGCACTGAAGCAGGCCGATCCCGACGCCGCCGCGACCATCCTGCCCACCGACGGGCGTCGCATGGTGCGCGCACTCGAGGTCGTCGAACTGACCGGTCGCCCGTTCGCCGCGTCCGCCCCGAGCATCGGGACGCCACGCTGGGACACGCTGATCGTCGGCGTCGACCGCGACACCGCCACCCTCGACGAACGCATCGCCGCCCGCACCGACCTGATGTTCGCGACCGGCCTCGTCGACGAGGTCCGCGCACTGATCGACCAGGGCCTGCGCGAGGGCCTCACCGCGCGCCGTGCGATCGGCTACGCGCACGTGCTCGCCCACCTCGACGGCGAATACGACCTCGCTCACGCCCGCGAGCGCACCTTCGTCGGGACCCGCCGCTACGTGCGCAGACAGCGGTCCTGGTTCCGCCGCGATCCGCGCGTTCACTGGGTGGACGGCGCGGCGCCCGACCTCCCGGACGCCGTCGCGAAACTGGTCGAGCAGTGAAACTGGTCGAGCCGTGAAACGCGTCGGCAGCCGCAACGCCACCTTTCAGCAGTGGCAGGCGTACCTCACCAACCGCAACAAACGCCACCGCGACGGCCGGTTCCTGATTCACGGCGTCCGGCCGATCACGCTCGCCGTCGAGCACCGTTGGCCGCTCGAGGTGCTGCTCTACCGCGACGACGGCAGGCGCTCGGCGTGGGCGCGTGACCTCCTCGCTGGCGTACAGACCGGCATCGCCGTTGCGCCCGAGCTGATCGCCGAGTTGGGGGAGAAGGACGGCGAGCCGCCCGAGGTGGTCGCGGTGGCCCGCACCCGGGATATTCCGCTGCGCGGGTTCACGCCCCCCGAGAGCGCGGTGGTCGTCGTCTTCGACCGGCCCGCCTCACCCGGCAACCTCGGCACCCTGATTCGCTCCGCTGACGCGTTCGGCGCGGCGGCCGTAATCGTCAGCGGGCACGGCGCCGACCAGTACGACCCGCGCTGCGTACGAGCCTCCACCGGATCACTGTTCGCGGTCCCGGTCTTCCGCGTCTCCGGTCCCGACGAGGTCCTGGGCTGGCGTAGCCGCCACCCCGCACAGATCGTCGGCACCGACGAATCCGGGGCCGCCGAGATCGCGACGCACGACTTCACCGGACCGACTGTCCTCGTCGTCGGCAACGAGACCCGCGGGCTCAGCGCCGCCTGGCGCGACGCGTGCGACGAGTGTGTGCACATCCCGATCGGAGGTGCGGCGAGTTCGCTCGGCGCACCGTCCGCGGGCGCGGTGTGCCTGTACGAGATCGACCGGCAGCGCCGGTCTGCTAGTCCGTAACCTGGAACCCGTGGAGTTCGCCAAGGGGCACGGCACGCAGAACGACTTCGTCGTGCTGCCCGACCTCGACGTCGACTACGACCTGCGCCCCGCGGCCGTCGCGGCCCTGTGCGACCGGCGCCGGGGCATCGGCGCCGACGGGGTGCTGCGCGTCGCCCGTGCCGGCGCACTGCGGGCCGCGGGGGTCCTCGACGACCTTCCGGACGGCGTCGCCGACGACGACTGGTTCATGGACTACCTCAACGCAGACGGCTCCATCGCCGAGATGTGCGGCAACGGGGTGCGGGTGTTCGCGCACTACCTATCGGCGAGCGGCCTCGAGCCGCGCACCGAATACGTCGTCGGTAGCCGCGCCGGCGCGCGCCCGGTCGTCGTGCATACCGCCGACGGCTGGTCCGCACAGGTCAGCGTGGACATGGGTCCGGTCCGCGAACTCGGCACCTCCACCGCGACGCTCGACGGCCGCGAGTTCACCGGCGTCGGCATCGACGTCGGCAACCCGCACCTGGCGTGCGTAGCCGACCTGTCCGCCACCGCGTTGCGCGACCTCGACCTCACCACAGCGCCGAGTTTCGACACCGCGTTCTTCCCGAACGGCGTCAACGTCGAGATCGTGACTCCGCTCACCGACGGTGCCGTCGACATGCGGGTATACGAGCGCGGCGTCGGCGAAACGCGCTCGTGCGGCACCGGCACGGTCGCCGCCGCGGCCGCGGCGCTGCAGCAGGCGGGCGAGCGTGCGGGCGAGGTCACGGTGCGCATTCCGGGTGGCGAGGTGTGCGTGGCGATCGAGTCCGGTGCCGCGACCCTGCGGGGGCCGTCGGTGCTCGTCGCCACCGGTCGCCTCGATCAATGCTGGTGGCGGGCTGTGCTGGCGGCAAGAGTTGCGCTGAGGGAATAACCACATGCGCGCACGTGGCGCGGCGTGGCAGCATGGATGGCGTATGACGAAACCGCAACGAATAGAAGCGAACGACACCGCCGACCAGAGCGAGTACGAGCCGCAGTCCGCGTGGACGCTGGATCCGACCGTCGGCGAAATGCAGCTCGAGGACCGCAGCGCACTGCGCCGGGTCGCCGGGCTGTCCACCGAACTCACCGACGTCACCGAGGTCGAGTACCGCCAGCTGCGCCTCGAGCGCGTGGTGCTGGTCGGCGTCTGGACCGAGGGCACGGCTGCGCAGGCCGAGGCGAGCCTCGCCGAGCTCGGGGCGCTGGCCGAGACCGCCGGCTCCGAGGTGCTCGAGGGCCTCATCCAGCGCCGCGACCGACCCGACGCCTCCACGTACCTGGGTTCCGGCAAGGCCGACGAACTGCGCGAGGTGGTGCTCGACACCGGTGCCGACACCGTCATCTGCGACGGTGAACTCACCCCGGCCCAGCTCACGGCGCTGGAGAAGGTCGTCAAGGTCAAGGTCATCGACCGGACCGCGCTGATCCTCGACATCTTCGCCCAGCACGCGACCTCGCGAGAGGGCAAGGCACAGGTTGCGCTGGCTCAGATGGAGTACATGTTGCCGCGGCTGCGTGGTTGGGGCGAATCGATGTCGCGTCAGGCCGGCGGTCGGGCCGGCAGCAACGGCGGTGTGGGTCTGCGTGGCCCCGGTGAGACCAAGATCGAAACCGACCGTCGCCGCATCCGCGAGCGGATGGCCAAGCTGCGCCGCGAGATCAAGGGCATGAAGACCGCCCGTGACACCAAGCGCACCCGGCGGCTCGAGAGCGGAACCCCGTCGGTCGCGATCGTCGGCTATACCAACGCGGGCAAGTCCAGCCTGCTGAACGCGATCACGGGTTCCGGCGTGCTGGTGCAGGACGCGCTGTTCGCGACGCTGGACCCGACGACCCGCCGCGCCCAACTCGACGACGGCCGCGAGGTCGTGCTCACCGACACCGTCGGGTTCGTGCGGCACCTGCCGACCCAGCTCATCGAGGCGTTCCGCTCCACGCTCGAGGAGGTCACCGACGCGGACCTGCTGCTGCACGTCGTCGACGGCTCCGACCCGTTCCCGACCGAGCAGATCAAGGCCGTGCGCGAGGTGATAACCGACGTCCTGCGGGAGTCCAAGGCGGCATCGCCGCCCGAGTTGCTCGTCGTGAACAAGATCGACGACGCCGACCCGCTGATGCTCACCCAGCTGCGCTCGCTGCTGCCCGCCGCGGAGTTCGTCTCCGCCCGGACCGGGGAGGGCATCGAATCGTTGCGCACCCGCCTCGGCGAGTTGCTCGGCGACCTCGACGTCGAGGTGAACGTGCTGCTGCCCTACACGCGCGGCGACCTGGTCGCCCGGATCCATTCGGACGGAAGGATTCTGCGATCCTCGCACGAGGCCGAGGGGACGGCCGTGCACGCCCGGGTGCCGCATTCGCTGGCGTCGGCGCTGGGGGACTACGCCTCGGGCTGACGCTGCTCGCAGCGGTGCTGGTCGCCGCAGTGCTGGTCTCCCCGGGAGGAGCGCACGCTCAACCCGTCTGGCAGACCTATTGCACCCCGACCGATCCCGGCCTCTCCGAACTGTCCGGCATCGGAGTACTGGACGACGCGATCTACGCGATCGGCGACAGCGGCACCGACGAACGGATCGCGCGGCTCGACCGTTCCTGCGCCGTGCAGGACTGGCTCACCGTGCCCGTCGACCCCTACGACATCGAAGACCTCGCGATTCACGCGGGTTCGATCTGGTTGTCCGACACCGGTGACAACAGCCGCGCCCGCGACACCGTCGCGCTCACCCGCGTCGACCCCGCTGACGGCTCCGGCGAACTGCACCGGCTCACGTTCCCCGACGGTCGCCACGACGTGGAGGCGCTGATCGTCGAGCCCGGTGGGCGACCGGTGCTCGTGACGAAGGAATTCTCGGGGCCTGCCGGGCTGTACGCGCCGGATGTGGCCGTCGATGCGTTGCCGAGTCCGGGGCCGACGCTGCTGCGGCGGGTCGGGGCGATCGCATTGGGCGGCGTCAGTTCCAGCGGGGTCGCGGTCCCCGGTGCAATGGTGACCGGCGCGGCGCTCAGCCTCGACGGCACCGTGGTGGCGCTGCGCACCTACGCCGCGGCCTACCTGTTTCCGGTCCGCGACGGCGACGTCGTCACCGCCCTGGCCACGCAGGCGCCCGTCGAGGTGCGGATTCCCGATCAGCCGCAGGGTGAGTCGCTGGCGTTCACGCCCGAGGGCGACCTGCTCGCCGGCTCGGAGTCCGCCGGTGCGGCGACGCTGCCGCCGATCGTGGTGCTGACGGACGCGGTGGGGCTGGTCGGTGCGGGGCCGGCGGCAGCCCCAACCGCGACCACCCCCGCACACGCCGCGAGCCCGGCTGATCGGGGCTCCGGCGCCACGGGATGGTGGCTGGGCGGAGCGGTGATCGCCGGGCTCGCGGGTGTGGTGGTGCTAGCGAGGGGTCGGGGACTCAGGCGTCGAGATCCTGGGTGACCAGATCCGCGACCTTGTCCAGAGCCGCCTGGTTCTCGCTGTCGACGGTGACCTCGGTGCCGACGGTCGCGCCGAGCGTCATGATCATCAGGGCCGAGCCCGCGTCCACCGGGTCGCCGCCGGCGACCGCGAGCGTGACAGGGACGCCGGCTTCGGTCACCGCCTCGGCGATGATCGCGGCGGGCCGGGCGTGCAGGCCGACGGACGATCCAACGGTGACGGTCTTGCTGGGCATGGAGTCTCCTTTGCTGGTTTGATTGATGACGATAGGGTCAGGCGTTCGCGAGAGCGGCCGAATCCGCGGATTCCTCGGTCTTCGACTTGAGGAACGTCTTCGCGAAGACCACGGCGACCGCGGCGACGATCACTCCCGCCGCGAGCGAGATGAAGAACTTCAGGATTCCGCCGCCGCCGCCCATCGCGAATGCGACGAAGACGCCGCCGTGCGGTGCGCTCAACGTCGCGGACAGGGCCATGATCATGCCGCCGGTCACCGCACCACCGAGCATCATCGAGGGGATCACCCGGAACGGGTCGGCCGCCGCGAACGGGATCGCACCCTCGGAGATGAACGACGCGCCGAGCAGCCAGGCCGCCATGCCGTTCTCGCGCTCCACCTCGGTGAACAGGCTCGGCCGGAGCACCGTGGAGGCCAGCGCCATCGCCAGCGGAGGCACCATGCCGGCGGCCATGACCGCCGCCATGATCCGCAGCGACGCCGGGTCGTCGACGTTCAGCCCGGCGACCGCGAACGCATAGGCTGCCTTGTTTACCGGACCGCCGAGGTCGAAGCACATCATCAGGCCGAGGATGACGCCGAGCAGGATCGCCTGACTTCCCGTGAGGCCGTTCAGCCAATTCGTCAGGCCGCTCGTGATCGCGGCCAGCGGCTTGCCGAGCACCATGAACATCAACGCGCCGACGATCATCGACGCGAACAACGGGATGATCACCACGGGCATGAGTCCGCGGGCCCAGACCGGCACCGGGATGCGGCCGATCCACAGGGCGGCGAAACCGGCGATCAGACCGCCGACCAGGCCGCCGATGAAGCCGGCGCCGACGAACAACGCCACCGCACCGGCGGTGAAGCCGGGTGCCAGACCCGGCCGGTCCGCAATGGCGAAGGCGATATAGCCGGCCAGGGCGGGCACGAGGAACCCGAACGCGAGCGCGCCGAGTTGGAAGAACACCGCGCCGAGGTAGGTCGTCAGCCCACCGTCGGGCAGCGACCACAGCGAGTTGTCGAGGACGATCGTCTTCGCGCTGTCGCTGATCTCGTAGCCGGCGAACAGGAAGCCGAGCGCGATGAGCAGGCCGCCCGCGGCGACGAACGGGATCATGTAGCTGACGCCGGTCAGCAGGATCTGCCGCATGCGGGTGCCCCAGCCGACGTCTCCGGCCGGCCCGCCGGACTCGGCGGCGCCCGCGTCGCCGGCGACCTTCGCGGCGTTCGGGTCGAGGCTGGCGCGCAGCGCGTCGGCGATCATGGTGTCCGGCTCGTTGATGGCGCGCTTGACGCCGGACGCGACCACCGGCTTGCCGGCGAAGCGCTCGCGGCCCTTGACGCCGACGTCGGTGGCGAAGATGACCGCGTCGGCCGCCGCGATGATCTCCGCCGGGAGCTTGGTGCCGCCCGAGGAGCCCTGGGTCTCGACGTTGACCGTGACCCCGGCGCGCTCACCGGCGGCGACCAGCGAGTCGGCCGCCATGTAGGTGTGGGCGATGCCGGTGGGACAGGCGGTGACCGCGACGATCATCTTCCCGGCCTCGGGACCGGCCGCTGCCTCGGGCGTGGCGGTGTCGGTCTTCACCGCGGCAGCGGCGGGCGCGGCGGCCGCAGCCGGCGCGGCGGGGGCGGGCTTGAGCACGCCGTCGACGAGCGCGACCACGTCGGTCGGTTCCTTCGCGTCGCGCAGCGCGTTGACGAAGTCCGGCCTCACCAGCGCGCGGGCGAGGCTGGAGAGCAGCTTCATGTGCTCGGCGCCGGCGCCCTCCGGCGCGGCGATCAGGAACACCAGGTCGGCGGGGCCGTCCGGCGCGCCGAAGTCGACCTTCGGGTCGAGCCGCGCGAACCCGAGCGAGGCGGCGGTGATCGACGCGTCCCGGCAGTGCGGGATGGCGATGCCGCCGGGCAGGCCGGTGGCCGACTGGCCCTCGCGCGCCATCGCCGCGCCGCGCAGCGCGGCGACGTTGTCGGTGCGGTCGTCGTCGGCGAGCAGTTGCGCCAGCGCGCCGATTACCTGTTCCTTGTCGCTGCCCAGGTTCGCGTCGAGTGTGATGGTCTCCGGGCTGATGATCGGTGCGGGACCGGTGCGCGGTGTAGACATTGCGCCTTCCTTGTTCGATTCCTGGTGGGGATTGGTCATCAGAGGTTTCCGATGGCCGGGGTGAGCGACGTGACGGTCACGGCGTCGGGGTCGGTGTCTGCGGGGCTCGGCAGCGCCGTGCCCGGAAGGGCGGCGGCGGCGCTGCCGTAGGCGACGGCGCGGGCGAGCCGCTCCGCGGGCTCGGCGCCTTCGAGGTCGGCGAGCAGATAGCCGGCCAGCGACGAGTCGCCGGCGCCGACCGTGCTCGCGACCGTGATCGGTGGCGGGGTGGCGTGCCACGCGCCGTCGCCGGTGACGAGGACGGCGCCGGCGCCGCCGAGGGTCGCGAGCACCGCGGCCGGGCCGCCGTTCTCGATCAGCGTGCGGGCGGCGCGGGCGGTCGGGATCGGGTCGCCCGCCTCGGCGGCCCGCTCGAGTGCGAGGCCGTCGACGCCGGCGAGCTGACCCAGCTCCTCGGCATTGGGCTTGATGAGATCCGGCGCGACCGTGCCGAACTCGGCGGCGAGGGCGAGCAGCGGGGCATCGGAGGTGTCGACCGCGATGCGCACCGGCAGCGACCGCAGCGCGGCGACGAGTTCGGCGTACCAACGCTCGGGCACGCCGGGCGGCAGCGAACCGGACAGCGCGACCCAGGACGCATCGGCGGCGAGTTCGCGCAGGCAGTCGGTCAAAGCGGCGCGCGCCTCGGCCGGCAGGGTGGCGCCGGGCTCGTTGATCTTCGTGGTGGTGCCGTCCGGCTCGGTGATGGTCAGGTTGGTGCGCGCCGCACCCGGGCAGGCGATGGCGCGGTGGTCGATCCCGGCCGCGGTGAGCGTGAGCAGCAGGGGGTCGCTGGCGTTGCCGGGCAGCACCGCGATCGCGGGAACGTTCGCCGCGGTGATCACCCGGGCCACGTTGACGCCCTTGCCGCCCGGGTGCGACGTGGTCGCGACGGCGCGGAGCACGGCGCCGCGGCGCAGCGGCTCGGGCAAGGTGACGGTCCGGTCGATGCTGGGATTTGCGGTCAGCGTGACGATCATGCCGCCACCACCTCGACGTCGGCCGCGGTGAGCGCCGCGCGGTGGGAGGTGCGCAGGTCCGCGTCGGTGACGAGCACATCCACCTTCTCGATGCCGGCGAAGCTGTGCAGGTCTTCGCGGCCGACCTTCGACGAGTCCGCGACCACGACGACCTGGTGCGCGCAGTCGACCATCGCCGCCTTCACCGCGGCCTCGTCGCTGTCGGGTGTGGACAGGCCGTGGCGAACCGTGATCCCGTTCGTGCCGATGAAGGCGACGTCCACCCGCAGCGTGGCGAGCACGCGCAGCGCCTCCTCGCCGACCGCGGCCTGGGTGATGCCGCGGACCCGGCCACCGAGCAGGTGCAGGCGCACGCCGCCGAGTCCGCTGACCCGGGCGGCGATGGGGATGGAGTTGGTGATCGCGACGAGGTCGCGGTCGGCGGGCAGCAACGCCGCGACCCGGGCGGTCGTGGTGCCGGCGTCGAGCAGCAGGCTGCCGCCGACCGGGGGCAGGTAGTCGAGTGCGGCCTTCGCGATGCGCTCCTTCTCGTTGGTCCGGCTGTGCTCGCGCTCGGCGGTGCCGAGTTCGATCGCGGTCAGCGCCGACGCGGGGACGGCCCCGCCGTGCACCCGGCGGATCAGACCGATCCGATCGAGCACCGCGAGGTCGCGACGGACGGTTTCGGTGGTGACGCCGTAGAGCTCGGACAGGTCTGCGACCGCCATCCGGCCCTTCTCTGCGATCAGCGCGGCCATCGCCTGCTGTCGCTCCTCTGCGTACATCGCGATCCTCTCGATGCGGGTCCGGTTGTGCCGTGCGTCATGTTGCTTCATGTTGTTTTATGCCCGTGTGTATTGCTTTGTCAAGAGGTTGGGGTAATCTCAGTCACAGAAATTGCAATCTGGTGCGGTATCGCACCGGAGACCGCAAGCCGGTCCAAACTGAGTTCGAGGGCATTATGTGTCCCCGAGAACTCTGCTCCACTACGTCGTTTCAGGAGGGTCGAATGACGAGTTCAACGCTGGTCGGAAGTCCGAAGTCGGTACTGCAGGGCACACCGGTGGTCCCCGGGGTGGCCACCGGCCCGGCGATTCGGCCGGGGGAGCGGGTGGCGGCGCAGCTGGGCGGGGCCGACGTCGACGAGGCCGACCGTCCCGCGGAGCTCGAGTCCTTCCGCACCGCAACGGGCACCGTCGCGGGCCGGCTTCGGGACCGGGCCGCCCACGCGCACGGTGCGGCCGCCGAGGTGCTGGCCGCGAATGCCGGAATGGTCGAGGACCGGGGCTGGCAGGGTGCGGCCGAGAAGCTGATCGGTTCCGGGCGACCCGCCGTCGCGGCCGCCGCGGCGGCCACCGACCAGTTCGCCGAGTTGTTCAAGAAGCTGGGCGGGCTGATGGCCGAGCGCGTCACCGACCTCTACGACGTGCGCGACCGCGTGATCGCCGAACTGTCCGGCGCGCCCGAACCGGGCATTCCGACACCGGAGGTGCCCTCGATCCTGCTCGCCGACGACCTGGCACCGGCCGACACCGCCGGACTCGACCCTGCCGTGATCATCGGCATGGCCACCTCGCTCGGCGGCCCGACCAGCCACACCGCAATCATCGCCCGCCAGCTCGGCATTCCCTGCGTGGTCGCGGTGCGGGGTCTCGACGACGTGCCGGCGGGTGCCCAGATCCTCGTCGACGGCACCCGCGGCGAGGTCGCGCTCGACCCGGACCCCGATGCGGCCGCGGCCGCCGTCGCGGCCTACCGCGAGGTCGCCGCGCGGACGGCGGCCTGGAGCGGCCCCGGCGCGACCGCGGACGGGCACGCCGTCGACGTCCTGGCCAACGTGCAGGACGGCGCCGGCGCGCGCAAGGCCGCCGAGTCCCCGGCCGGAGGCGTCGGACTGTTCCGCACCGAGTTGTGTTTCCTCGACCGGGACACCGAGCCGACCGTGGACGAGCAGGCGGCGATCTACAAGGAGGTGCTCGACGCCTACCCGGGGGCGAAGGTCGTGCTGCGCACCCTGGACGCCGGCTCGGACAAGCCGCTGAAGTTCGCGAACCATCCCGACGAGCCGAACCCGGCCCTCGGCGTGCGGGGCGTGCGGATCGCGTTCGGCAACCCCGGACTGCTGGATCGCCAGCTCGACGCGGTGGTCGCGGCGGCGGCCGACGCGCAGCGCAAGCCGTGGGTGATGGCGCCGATGATCGCGACCGCGAGCGAGGCCAAGTGGTTCGCCGCGCGGGTCCGCGAACGTGGCCTCACGCCGGGCGTCATGATCGAGGTCCCCGCCGCGGCGCTGCTGGCGGACAAGGTGCTCGACCACGTCGACTTCCTGTCAATCGGCACCAACGACCTCGCGCAGTACACGATGGCGACCGACCGGATGTCCGCGGACCTGGCCGAACTCACCGATCCGTGGCAGCCCGCGGTGCTGTCGCTGGTGGCCCGCACCGCGGCCGCCGGCGCTGCGGTCGACAAGCCGGTCGGGGTGTGCGGCGAGGCCGCGGCGGACCCGCTGCTCGCCTGCGTGCTGGTTGGCTTCGGCATCACGTCGCTGTCGGCCGCCGCATCCGCGGTCTCGGGTGTCGGAGCCAAGCTCGCTTCCGTCAACCTCGCGGACTGCCAGCGCGCGGCCGAGGCGGTGCTGGCCACCGCGAGCCCCGATGAAGCGCGCGCGGCGGCGCGGGAGGTGCTGGGGTAGGCGCCCCGCATATGAGGCGCGCCCCGGGCCCGGGTGCCGGGGTTTGATCACGCTCGTATGGCCCCTGAACGCGGCGTGTCGGCGGCCATACGGGCGTGATCACCGCAGGTGAGGAGGGCTTCGGGCTTCCGGAACTAGCGATCGCTAAGGATTCGGGTACAGTTGGCGGGCGAGCCCTGTGGCACTCGCCACGCATCGGCCCGCGCCCTTCGAACCACGCGATCAACGAGGAGAGCCCGTGGAACGCACCCTTTTCGAGCCCGAGCACGACCTGTTCCGTGAGTCCTACCGCAAGTTCCTCGACCAGTGCGTGGCGCCCAACCACGCGCGCTGGGAGGAGCAGGGCGTCGTCGACCGCGACGTGTGGATCGAGGCCGGCAAGCAGGGGTTCCTCAGCACGGCGGTGCCGGAGGCGTACGGCGGCGGTGGGGTCAAGGACTTTCGGTACAACGCCGTCGTCACCGAGGAGACGACCAAGGGCGGGTACTCCGGGCTGGGGTTCGTCCTGCACAACGACGTCACCGCGCCGTACCTGATCGAACTCACCAACGACGAGCAGAAGCAACGCTGGTTGCCAGGGTTCGCCTCCGGCGAGTTGATCAGCGCAATCGCGATGACCGAACCCGGCACCGGCAGCGACCTGCAGGGCATCAAGACCCGGGCCGTCCGCGACGGCGACAACTGGGTGCTGAACGGGTCGAAGACGTTCATCACCAACGGCATCAACTCCGACATCGTCATCGTCGTGGCACAGACCGACGCGGAGAAGGGGTCTAAGGGCTTCAGCCTGCTCGTCGTCGAGCGGGGGATGCCCGGCTTCGAACGGGGTCGCAACCTCGACAAGGTCGGACTCAAGGCGCAGGACACCGCCGAACTCAGCTTCGACAACGTCCGGGTACCCGCCGAGAACATGCTCGGCGAGGAGGGCTTGGGCTTCCTGTACCTGATGCGGAACCTGCCGCAGGAGCGGATGTCCATCGCGGTCGGCGCCGCCGCGAGCATGGAGGCGTGCCTCGAGATGACGATCCAGTACTGCCGCGACCGCAAGGCATTCGGCCGCTCCATCGGCGCGTTCCAGAACACCCGCTTCGAACTCGCGGACCTCGCCACCCAGACGACGGCGATGCGGGTGTTCGTCGACCGGTGCATCACCGAACTCAACGCCGGCACGCTCAGCGCGCAGGACGCCGCGATGGCGAAGTGGTGGGCCTCCGACTCGCAGGTGAAGTTGATCGACCGTTGCCTGCAACTGTACGGCGGCTACGGGTACATGCGGGAGTACCCGATTGCCAAGGCGTTCCTCGATTCTCGAGTACAGACCATCTACGGCGGTACCACGGAGATCATGAAGGAGATCATCGGGCGCGGGTTGAATCTCGAGGGCTGACATCGGAGTCGGGCGGGGTGCCCCCGCCCGACCCGGAGCGTCATGCCTTGCCGATCAGACCTTGCGGATCACCGTCACGACCTTGCCGAGGATCGCGGCGTGCTTACCGTCGATCGGCTCGAACACGGGGTTGTGTGGCAGCAGCCAGATCTCGGAACCCTTGCGCTTGAACGTCTTCACGGTCGCCTCGCCGTCGATCATGGCTGCGACGATGTCGCCGTTGTCCGCGACGTTCTGCTGCCGCACCACCACCCAGTCGCCGTCGCAGATCGCGGCGTCGACCATCGACTCGCCCACGACCTTGAGCAGGAACAGCGACCCCTCGCCGACGAGTTCGCGGGGGAGCGGGAACACGTCCTCCACGGCCTGTTCGGCGAGGATCGGTCCGCCCGCGGCGATCCGGCCGAGCACGGGAACAAACGCCGGGGTGGGTAGCTTGTCGGCGTCGCCGGTGGCGTGCGCGGCGGCGGCTGCGGCGGCTGTGTCGGCTGTGTCGCCTGCGGGGTGGTCGAAGTCCACGAGGTCATCGAGCCCGCGGACGTCCACGGCGCGTGGACGATTGGGATCGCGGCGGAGAAATCCCTTCCGCTCCAGCGCACGCAGTTGATGGGCGACCGACGAAGTGGAGTTCAATCCGACCGCATCGCCGATCTCGCGGATGCTCGGTGGATAACCGCGCTCGGAGACCGACGCCCGGATCACCTCGAGGACCTTGCGTTGCCGCGCGGTGAGGTCGGCTGCCGCGCCGACCGCCGGTCGGGCCAGGCCGGGCGTGCCGTCGCCGCCGGGGACCCCTTCCTTCATTGCTGACCGCCTTCCGTTTCGGTCCCGCACTCGTCTGGTCGCGGGTGCGATTCCAACGTAGCGCGACTACGTCTCGTTCTCAAACATTTGTTCGAGAGTGTCGCGAACTTGTCGGACCCGCGTGGTACAACTCGAACATGCGTTTATCGAACGCGTGATCGAACACGTTGCTGCGTTCGATCCCAGTTTGGTCCCGACCTACGAGCGGAGTATCCGATGCCCAGCACCCTGCACCCTCCCGCGGCGCCACAGCACACCCCCGGCCGCCGCGCGCGCATTCCGCACGCTTGCATCGCGTCGGAATCCCGTCCGATGCTGGTCGGGCCGGTGGAGCGGCGAACTGCCTACCGTGCCGCCGTGCCTCGCCCGCGCGGGCGCCACCCGCTCCCCGCGCCACAGCCACGTCCGGTAAGGCGTCCCGTCACCCCGGGCGTGTTGGTCGCCGCGGGCCTGCTCACCGCGGTCGTGGTGATCGGGATGATCTCTTTGGCGCACCTGCGCGCGGCCGACCCGGCACCGGCGCCCGTGGCCACTGTGGCCACCGCGGTCGTCGCGGTCCGCGACGGCGAGACGCTCTCCGACGTCGCCGCGCGTACCGCGCCGGACGCGCCGACGTCGCGGGTGGTTTCCGAGATCGTCTCGCTCAACGGCCTCGCGGACTCCGCGGTGCGCGCGGGCCAGACGCTGGTCGTGCCCGTCGGCGCGCCCCGTTGATCCGGGTTCGGCGTGCAGGCCCTCGGGCGCCGTCTGCCTGCGGCGCGATCGCTGCGGACGCAGGTCGACTGGGGCTATGTATCGCTCGCTGTGTCGCCGGGTGGGCGGACACGGCGGGTATCCTCGGAGGCTGGCGGCGACATTCTGCCCAGCGACGAAGGATTCGACATGCACTGCCCGTTCTGTCGGCACCCCGACTCTCGCGTGGTCGACTCGCGCGAGGCGGAGGAGGGGACGGCCATCCGCCGGCGCCGCGCGTGCCCGGAGTGCGGTCGGCGGTTCACGACCGTCGAGACCGCGGTCCTCGCGGTGGTGAAGCGCAGTGGGGTGACCGAACCGTTCAGTCGCGAGAAGGTGATTCGCGGAGTGCGACGCGCGTGTCAGGGCCGCGAGGTCGACAACGACGCGCTGAACCTGCTCGCCCAGCAGGTGGAGGACGCGGTGCGCGCGTCGGGATCCGCCGAGGTGCCCAGCCACGAGGTGGGCCTGGCGATCCTCGGGCCGCTGCGCGACCTCGACGAGGTCGCCTACCTGCGCTTCGCCTCGGTCTACCGCTCCTTCACCTCGGCCGCCGACTTCGAACGCGAGATCGAGGACCTGCGCGCGCATCGGGCGGCCGCCGCGCGGGAGTAGGCGCGCGCTCGGCCTCAGCGGCCCGCCGCGGCAATTGCACGCTCGATCCGCTTCTCCGACACCGGCATCGGCGTGCCGAGCTGCTGTGCAAACAGGCTTACCCGCAGCTCCTCGATCAGCCAGGAGATCGCGACGACCGACGGTTGCCCCCGCCGCGGCTCTGGCAACGAGGTGAGCAACCGGTCGTAAGCGGCGTAGACCCGGTCGAGCACCGCCATCACGGAGCGGTCGCGGGCGGCGCCGGACGGCAACGCGTCGAGACGCACGAGTACCGCCTCCAGATAGCGCGGCAACTCGCGCAGCCGCGCCGCGCCCAGATCGCAGACGAACCCGTCGAACACCAGGTTGTCGAGTTGCTCGCGGATGTCGTCGGCGATATCGGTGGGGACCGCTGGACCCGACGCCCCGTCGAGCCGCGCGAGGATCGCGGTGGTGCGTTCGAGGATCGGTATCACCTCCCGCACGAGTTCCGCCGCCCGCGCCGCGAGCCGCGGCCGCACGCGCGACATCAGCGCCTCGAAGTTCTCCGGTGTGCGGATCGGCGGCGATGCCACAACGAATTCGTCCACCGCAGCGGCACGCGCATCGGTGACGAGGGCGTCGACGCTGGGATACGGGCTCTGGCTCAGCGCCAGGCGCGCCGTCGGCGGCAGCCCCGCCGTCACCGCTTTGACGGCCGTCGGCGCCGCGTGCAACACCAACTCGCGCAGACCCGTCCGCATCGCGGTGGCCTGCTCACCCTCGGTGCGCAGCACGCGCACCGCGACGCCGCCGTTCTCGGTGACCAGTGCCGGGTAGCCCGTCACCGCCTGCCCACCGACCCGGTGGGTCACGGTCGGTTCGAGCGTGCCGAGCGTCTCACTTGTCCATGCCGTTGCGGCGGGACGCTGCGCTTCGGCCGTCGCCGCAGCGACCGCCGCCGAGGACTCCTGGGCGAGGGCCGATTTCAACGCGTCGAGATTCTTGTCGGTCGCGATGACCTTCCCGTCCGCGGCGACGGCCGCGAACGTCATCCGCAGGTGGTCGGGCAGCGCTGTGTGGTCTGCTGGGTCGAGATCGTGCGGTGCGATGCTGACCCCGGCGAGTTGGGACAGCCGCCGCGCCAGCGCTGTGCGCAGCGGCTCGGAGCGTGGGGTCATCTCGGCCAGCGCGGCACGGGCGAAGTCCGGGGCCGGAACGACGCTGCGCCGCAACTGCTTCGGCAGTGTCTTGATCTGTGCCGTGACGAGTTCGAGGCGCATGCCGGGAACCAACCAGTCGAACCCGACCGGCCGAACGAGGGCCAGCTGCGCCACGGGAATCCGCACGGTCACCCCGTCGTCGTCGGCGCCGGGCTCGAACTGGTAGCTGAGCGGGAACTGCAATTCGCCCTGTCGCCAAGCGTCGGGGTAGTCGCCGCCGAGCACCGCCGCGGCGTCGTCGTTGACCAGCGTCGCGACCGTGAAGTCCAGCAGATCAGGGCTGTTGCGACGGGTCTTGCGCCACCAGTTGTCGAAGTGCCGGGTGGACACCACGTCCGCGGGGAGGCGTTCGTCGTAGAAGTCGAACAGCGCCTGCTCGTCGACGACGATGTCGCGCCGCCGCGCGCGGTGCTCGAGTTCCTCGACGTCGGCGAGCAACTCCCGGTTGCGGTGGAAGAAGCGGTGATTGGTCTGCCACTCACCCTGCACGAGGGCGTGGCGGATGAACAACTCCCGCGCCACCTCTGCGTCGATGGTGCCGAACGGCACCAGCCGCCGCGCCACCAAGGTCACCCCGTACAGCGTCACCTTCTCGTAGGCCATCGCCGCGCCGCGCCGCGCCGACCAATGCGGTTCGGAGTAGGTCCGTTTCACCAGGTGCAGCGCGAGTTTTTCCGCCCACTCGACGTCGATCCGCGCGACCGTGCGGGCCCACAGTCGCGACGTCTCCACCAACTCGGCGGCCATCACCGCCCGCGGCGGCTTCCGCGCCAGCGACGAACCCGGGAAGATCGCGAAGCGGGTGCCGCGCGCACCGAGATACTCGCGGGCGCCGCGCTGTTTCGAACCGGGGTCCTTGTCGCGTTCGTCGAGCACGCCAATGTGGGACAGCAGACCCGACAGCAGCGCCCGGTGCACGACGTTCTCGTTCGCGGGGGACTCGTTGGTGTTCCAGCCCAGCCCGCGGGTGATCGTGCGCAGTTGGCCGTGCAGGTCCTGCCATTCCCGGATTCGCAGCCAGTGCAGGAACTCGGACTTGCACATGCGGCGGAACTGGTTGCTGGACAACTCGTCCCGGCGCTCGCGCAGGTAGTTCCACAACTGCAGGTACGCGAGGAAGTCCGAGCCCTCGACGTTGAAGCGGGAGTGCGAAGTGTCGGCGGCCTGCTGTTGCTCGACCGGGCGCTCGCGGACGTCCTGGATCGACAGCGCCGAAACGATGATCAGTGCCTCGGCGAGGCATCCGCAGCGGTGGGCCTCGGCGAGCATGCGTGCCATGCGGGGGTCGAGCGGCAATTGGGCGAGTTCGCGCCCGGTCGGGGTAAGGGTCGGCGCGGAGCTGGTCGGGTGGCCGGTGATCGCGCCGAGTTCGTCGAGCAGTGCGAGGCCGTCGCGGATGCTGCGCTGGTCGGGCGCCTCGAGGAACGGGAAATGCTCGACGTCGCCGAGGCCGAGCGCCGCCATCTGCAGGATCACCGCGGCGAGGTTTGTGCGCAGGATCTCCGGCTCCGTGAACGCCGGGCGCGACTCGAAGTCCTCCTCCGAGTACAGCCGAATGCAGATGCCTTCCGAGACGCGCCCACACCGGCCGGCCCGCTGTCGCGCCGAGGCCTGCGAGATGGGCTCGATCGGCAGCCGCTGCACCTTCGTCCGGACCGAATAGCGCGAGATCCGGGCCGTGCCGGGGTCGACGACGTAGCGGATACCAGGCACGGTCAGCGATGTCTCGGCGACGTTGGTCGACAGCACCACCCGGCGACCGGTGTGCGGCGTGAACACCCTGTGCTGCTCGGCCGCCGACAACCGCGCGTACAGCGGGACGATCTCGGTCCGCGCCAACTTCAGCTCGCGCAGCGCGTCCGCGGTGTCGCGGATCTCGCGCTCACCCGAGAGGAACACGAGGATGTCACCGTCACCCACAGCGTTTTCCGTGGATAGCTCGAGCACCGCCTCGCCGACCGCGTCCACCGGGTCGCGGTCGATCGTTCGCCCCTCGCCCATCTCGTCGTCGACCTCGATCGTCAACGGCTGGTATCGGACCTCCACCGGGTACGACCGCCCGGACACCTCCACGATCGGCGCCGGGGTGCCGTCCCGTGTGGCGAAGTGCCGGGCGAACAGGTCCGGGTCGATCGTCGCCGAGGTGACGATCACCTTGAGGTCGGGTCGGCGGGGGAGCAGTTCGCGCAGGTACCCGAGCAGAAAGTCGATGTTGAGGCTGCGCTCGTGCGCCTCGTCGATGATGATCGTGTCGTAGGCGTGTAGCAGGCGGTCACGCTGGATCTCGGCGAGCAGGATGCCGTCGGTCATCAGCTTGACCAGCGTGTTCTCCGACGCACGGTCGGTGAACCGGACCGTGTAGCCCACGACGTCGCCGAGTTCGGTGTGCAGTTCCTCCGCGATCCGCTCCGCGACCGTGCGTGCCGCGAGCCGCCGCGGCTGGGTGTGCCCGATCGTGCCCCGCACGCCGCGGCCGAGTTCGAGGCAGATCTTCGGGATCTGGGTCGTTTTTCCGGATCCGGTCTCGCCGGCGACGATCACCACCTGGTGCTCCGCGATCGCGGTTGCTATGTCGTCGCGGCGCAAGCTGACCGGCAGGGCGGGCGGATACTCGATCGCGGGGACCGACGCCCGCCGCGCTGCGAGCCGGACGCGGGCCGTGTCGATCTCGCCGGCGACCGCGGCGAGGGCCTGCGGTGAGCGGGCCTTGTCCAGCCGGCGCCGCAGCCGGTGCGCGTCGCGCAGGGTCAGCTCGTCGAGCGCCGCCTTCAGTTCCCGGCGCGTGCCTGCCGACCGACTGTCGGCGCTGGTGGTGGACATCTCAATCTACCAGCCTAGCCAGTCGCGTCGCGCCGGGTCGCTAGGATCGGGCGCGGCCGGCCTCGATCTAGAGGGCTGTGATTACGGGAGCAAGGGCTGTGAGGACGGGAGCAGACGTGGGGGCACTGTGGCATGGCTTCGCCGACATGGGCGCGGTCGAACGCGACGGGGCGTTCGTCGTCGCCCGCGGTGAGGGCGCCTACGTCTTCGACGCCGACGGCAACCGGTACCTCGACGCGACCGCGGGGCTGTGGTTCGCGAACATCGGGCACGGTCGCCGCGAGATCGGCGAGGCCGTCGCGGCGCAGTTGGATTCGGTCGCGCACTATTCGAACTTCGGCGACTTCGCCCAGACGACGACCGTCGAACTCGCCGAACGACTCGCCACGATCGCGCCCGTCCCCGGGTCGAAGGTGTTCTTCACCTCCGGCGGATCCGACTCGATCGACACGGCCGCCAAGCTCGCCCGCCGCTACTGGCACGAGATCGGCCGGCCGGGCAAGAAGATCATCGTCGGGAGGCAGAAGGCATACCACGGCATGCACGTCGCCGGGACCGCGCTGTCGGGTCTGCCGCCCAACCGCGAGGGCTACGGCGAACTGATGCCCGACGCGCGCACCGTCGCCTGGGACGACGCAAAGAGCCTGCTCGCACTCGTCGAGGAGATCGGCGCCGACACGATCGCCGCGTTCTTCTGCGAACCCGTCATCGGCGCCGGCGGGATCTACCTGCCGCCCGAGGGCTACCTGCGTGAGGTCCGGCAGATCTGCCGCGAGCACGACATCCTGTTCGTCGCCGACGAGGTCGTCACCGGGTTCGGGCGCATCGGCGGCGGGTACTGGTTCGCGTCGTCGCGGTTCGGCCTCGAACCCGACATGATGACCACCGCCAAGGGCCTGACCTCCGGGTATGTGCCGATGGGCGCGGTGTTCGTCGCACCCCGGATCGCAGCGCCGTTCTACGCCGGCGGCGTGTGGTTCCGCCACGGCTACACCTACGGCGGACACGCCGGTGCCGCGGCGGCGGCGCTGGCGAACCTCGACATCGTCGAACGCGAGGGCCTGCTCGACGCGGCGACCCGGGTGCAGGACGCGCTGCATACCCACCTCGCACCGCTCGCCGGCCACCCCGCAGTCGCAGAGGTGCGCAGCGGCATCGGCGCGGTCGCCGCCGTCCAACTCGCCGACCCGTCGACGGCACCCGGGTTCGTGCGCACGCTGCGCGAACACGGCGTCTCGGGTCGCGCGGCGGGGGTCGGCGCGATGCAGTTCTCGCCGGCGTTCGTGATGACCGACGAGCAGATCGCCGAGATGGCAGCCGCAACACGCGCCGCCCTGGGCTGACGCGCGGACGTGGTCGCGGCACCGGCCGTGCTCCGCGCCGCCACGAGACCGCCCCACTGGCCCCGTTTCTCGGTGTGTCGGCGGCCATACGGTCGTGATCATTACGGGGAGGGGCATGCCGAGTCGATCAGCGCGGCGGTGCGGCGACGAAAACCTGCCCGGCGCTCGGTACCGCTTCGACGTCGATCGGCAGGGGCGCGATCCGCTCGCCGTCGGCGTAGGCGACGATGCCGGGGGCGATCAGCCGCACTGTCCGGGTGCGGAACACCTGCACCTCGTCGAGGTCGACGTGGGTGCCCTTGTAGACGGTCGGGAACAGCCGGACCAGGCGGAACCGGCTGCGCGGCGAGGCGACGACGACGTCGAGCAGGCCGTCGGTGACGCTGGCGTCGGGCGCGATGTGCATGCCGCCGCCATAGGAGGTGCCGTTTCCGACCGAGACGAGTGCGGCCTCGACGTCGAGGGTGCGGTCGTCGAGCACGATCCGGTACGGGATCGGGCGCAGCCGGGCGAGTTCGGCGAGCATCGCCACGTTGTAGCGCATCGGGCCGTGTGGCCATCGCATCCGGTTGGCGCGATCGGTGACCAGCGAGTCGAATCCGCTGGCCAACACCGTTCCGAACCAGTGCCCGGCGGCCCGGCCCAGGTCGATCTCCGCGACCCGGCCGTCCGCGATGATGTCGGCCGCCGCGACCGGGTCGTCGACCGGGATGCCGAGCAGTCGGGCGTGATCGTTGCCCGTGCCGGCGGGCGCGATGCCCAGCGGCACCCCGGTGCCGGCGAGCGCCTGCCATGCGATGTTGATCAGCCCGTCCCCGCCGACCGCGACGACGGCGTCGGTGCCACCCGCGACCGCCTCGCGGACCAGTCGCAACGCGTCTGCGACGGACTCGCCCTCGATCCCGACCACCTCGAGACCCCGCTCGGCCAGCCGCGCGGTCGTGGTCGACGCGACCTCGCGCGGGTGCCCGCCGCCGGCGTGCGGGTTCGTCAGCACCGTCACCGACTTCACGGGATGAGCTTGCCCGGGTTGAGGATTCCGGCGGGGTCGAGCGCGGCCTTGACCGCCCGCAGCACGGTGACGCCGAGGTCGCCGATCTCGTCCGGCAGCCACGGCCGGTGGTCGCGGCCGACGGCGTGGTGGTGGGTGATCGTGCCGCCTGCGGCGACGATCGCGTTTCCGACGGCCGCCTTCGCGGCGGCCCACTGGGCCAACGGGTCGGCGGACTGGGCGCAGGCGACGGTGAAGTAGAGCGACGCGCCGGTGGCGTAGGTGTGCGAGATGTGGCACATCACCAGCGGTGGCGTCCCCTGCGCGGCAAGCGATTCGGTCAACGCAGTGGTCACAGCGGCGCGCAGGCGAATCAGGTTGGACCACACCGTCGCGGTCTCGAGCGTCTCGACGATCGCACCGGCTGCCAGCAGCGCGTCCCGCTGGTAAGGCGCGTCGAAGCGCCCGTGCTCCCAGGCCCGCGCGGGGTCCTCGCCGAGGTCGGTGCCGCCCGCCGCGGCCAGCAGGGTGGCCGCTTCCGCGCTGCGGGACCGAACGTGAGCCTCGGTGCCCTCGAACGTGGTGATCGCGAGGCACCCCGACGTCGGTGTCTGGCCGCCGATGTCGCCGGCCAGCGCGAGGTTGATGCCGGTCTCGGCCTCGTCGGACAGTCGCAGCACGGTGGGGGCTGCACCGGTCTGGATCACGGAGCGCAGCGCGTGCGCGCCGGTCTCGAAGTCGGGGAACGACCACGCCCGGTAGGCGGTGACTGCCGGAGTCGGGTGCACCCTGACCGCGACCTCGGTGATCACGCCGAACACCCCCTCTGAGCCGAGCAAGAGTTCGCGCAGGTCCGGGCCGGCGGCCGACGCCGGGGCGCGCCCCAGATCGAGGGTGCCTTTCGGCGTCGCGAGGCGGATCCGCGCCACCATGTCATCGAAGCGGCCGTACCCGGCAGACGCCTGCCCGGAGGATCTGGTGGCCGCGTAACCGCCGATCGTCGCGAACTGGAAGCTCTGCGGGAAGTGGCCGAGCGAAAACCCGTGCGCCGCGAGCAGTTCCTCCGCCTGAGGGCCGGTCAGGCCCGGTTGCAGCACCGCGATCCCGGACACGGGGTCGAGGTCGACGAGCGCGTCGAGTCGGCGCAGGTCGAGCGCGAGGACGATGTCGAAACCGCCGCGGAGTGGGTCGACGCCGCCGACGACGCTCGTGCCGCCACCGAACGGGACCATGACGATGCGGTTCGTCGTGCACCACGTCAGCAGCGCGAGGACGTCGTCGTGCGACCCCGGCAGCACCACCGCGTCGGGAGCGTCCTGGGTGTCGGTATCCACGCGCCGCAACAGATCCGGTGTCGACTTGCCACCGGCGTGGCGCAGGCGGGTGGCGTCGTCGGTGCGGACGTTGTCGTCGCCGACCAGGTTCGCCAAAGCGGCGCGGTGCGGGCCGGTCAGCGCGCTGGGTCGCAGCATGATCTCGGATTCGGCTGGGGGAGGGCCATTTGCGGCCTCGACGCCGAGTGCGGCGCGCAGCAGCGAGCGGATCTGCGGGGAGAGTTCGCGGCGGCGCTCGCGCAGGCCCCAGGCGTTCCACTCCATCGCCGGGGCGGGTGTGGCCGGGTGTTCGGGAAAACCGGGCCCTGTGATGTCGGTCACGCATTACAGTGTTACACACGATGTCCATCCGTAACGCGCCTGCCGACCAGATCCTCGACGCCGCCCGATCGAGCGTGCTCGAGTTCGGGGTGCGCCGCACCTCGATCGCCGAGATCGCGCGCCGCGCCGGGGTGAGCCGCCCGACCGTCTACCGGCGCTGGCCCGACACCCGCAGCATCGTCGCCGACCTGCTGACCAGGGAGATCGCGCTCGCGCGACCGTCGGCAACCGGCACCGGGACGTCGCGCGAACAACTGGTCCGGATGGTCGTGGAGACCGTCGAGTCCGTCCGGACACATCCGCTGTTCGTGAAGATCCTGCGCTCGGATCCCGACCTGCTCCTCACCTACATCGTCGAGCGGCTAGGCACCAGCCAGCGCGCCATCCTCGACCGCCTCGTCCCGGCGATCGAGGCCGGGCACGTCGACGGGTCGATCCGCGCCGGCGACCCGCTCGCGATCGCGACGATGCTGCTGCTGATGGCGCAGTCGGTAGTGCAGTCCGCGGGCATGGTCGCCGACCTCGTCCCGCCCGACGTGGTCCAAGCGGAGTTGGCCGCCGCCGTCGACGCCTACCTCGCCGGCTAGGAGATTTGATGACCGTGTCCACCGCACTCAACGCCTCCCGCCGCCGCCGGGAACTGGCCGAACTCGGCAGCGCTGTCAGCGGCGCGGCGGTCGACGTGCTCGTGATCGGCGGCGGCATCACCGGCGTCG
>DATDBL010000027.1:0-23652 GCA_036524855.1 Aldersonia sp. | reverse complement strand
CCGTGAGTGGTTGTGGAGGCAGTGTCGACTTCCCGTCGCTTCGCTCGCCCCGGCAGACTCGGTCAACCACTCACGGGTGCATGGCGGCGAACGTCTGCTGCAGCGTGTCGATCCCGACGCGGACGGCGGGGCGGTTGTTGTCGGCGCGGCACAGGGCGTAGATCTCGCGCTCGATCCGCGGGCGGGTGGGCAGCAGCACCACCGTGGGCGGCACCCACACTCGCGCCAACTCCGGCACCATCGCCGCGGCCAGACCGTGGGCGACGAACTCGAGTTGCGCGGCGAACTCGGGAACCACGTACTGCACCCGGGGTTCGATGCCCTCGCGGCGCAGCGTCTGCACGAGCCATGCGTGGAAGACGGTGCGCTTGTCCCACGTCGACCACGACATGTCCGCGACCTCGTCGATTCCGACGTACGTCCGACCGGCGAGTGGGTGGGTCGCCGGCAGCGCGACGTGGACCGCGTCGCGATGCACGAGCGTGTGTCGGATGCCCGCCGGCAGGTGCACCGGCATGGTGATCCAGCTGTCGACGAGTGCGACATCGAGGTCCCGGGCGACGACCGCCGGTAGCAGGTCGTCCGTCTCGCCGACGACGAAGCTGACCTCGAGCCGGGGGTAGCGCTCGCGCAACGACGCGATCGTCGGTGGGATCACTACGCGGCCGGGAGAGGTAAACGATCCGATCCGCAGTTCGCCGACGACGTCCCGGTCGAGCGACACCACCTCCGCCTCGACCTCGGCCAGTTCCGACAGGATGCGCTCGCCGCGCTGGGCGAGCAGACGTCCGGCGTCGGTGAGGGCGACGCCGCGGCCGGCCGGAACGAGCAGTGTGACGCCGATCTCGCGTTCGAGCTTGCTCAACTGCTGTGAGACGCCCGACGCCGTGACGTGCAGGGACTGAGCCGCCGCGGCGATCGAGCCGTGCTCGGCGACGGCGATCAGCGCCCGCAGCCGCTCGGTGTTCAACACCTAACGAATGCTACCGAGTCAGGCAAAAAACAAATAACTTGTTCTGAATGTTAGCGGTCCGCACAATTCTAGGCGTGACCCTCGACCTGCGGACCGCCCCCGCCCTCGCCCTCGGACCGTCCGCGGCCGAGCGGATTTCGGACCCCCGTGTGGTCCTATTGGCGGGCGCCGCGGTGACGTCGGTCACGGGGATCCTGATCAAGGTCGCGGGCGAGTCGGCGGCGACCACGACCATGTTCCGGTGCGGGCTCGCGCTGCCGATCCTCGCGCTGCTGGCTTGGCGTGAATTCCGCCGGCACGGCCGGATGTCGCGGCGGGCGGTGGCTGCCCACCTGTTCGGCGGGGCGGTGCTCGGTGCGGACTTCGCCATGTGGGCGCGGTCCATCGAGATGATCGGCGCGGGGATCGCGACGGTCGTCGCCAACTTCCAGGTCGTCGTCGTGCCCCTGCTGGCGTGGCTGGTGTTCCGCGCCCGGATCCCGCTGCGGTTCGTCGTAGCGCTGCCGTTCCTGTTCGCGGGAGTCGCCCTCGCCGGCGGCGCGCTCGGCGGGGACGGCGAAGCCGTGCACCTGGCGCTCGGCGTGGCGTTCGCGCTCGCCGCGGGCGTCGCCTACGGCGTCTATATCTTCGTCGCGGGTCGTGCAGGTACGCCGCAGCGCGCCGGGACGCAGGTGTTCCTCGGCACCGCCGCGGCGGGTGTCGTCGGGACGGCGGTCGGTGCCCTGTGGGGTCCGGTCGATCCGACCCCGGGGTGGCCGGCGTTCGGCTGGCTCGCGCTGCTCGCGGTCACCGGCCAGGTGGTGGGGTGGCTGCTGATCGGGTACGCATTGCCGCGGCTCGCGTCGGAGGTTGGTGCGACGCTGCTGCTGATGCAGCCGGTGCTGGCGGTGATGCTGTCGATCCTCCTCGTCGGGGAGCGGTTAGCGGTGGCCCAGTTCGCCGGATGTGGGCTGGTGATCGTCGCCGTCTGGGCGGTGTCGCGGGCCTCGTCGCGACCAGCGGTAGGCGACGACGAGCAGCCCGCCGACGACAGCGACGTGGACGAACTTCGCCGCCGCGCCGAGGACCGCGAGGTCGAACGGAAGGTGAGTGAGCACGACTGCCTCCAACCGTGCCGAGCCTAGCGCGGCTCGGTCGGCGATCGTCCCTGCGTCTGTCTAGGATTGCCCGCATGACCGACCTGGATCGCGCCGCCACCCGCCGCGATATCGCCGACGCCCTCGTGACTGCCCTCGACCGTCGCCACGAGGTGCTCGACGCGATCGTCGAGGCGGAGGACCGGCCGGAGGCGATCGCGGCGATCACGTCGCTGCTGGACAAGTCGGAACTCGGCGCCGAGGCGATCCTGCAGATGTCGTTCGGTCAGCTCACCAAGACGGAGCGACGCAAGAACCAGGCCGAACTCGACGACGTGTCCAAGGAGTTGACGTTCACCCTCGCCGAGCGCCCGGCGAGCAGCGGCGACTCGATCACCCTGCGCACGTTCCTGCCCGACGCTGACGCCGACATCTTCTCCGCCCGCACCGACGAACTCGGTGTCTCCGGTGACGGGACGGGGGCGCCCGCGTCGGCGATTCGCGACGAGATCGCGTCGGCGAGCACCCGCATGGATCTCGAGGAGGCCGTCTGGCTCGTCGCCGTCGAGGGGGAGGAGAAGATCGGCATTGTCTTCGGCGAACTAATCGGCCACGAGGTCGAGGTCCGCGTCTGGATCCACCCGCAGCACCGCAAGCACGGCTACGGCACCGCCGCCCTGCGCAAGTCCCGCGCCGAGATGGCGGCCGCGTTTCCGGGCGTGCCCATGGTGGTGCGCACGCCGGCGTCGTAGCGCGCCTCGGCCGGTAGCGGCTCCCGGAGCCGGTGCCGCCCGCAAACGAGCCCCACCGTGTCCCGACCACAACATCACAACCGCGCGCGGGCTCACCCGGTCAGGGTCGACATCGGGGTTCTCCCGGATGGTGTTCGCCGCCCGACGCGAGAATGATCGAACCCGGCGCGGGCGTCGCGTCGACCGTCCCGATCCCAAGGGGGACTCGTGTCCGTCTACCTGTATCGCCTGGGCAAGTTCGGTTTCCGTCGCAAGTGGATCGTGTTGCCGGTATGGCTCGCGCTGCTGGTGTGTCTCGGCGCGCTGGCGACGTCGGTGTCCAAGCCGATGCAGGACGATTTCTCGATGCCGAACCTGCCGTCGGAGCGGGCGACCGCGATCATGGACCAACACTTCCCAGGCATGTCGGCGGCGTTCGACTTCGACGCGGTGACGGGCGTGTATGTGATCGGCGCCCCACCGGGCGCGAAGCTCACCGACCCGCAGTACCGGGCGGCGATCGACGCACTCGTCGCGCAACTGAATGCGCTCGGCATCGTCGACCACGAGGAGCCGCTGGAGAGCCCCCTCGCCGCCGCCGAGGAGATGGGCTGCCTGACCGGTGACCACGCATCGCCGGAGTTCGCTGACTCGTGCACCGCCGCTCCGCTCAACGTCCTCAACGAAACCAATCCGGACACCGTCGCACTGCTCGACGTCCCGTTCTCCATCCCGACCTGGCAGGACATCACCCCGGCCGACCGCGAGGCCGCCCAGCAGGTCGCCGACGCCGCGCGAGCGGCCGGACTCGACGTCCAACTGACCGGCAGCATCGCGATGGAGGAGGTCGTGCCCGGTGGTTCCGCCGAGCTGATCGGCATGGGTGTCGCCCTGATCGTCATGATCATCGCGTTCGGCGCGGTGCTCGCCGCGTTCGTCCCGATCATCACCGCGATCGTCGGCCTGTCCGCGGCCACCATGCTGATCATGGTCGGCACGGCCGTGACGACCATTCCCAGCTTCACGACCTTCCTCGCGTCGATGATCGGCATCGCCCTCTCGATCGACTACGCGTTGTTCATCGTCTCCCGCTACAAGCACGAACTACGCGTCTGTGCGACACCCGAGGAGGCCGCCGGTCGCGCCGTCGGGACGGCCGGATCCGCGGTCGTCTTCGCCGGCGCGACGGTCGTCATCGCGCTCACCGGGCTGAGCATCGTCGGAGTCGAGTTCCTGACGTTCATGGGTCTCGGTGGTGCGATCGCTGCGGGGTTCGCCGTGATCGTTGCGCTCACCCTCATGCCGGCGCTGCTCGGTGCGTTCGGTCGGTTCCTGTTCAAGCCGAAGGTGCCCTTCGTGGCGAAGCAGGACCCGGAGGACGACCGCAACCCCACCTTCGGGCGGCGGTTCGCGACGTTCATCGCCAAGGCACCGGCGCTGACCCTCGCGATCGCCGTGGTCTTCCTCGGACTGCTCGCCGCACCCGCGGTGGGGCTGAATCTCGGTCTACCCGGCGACGACAGCTTCCCGGAAGATTCCAGCATCCGGCAGGCCTACGAACTGCGCACCGAGGGCTTCGGCGAGGGCAGCAACGGGATCCTGCAGGTCGCCGTCGATCTGAGTGCCGTGCCCCCCGACCAGCGCGACGCCGCACTCGACGCGCTGCGCGGCAAACTCGAGTCGTTCGACGAGATGGATTACGTCGTCGCACCCACCCGCAGCGAGGACGGGGCGGGCGCGCTGTTCCAGGCAGTTCCCGATTCCGGGCCCAACAACCAGGCCACCAAGGATCTGGTGAAGGACGTGCGAGCCGAGGAAGCGGGACTGCAGGAACAGTTCGGCATGCAGTACGGCGTCACAGGCACCACCGCGATCTACGCCGACGTCGACGACAAGTTGCTCGGCTCGATCGTGCCGTACATGGCGATCGTGGCCGGGGCGGCGTTCCTGCTGCTGATCCTGGTGTTCCGGTCGATCCTCGTGCCGCTTATCGGCGCGCTCGGCTTCCTGCTGTCGATGGCCGCCACGTTCGGCGCGACCGTGCTGATCTTCCAGAACGGCGCGCTCGGGTTGGTCGAGGACCCGCACCCGATCGTGAGCTTCCTGCCGATCATGCTGATCGGGCTGGTGTTCGGCCTCGCCATGGACTACCAGGTGTTCCTGGTGACCCGGATGCGCGAGGAGTACGTGCACGGCAAGAGCGCCAGGGATGCGATGGTCGGCGGCTATCAACACAGCGCGCGCGTCGTGACCTCCGCGGCGATCATCATGATCTCGGTGTTCAGCGCGTTCATGCTGGAACCCGACGTGGTGGTGAAGTCGATGGGCTTCGCGCTCGCCGCCGGCGTGTTCTTCGACGCGTTCGTCGTGCGGATGGTCGTGGTCCCGTCGGTGCTGGCGCTGATCGGCGACCGCGCCTGGTGGCTGCCGCGCTGGCTGGACCGGATCCTGCCGAACATCGACGTCGAGGGCGAGAAACTCGGCCCTCGCACGCCCGCGCCACCGTCGGAGGAGCCGGTCCGCGTCGGCGGCTGACGCCCTCCCCGGGCGTCTGCGCTACCGAGGGGTCCCCTGACGGTCGATTTCGCTCATGTGGGGACCCCTCACTCCCGCGATGACGCTAGCGAGGGGTCCCCTGACGGCGGGTGATGCGGTCGCCTCAGGGGACGACCGCCGTGCGGGACCTCGACACGCACGGCGAGGAGGTCGGCCTCGCGCGCGTTCATCCGCGTACGACCAGGCGGGCTGAGCGATCGGTACCCTGGATCACACTGGATGGGAGGCCCCGTGAGCGGTGACACGCTTCGATCGGAACAGCCGACCGGCGATCGCAACGATTCGTCGGGTGACACCGACGGCCTTGGCCACTGGGGGCGGCGGCGCGCGAGGATCGCCGAGCGCCGCTCGCTCAACCTCACCTACCGCATCACCGTCGGCGTGGTCGGCACCGTGGTCCTGGTCCTCGGCATCTTCGCGATCCCCTACCCGGGGCCGGGTTGGCTGATCGTCTTCGCCGGACTCGGCATCCTCGCCTCGGAGTTCGAATGGGCCCAGCGCGTGCTGCACTGGGTGAAGCACCGCTACGACCGCTTCATGGAGTGGTTCACCGCGCAGGGGTGGGTCGTGAAGTCCGCCGGGATCGCGCTCACGGCCGTCGTCGTAGTCGGCACGCTGTGGGTGCTGGGCACGTTCGGGCTCGTCGGCGGATGGGTCGGTATCGAGCAACCCTGGCTGTCCAGCCCGATCTTCTGACGGGGTGAGCGAACACGCGGGAACGGCGCTGATCCGGCCCGAATGGCTCGCCGACCGGGTCGACGACCTCGGCAGAGCATGGGAGGTAACCGACCGCCGCGTCGCCGGCACCCTCTGGTGGTACATGGCCGCGGACACGATGCTGGCCGACGTCGTCGCTGCGCTCGACCTAGACACCACCCCCGACCCCGCCCTGGAATCGATCACCCTCACCCTGCGCTCCGATGGCGGCGTCGCTGCGGTACACCACCACGCGAACACGAAACCCGACGAGGCGATCGACCACCTGGCCCGAGCCGTCGCAGCCATTGTCGACACGCTCGCCGAGGTCAGCGGCGCAGGTCGCGCCTCGCTCGCCGCGATCACCACCGACACCATCGCCAGTCGCGCACGCACCGAATCCGCCGCGACCGACCTCGCCGCCCGCCTCGCGATCCCCGCGCCGCGCTACGTCGACGTCGCCGGCCGCCGCTTCGTTCGCCGGGCCTCGTGCTGCCTGATCTACCGTTCGCCACGTGCCGGTATGTGCGTCAGCTGCCCCAAGCGTGACCCCGACGAGCGCGCGGTCCTGCTCGCCCGGATGGCGGCGGGCTGAGCGACCCTCGCGCGCACCAGCGCCAACCAGGTCGGTACCGGCCGATAACATGAGGTCCGATCCGCAACGCCGCACGATCCGACCGTCAGGAGCCCGTCACCGTGACCACACCACCCTCTCTCGCCCCCGCCGCCCACGTTCGGGTGCCGGTCGGGACGACGGCGGGCGCCGCGGTGCGCGAGGCAGGCCTGCCCGGGAAGGGGCCCGACGCGATCGTGGTCGTCCGTGACGCCGACGGCCGGCTGCGCGACCTCGCCTGGACCCCGGACACCGACGTCGAGGTTGAGGCGGTCGCCGCCGACACCGAGGACGGACGCAGCGTCGTCCGGCACTCCGCCGCGCACGTGCTGGCGCAGGCCGTCCAGCAGGAGTTTCCCGAGGCGAAGCTGGGCATCGGCCCGCCGATTCGTGACGGCTTCTACTACGACTTCCGCGTCGACCGGCCGTTCACCCCGGAGGACCTGGCCAAGCTCGAGAAGCGGATGAAGCAGATCGTCAAAGGCGCGCAGCGCTTCTCCCGCCGTGTGGTGGAGTACGACGAGGCGAAGTCTGAACTGGGCGGCGAGCCGTTCAAGCTCGAACTCATTGACGACAAGTCGGGGGTCGACGACCCCGAGGTGATGGAGGTCGGCGGTGGTGAACTGACGATCTACGACAACCTCGACCCCCGCTCGGGCGAACGCGTATGGGGCGATCTGTGCCGCGGTCCGCACATTCCGACCACCAAGCACATCCCCGCGTTCAAGCTCACCCGCAGTTCCGCCGCGTACTGGCGGGGTGACCAGAACCGCGAGGATCTGCAGCGCATCTACGGCACCGCCTGGGAGTCGAACGAGGCGCTCGAGACGCACATGACGCTGCTCGAGGAGGCCGAACGCCGCGACCATCGCAAGCTCGGTGCCGAACTCGACCTGTTCAGCTTCCCCGACGAACTCGGTTCCGGTCTGCCGGTCTTCCACCCCAAGGGCGGCATCATCCGCAAGGAACTCGAGGACTATTCGCGGGCGCGCCACGTCGAGGCCGGCTACTCGTTCGTCAACACCCCGCACCTGAGCAAGGGGCACCTGTTCGAGGTGTCGAAGCACCTCGAGTGGTACGCGGAGGGCATGTTCCCCCCGATGCACCTCGACGCCGAGTTCGACGAGGACGGCACTCTGCGCAAGCCGGGACAGGACTACTACGTCAAGCCGATGAACTGTCCCATGCACAACCTGATCTTCCGGTCGCGGGGCCGGTCGTATCGGGAACTGCCGTTGCGGATGTTCGAGTTCGGGTCGGTGTACCGCTACGAGAAGTCCGGCGTCGTGCACGGTCTCACCCGCGCACGTGGGTTCACCCAGGACGACGCGCACATCTACTGCACCCAGGAGCAGGTGCGCGAGGAACTGACCAGCACCCTGCAGTTCGTGCTCGACCTGCTCAAGGACTACGGGCTCGAGGACTTCTACCTCGAGCTGTCGACGAAGGACCCCGACAAGTACGTCGGCACCGACGACCTGTGGGAGGAGGCGACGGCCATCCTCGGCGAGGTCGGCGAGGCGTCCGGGCTCGAGCTGCGGCCCGATCCCGGCGGGGCCGCGTTCTACGGTCCCAAGATCTCGGTGCAGGTCAACGACGCACTCGGCCGGAACTGGCAGATGTCGACGATCCAGCTCGACTTCTTCGAACCCGATTTGTTCGAACTCGAATACACCGCCAGCGACGGCACCAAGAAGCGTCCGCTGATGATCCACCGCGCCCTGTTCGGGTCGATCGAACGCTTCTTCGGCGTGCTTACCGAGCACTACGCCGGCGCGTTTCCGGCCTGGCTGTCGCCGGTCCAGGTCGTCGGCATCCCGGTCGCCGAGCCGCACGTGGCGCATCTCCACGAGGTCGTCGCCCAGTTGCGCGGCGCCGGCGTGCGGGCCGAGGTCGACGTCACCGACGACCGGATGCAGAAAAAGATCCGCACCCACACCACGTTGAAGGTGCCGTTCATGCTGCTCGCGGGGGAGCGTGACGTGGAGGCGGGCGCGGTGAGTTTCCGCTTCCGCGACGGCACCCAGCTCAACGGTGTCCCGGTCAGCGACGCGGCCGCGATGATCACCGAGTGGATCGGGCGTCGCGTCAACACGTCGCCGAGTGCGGATCTGGTGCGGCGATCGTGACAGCGGACGCGTACGGCGAGGCCGGGCAGATCGTCGACACGGGCATCGGCATACCGGATCGGCTGCAGCGGCTGTGGACGCCGCACCGGATGTCCTACATCACCGCGGAGCCGGGCTCGAAGGAGGCGGGCGCGGCGGGCAAGACCGGCGAGCCGTTCATCGACATCCCGACGATGTCCGACGAGGAGGGGCTGGTCGTCGCCCGCGGCGAATTCGTGTACGCCGTGCTCAACCTCTACCCGTACAACCCGGGCCACACGATGATCGTGCCGTACCGGAAGGTCGCCAACCTCGAGGACCTGACGCTCGACGAAAGCGCCGAGTTGATGGCCTTCACGCAGAAGACCATCCGTGTGATAAAGGCCATCTCCAGCCCGCCCGGGTTCAACGTTGGGCTCAATCTCGGTACGGTCGCGGGTGGCTCGCTCGCCGAGCACCTGCACCAGCACATCGTGCCGCGCTGGGGTGGGGACGCGAACTTCATCACCGTCGTTGCCGGCACCAAGGTGATGCCGCAACTGCTGCGTGACACGCGCGAGCTGATGGCCTCGGCCTGGAAAGAGGTCTGAGCATGCCGGGGAGTGGCCGAGCCGAACGCGACGGGGGGCGACCGGAGTGCTGAGCATCTTCGGGCGTGCGAAGGTCTCTCGGTACACCGCGCCGGTGGGCAAGGCACTCGTCGGGATCGGCCTCACGCCGGATGCGATGACCATCGCCGGCACGGTCGCGTCGATCACGGCCGCGATCACGCTGTTCCCGTCCGGACACCTGTTCTGGGGCGCGATCGTGCTGTGGCTGTTCGTCATGTTCGACATGCTCGACGGCGCCATGGCCCGCGCCCGCGGAGGCGGCACCAAGTACGGCGCGGTGCTCGACGCCACCTGCGACCGCCTGGCCGACGGGGCGATCTTTGCCGGACTCGCGTGGTGGGCGGTCTACCACGAGAACAGCAGGAACCTGCTGGCCGCGACGTTGATCTGCCTGGTCACCTCGCAGGTCATCTCATATGCCAAGGCGCGCGCCGAGGCGAGCGGGCTCAGCGCCGACGGCGGCCTCATCGAGCGCCCCGACCGCCTGGTCATCGTGCTCGTCGGTGCCGGGCTCACCGGGCTCGCCGGCTATTGGGGTATCGGCTGGCTGGAGTGGGCGATCTACGTCGCGATGTGGGTGCTTGCGGTGGCGAGCGCGATCACCGTGCTGCAGCGCGTCCTCGCGGTGCGTCGCTCGCCGGGATCGCGGGATGTGATCACGCCCACCGCTGACAGCACCAACGCTGACAGCACCAACGGAGACACCGCCACCGGCAACACGACCGGAAGCGGGAAGCCGTCGTCATGACCGTCGCCGAACGCCTCTCCGACCTCGGTTACGCCAGCGGCTGGCGGCTGGTCCGGGCCCTGCCGGAACCGGTCGCGCGGACCCTGTTCGACGGCGGCGCGGGCCTGTTCGCCCGGCGTGGCGGCCCGGAGCAGTTGCGCCGCAATCTCGCCCGCGTCCTCGGCGTCGACCCGCCCGCGGTGCCCGACGAGTTGATCGCGGCGTCGGTCCGCTCCTACGCGCGCTACTGGCGGGAGGCGTTCCGGCTGCCGTCGATGGACCTCCCGGCCATCGCGAAGATTATGCACGAGGCGGTCGAGGGGCGCGAGAGTATTTTCGCCGCGCTCGAGGAGGGCCGCGGGGCGGTGCTCGCGCTGCCGCACAGCGGCAACTGGGACGTCGCCGGGGTATGGCTCGCGCAGACGACGGGGCGGTTCGCGACCGTCGCCGAACGGCTGAAGCCCGACTCGCTGTACCGCCGCTTCCTCGCATACCGGGAGTCGCTCGGGTTCGAGATCTTCCCGATCAGCCGCGCCGACCCGTCGCCGATGCCGCAACTGGCGCAGCGCCTGCGCGACAACGGCGTCGTCGCGTTGCTCGGCGAGCGCGACCTCGCCCGCAGTGGCGTCTCCGTCGAGTTCTTCGGCGAAACCACCCTCATGCCGCCCGGGTCGGCAAAACTGGCCATCGAGACCGGCGCGGCCTTGCTGCCCGCGCACTGCTGGTTCACCGAACGGGGTTGGGGGTGCTCGGTGCATCCGGAGATCGACGTCAGCGGTGGGGTCGCCGACGCCACCCAGCAACTCGCCGACCGCTTCGCGAAGAACATCGCCGCCCGCCCCGCCGATTGGCACATGCTGCAACCGCTGTGGCTCGCCGACCTCTCACCCGAGCGCCGCGCCCGGATCGAGCAGAGGGACCAACCTTGAAGATCGGCATGGTCTGCCCGTACTCGTTCGACGTCCCGGGCGGGGTGCAGGCCCACGTCGCCGAACTCGCCGAGGTGCTGATCGAGCGCGGCCACCGGGTCAGCGTGCTCGCACCCGCCGACGACGACACCGAGCTGCCCGAGTTCGTCGTCTCGGCCGGGCGCGCGGTCGCCATCCCATACAACGGGTCCGTCGCGCGGCTG
This sequence comes from Aldersonia sp., assembly GCA_036524855.1. Taxonomy (GTDB): domain Bacteria; phylum Actinomycetota; class Actinomycetes; order Mycobacteriales; family Mycobacteriaceae; genus Aldersonia. The sequence continues at coordinate 12,429 of DATDBL010000027.1, read as the reverse complement.
TCGTTCGGGCCCACCGCGTACTCGCGGATCCGGCGCTGGATCGCCGACAACGACTTCGACGTGCTGCACATCCACGAGCCCAACGCGCCGAGCCTGTCGATGCTCGCGCTGAAGATCGCCGAGGGCCCGATCATCGCGACGTTTCATACGTCCACGACGAGGTCGTTCGTGCTCAGCACCTTCCAGGGCGTGCTGCGCCCTTATCACGAGAAGATCAGCGGCCGGATCGCGGTGTCCGAACTGGCGCGACGCTGGCAGGTGGAGGCGCTCGGCTCGGACGCGGTGGAGATCCCCAACGGCGTGCGGGTTGCCGCGTTCCGGTCCGCGCCGCTGCTACCGGGCTACCCGCGCGAGGGCAGGACCGTGCTGTTTCTCGGCCGCTACGACGAGCCGCGCAAGGGCATGGCCGTGCTGATGGGCGCGTTGCCGAGTCTCGTCGAGCGTCACCGGGACCTCGAGATTCTCGTCGTCGGTCGCGGTGACGAGGACCGGTTGCGCCGCGAGGCAGGTCGGCTGGGCGAACACCTGCGGTTCCTCGGCCAGGTCAGCGACGAGCAGAAGGCCTCCGCGATGCGCAGCGCCGACGTGTACTGCGCCCCCAACACCGGCGGGGAGAGCTTCGGCATCGTCCTCGTCGAGGCGATGGCCGCCGGCACCGCCGTGGTCTCCAGCGACCTCGACGCGTTCCGCCGTGTGCTGCGCGACGGCACCGCCGGAGTGCTGGTCCCCGTCGGTGACTCGACGCGCCTCGCCGACGCGATCGACAGCATCCTCACCGACGACCACCGCCGCACCGCACTGACCGACGTCGCGGCGAAGGTGGTCGGCGACTACGACTGGCCGGTGGTGGCCGACCAGATCCTCCGCGTGTACGAGACGGTGACCGTAGGAGACGGCAAGGTCCGGGCGGTGAGCTGATGACCCTGTCGGCGTTGACGATCTTCGTCGTCGGCCTCATCGCGGTGCTCGTGCTCGCCGCGGGGTTGTGGGCGTACTCGACCGCGAACCGGCTCGACCGCCTGCATGTGCGCTCGGACCTGTCGTGGCAGTCGCTCGACGCCGCGTTGGCCCGGCGCGCGGTGGTCGCGCGGGCGGTCGGGTCCGCCGTGCCCGACCCTGAACCCGGCCGCCGCCTGAGCGCGCTCGCCGACCGTGCCGAGCGGGCCGATCGCGCGGACCGCGAACGCGTCGAGAACGAACTGTCGGGGGCGTTGTCGGAGGTCGACATCGAGATGCTGCGCCCGCAACTGGTCGCGGAACTCGCCGACGCGGAGGCGCGCGTGCTGATCGCGCGCCGCTTCCACAACGACTCGGTCCGCGACACCCGCGCCCTGCGGGGAAGGCGGCTGGTGCGGTTGCTGCACCTCGGCGGTCTCGCGCCGATGCCGGCGTACTTCGAGATCGCGGAACGGGCGGCATCGTCGGCCACCACCGGCCTGGAACTGGATTCGACCCGCACGTCGGCGCGCGTGGTGCTGCTCGACCCGGACGGGCGGGTACTGCTGGTGTGCGGGCGCGACCCCCTCGTCCCGGACGTCACGTTCTGGTTCACCGTCGGCGGCGCTGTCGAAGCGGGGGAGAACCTGCGCGCCGCCGCGGTGCGTGAGATCCGGGAGGAGACCGGTGCCGTCGTCGGACCCGGGGATCTGCGCGGGCCGATGTGGCGCCGGGTCGCTGTGTTCTCGTTCAACGGCGAACTGATGCGCTCGGAGGAGCTGTTCTTCGCCGTCGAGATGCCCGCGTTCGAACCACACAACCGTGGCCATACCGAACTCGAGCAGCGCGCGATCCTCGGCCTGCGCTGGTGCACCCCCGACGACATCCGCGGGTTCGACGCCCGCGGCGAGACCGTCTATCCGAACGGCCTGGCCGACATGCTGGAGGAGGCCAGGGTCGTCGCCGACGCCGCCTCGCAACCCGAGGTGCGTTCGATCCGGTGAGGTCCAGCGTGTGTCGACTGGCTATGAAGGCCACGTTTGCAGACGTCCTAGAATCGGTGTGTAATCCGCCGCGCACACACTCCGGCGCGCCCGTCAGCCCAACCGAAAGCAGGGATTTCCGTGAGCACCCCCGCCGAACCCACACCGACGACCGGCACCGCGCGCGTCAAGCGCGGCATGGCCGAGATGCTCAAGGGCGGCGTGATCATGGACGTGGTCACGCCCGAGCAGGCGAAGATCGCCGAGGACGCCGGCGCGGTAGCGGTGATGGCGCTCGAGCGCGTTCCCGCCGACATCCGCGCCCAGGGTGGCGTGTCGCGGATGAGCGACCCCGACATGATCGATGCGATCATCGCCGCGGTCTCCATCCCGGTCATGGCGAAGGCGCGGATCGGCCACTTCGTCGAGGCGCAGATTCTGCAGTCGCTCGGCGTCGACTACATCGACGAGTCAGAGGTGCTGACCCCTGCCGACTACAGCAACCACATCGACAAGTGGGCGTTCACGGTCCCGTTTGTGTGCGGTGCGACCAACCTGGGCGAGGCGCTGCGTCGCCTCACCGAGGGCGCGGCGATGATCCGCTCCAAGGGCGAGGCCGGCACCGGCGACGTGTCGAACGCGACCACGCACATGCGCAAGATCCGCGACGAGATCCGTCGGCTCACGTCGCTGCCGGAAGACGAACTCTACGTCGCCGCCAAGGAGTTGCAGGCCCCGTACGACCTGGTCAAGGAGGTCGCCGAGGCCGGGAAGCTGCCGGTGACGCTGTTCACTGCGGGCGGCATCGCGACCCCGGCGGATGCGGCGATGATGATGCAACTCGGCGCCGAGGGCGTGTTCGTCGGTTCCGGCATCTTCAAGTCGGGCAACCCGGCCGAGCGGGCCGCCGCGATCGTCAAGGCGACCACCTTCCACGACGACCCCGACGTGCTGGCGAAGGTGTCGCGCGGCCTCGGCGAGGCGATGGTCGGGATCAACGTGGAGGAACTGCCGGTCGACCACCGGCTCGCCGAGCGGGGCTGGTGATGACCGGACATTTGATCCGGTTTCGCCTCAGATTCCAGCGCAAACGGTGTCGAGACTGGTGATCTCGCCGATAGTGGAGGTTGTCGATCAGTGCCGTCAATTTTGGACCAAGGCATCTGAGATGGATCGTGCCGCGACGGCACGATCACGACGAGCTGCTGCGGGATGCAGACTCACCGAGATCTATCGGCTAGACTGGAGGCAATCGACCCCCTCCCAAGCCTCTCCACGATGCTCAAATGGGAGGGGCCTCTTTCTTTCTGGGGTAGTCCGTGAAGGCGAGCCTGTCCTGGGACGAGCAGGTCGCCCTCATGGTGGGCCGCGGGCTCGCCGTCAGCGATGAGGCCGCATGCGCCAAGTTCCTCGCGGCGACGAACTACTATCGGTTTTCGGGTTATGCGCGGTACTTCCAGCAGGCTCCGCATCTCGGCGGCGACGACTTCCGGCCGGGGACCACGTTCGACGAGATCCGGGCGGTCTACGAGGCGGACGAGGCGCTGCGCGCCGCGCTCGTCCAGCCGCTGGCACGGGTCGAGATCCTGCTCCGCTCGCACGTCGCGCGGGTGATCGCCGACGAGCACGGCCCGTACGGTCGGTTCCTCGAGGAGGACTTCTACACGGACATCGGCGACCGCGAACGGACCGTCGATTCGTGCCTACGCGACATCGACCGGAGCAAGGATCGCCACATTCTGCGCTATCGGGACACCTGCGGCGACCGCGCCGATTACAGCAAGCTGCCCGTGTGGTCCGCCGTCGAGGCGTGGTCGTTCGGCACGCTGTCGAAGGCCATCGAGCGCGGCGCGGGCGGTGAACTGTCCGATGCCGTCGCGACCAGCATCGGGATCGCCAAGGCCGGCTTCGCCTATCGCGTGAAGGCGCTCGTCTACCTCCGAAACCGCTGCGCGCACCACAGCCGCCTGTGGCACCACTCCGTCATCGACGCCGGGCCCACCCCGAACAACGTGCGGAAGAAGGCCAAGAGGCTTGCCGGGCAGTTCGAGCACCGGTCCGTGGTCGACGTCATCGCCTCGCTCGACGACATGGTGGCCCGCAGCAGCGTCGCCGACCCGCTCCTGCCGCAGCTCGTGGACCAGCACGCCCGCGAGTCCGCGTTCTGGCAGGGGCTGGTCCGGCCGCAGAGCCCCCGCGATCACAGCAGTGACACGCAGTAGCGCACGACTGAAGCGCACGTGCGCGAATCGTGTGTCATACTGAAGTGTCGATCCTGGCCGAATCCGCGGCTCCGGACGCGGATTCAGGAGGTCCACGATGGTTTCACACTCGCCCGCCGACGCTCTCGGCTCCCACGCTCCCGGCGTCCGCGACCTGCTCGTCGAGGTCGTGCGATCCAGGCACGACCGCGCGGCGGAGGCGCACCAGGCGTCCGGGTCGCGGTACGCGATGGGGTTCGGCAGCCAGTGGCGCGATCTGCTGGACGACGCCCAGGAAGCGCTGGCCGACCGCGGCTTCCAGTCGCACAAGCTGGCCCCGGCGGGCTATGAACTCCCCGTCGTCAACGACAGCCTGCTGTACGTCTGGCGGGTGCCGGGCAATCCGGACGCGGTGAGCGAGTTCGCGTCGAGCCCGACGAGGAAGAACGGCTTCTCCGCTCAGTTTCCCGACCCGATGCTGTTCGAGCCCGACTTCGGTGGCGAGCCCGAGCCGGACGACGAGGCGTCGGAGGAGGCCAAGGTCGAGCGCCTGGTGAGGGCCGTCGGCGACACGATGCCTGTGGTGCTCGTTATGGTCCATTCGTCGCCGCGTCAGCTCCAGTCGATCGAGTGGGCGATCGCCGTCCTCGGCGACGCCGGAAAGGTCAAGCTGCACGGGCAGGAGAGCATCTGGGAGCCCGAGCTCAACGTCGACGACGCGGCGTCGCACGTCGAGTCGTTCGACAGCGGCATCCCGGTCGCCCCCTCCGTCGAACTGCATGAGCAGGAGGGCACGGATCCGGATGCGTGACGACACCCCGAGCCTGTTCGACCTACCCGGCTCCGCGCGGACGCACGGCCGCTTCGAGCCGGCGCGGCTGACCCAGGCTCGTGTCCGCCTCTCGATGAGCAAGACGGACCTCGCCGCCGAGGTGGGAGTCTCGGCTGCCGCGATCGGCCAGTACGAGGCCGGGGTCAATGCGCCCCGTCCCGACGTGCTCGACCGCCTGGCGAAGGTCTTGGAGGTCCGCCCGGGCTTCTTTGGCGTCGGACGTCCCTTGGCTCGCATCGACACCGTGAACGCCCACTTCAGGAGCCTGCGCTCGGCGCGCGTGAGCGACCGCCAGAAGGCGCTGGCCACGGCGACGCTGGTGTGGGAGCTGACGTTCGCGCTCGAGCGGCACGTCAGGCTCCCCGAGGCGGACCTCCCCGCGGTCCAGCACGGCACCGCGCCCTCGGATGCTGCCGCGCTCCTGCGCAGGCACTGGGGCCTGCCCGACGGCCCGGTCAAGCACCTAGTTGCCACGGCCGAGTCCCGCGGCATTGTCGTGGCGGTGCGCCCGCGCGGCGAGATCGACGCCGTCGACGCCTTCTCGGTCGTCATCGTGGACCGCCCCATCATCATCACGACGCCGCGTCGGACCGAGAACGTGTTCAAGCACCGGTTCTCGATCGCGCACGAGATCGGGCACCTGCTGCTGCACGCCGACTCCGGCGAGTACAGCGCGGCCATCGAGAAGGAGGCCGACCAGTTCGCCGCCGCGTTCCTCACACCTGCCGCGTCGATGGACGCGGCCCTGCCGCAGCGTCTCGACCTGACCGCCTTGGACCGGCTCGGCAGGACGTGGGGCGTCTCGCCGCACTCGCTGGTCCTCAGGATGGTCGAGCGCGGGCGCACCACCGAGTCGTCCGCGCGCCGGGCGTACCAGCGCCTCGCCGTGGTCAACGACCCGTCCGCCGACTCGTCGAGCGCGTACCCGGGGGAGGTGCCGACTCTGCTGAACAAGGCCGCCGAACTAGCCGGCGACCACGGCGCCGGCGTTCCCGCTCTGGCCGAGGCACTGAGGATCAGCCCCCGGCAGGTCCGCGACCTGCTCGGAGAGGCCGACCAGCGGCCGGTGCTGCGCCTGGTGGGCGACGAGTGACGACCGCGCTCCAGACCGGACGGTGGCCGAGAGGTATCGCCCTCTCTGGGCCACTCACCATTGACAACGAAGAGGATCCCGACCGATGGCCTATCCCACTCTCGCGCTCCACCTGCTCATCTCGGCACCCGGGGACGTGCCCATCGAGGACATGGCCGTCATCCGCAGGACGATCAGCCAGTGGAATCTCAACCTCGGCCGCGTCGTCGGGCTCACCGTGCTGCCTGTCTTCTGGACCGAGCACGCCGTCGCCGAGTTCGGCGAACGGCCGCAGGCCGTCCTCAACCACCAGATCGTCGAGGAGGCCGATCTCGCCGTCGCGCTCTTCTACGACCGCCTTGGGACGCCGACGGGCGAGGCCGAGTCGGGCACGGCCGAGGAGATCAAGGTCCTCGTCGAGGCCGGGAAGTCGGTGGCCGTCCTGGTGAACTCGGCTCCGCGCGCGCCCCTCTACGGTCCGGCGCTGGGCGAACGGCAGCGGCTCAACGCCTACGTGGAGGAGCTGCGCAAGACCGCCCTCGTCTTCGACTACGCGCACGGGGGAGACCTCGTCGGCCACCTCAACAACTTTCTCAGCCGAGCGACGGCGCAGTTCCAGCAGTCCGTCGAGGCTTCGAAGAACGAGGAGCAGGAGGGCCCGGACCCCTCCGAGGGAGTGTGGCCGCGCGCCGAGGTGCGCGAGAGCGCGAGGACCGACAGCAAGGGGCGCGTGAAGACCCACCGGAACTGGTCTCTGGTGCTGCACAACACCTCCCGCGGCCCGGCTTCAGACGTCGACATCGCGTTCGAGGACCTGCCAGAGGACGCGCTGTTCCGCGTGCACCGCGAGGACGGTCCGCTCGGCACCATCCCTCCCGGCCAGGAAGCCCGGTTCCCCCTGCTGCTGGCCATGGGTTCGCCCGATGCCGTCGACGGCGTGGTGACGTGGACCGACGTCGCGGGCAACGCTCGGGGGACGAGGGCAACCGTACGCACGTGACCCGAGCGCTCAGCCCTCCCCTCGGAGATCGACGCCGTCCGCATCCGCCTACGAGCCGGCCCGGAACCCGTTCTCGTAGGCAGCGAGAGAGCCGAGATCCTCGCGCTCTTCGACAGGATGGGTGATCAGGCAATCGAGGACGGCCACGTCTGGCGCATCCGCGCGACCGCTGCTCGGATCGAGATGCTCCAGGAGGACGGCCTGACCTGGGACGAGATCGACGACCCGCCCCGGCCTCAGCGGAGTCGCCGACGGGACCGGGGGACCGGCGCGAGGCGGAGGACGAGGCATAGAAGCTGCGCGACGTTACGGTGCCTTCTCGCTTCGCGAATTCACGAAGCTGCCTGCCGCATTCGGTGCATTTCTGGAGATCTTTCGTCATCTGCACTGCCGAGGCTGAGGTCAGCTGTTCTGTCGAGTGGTCGTAGTCCATCGATCGACCCTACGGACGAGTCGTCGATGAGTGCCCAACCTAGACCAGGCTCCGGCGGGCCTGGCGGCGCGCCGGACTGCCCTGGCGACATGCACGCAAGTTCCGTGTTGCCCGCAGCTCAGGTCAGCGTTCGTCAACCTTGGACCACGGCATCAACGTGGAGGAGTTGCCGGTCGACCACGGCGCGATCGCGGCTGGTGATGACCGGACGCCTCCTGCATCTTCCTCAGACACCTACCCTGCTGCCGATGGTCTCGGACCGCGCCCGCACGGCCACCGTGCGCGTCGCCCCCGAAAGCGCTCTTCGCCCTCAGCGTGCGTTCATCGAGCACGACGACGACCGGCTCGCCGGTCCCGAGGCTCGACGGGATCCGTTACGAGCAGTCCCAGGTGCTCGGCGACGACTTTCATCGTCGACTCGTGCGTCGCCACCGTGACAGGCTCGCCGACCAGGAGCGCCGTCGCCAGGTGCAGGGCGTCGACGGTCTTGACGTGCCGCTCGATGGATTCGGCGACGGTGTGCGTCTCCCGGGTGATCTCGAGCATGCCGACGCGATCGAGGAGCGGCGTCCCGTCGACGAGCGGCCTGCCGTCGCGCCGCAGGACGCGGATCACCTCCGTGCGCAGGAGGCGGGACGAGACGAAGGTCGTCCCCGGGGCGTGCATCCAGGACTGCAGCCATTCGCGCTCGGGGACGTCCAGAATTGTGCGGAGCGCCACCGAGGGATCGAGATAGACGAGGTCCGCGGGCACGGGTCAGTGGTCCCCGCGCATCTCGTCGAGCAGCGCCTCGGCCTCGGTCTTGCCATACACCGGACCGCCCGGGCGACGGGGCCACGGCGCGGGCTCCGACGCCGGCGGGGTGTACCGTCCCTCGCGCTCCAGCCGTGCCAGCGCGGTGTCCCCGTCCCGGACCGTGCTGACGCGCCAGCGCGGCTTCCCCCGCTCGGTCACTACGACGTCGTCCGTGTCGGTGACCTGGTCGAGCACCGCAGCGGTGCGCTGGTTGAGCTCGCGCTTGGTGACCGTCTGCATGCCTCCGAGTGTACTACCTCTGTCAGACATTCCAAGGTTTCCCCGAGGTCGTCGGATTACAAATACCGATGACCCCCGTAAAGCACTCTCACCAGCATAAATATCACAATATCGCTTATCGGCACACAAAAGTGGCTGTGGGAGAAGGTATTTCATCTGACCGCCGCGCCGCGCCGCCGCTGTCCTTGCTCAGTCCTTCTGTGACTTGCTCACTTTCACTTTAGATGTCGCATTCGGCGAGGTCGCTCGATGTATCTGTGACAGAAGCGGCGTTTGCGCTGGTCATTCCTGATGGAGCGGGGGCGGTCAATACCTGTTTGCGGTGGGTTTTCGGGTGCGAACGAATGCCCTCATCCTGTGTCGCCAGGTGACAACTGGGGGATCTTGGATGGTTAGTAGACGGGGAATCGAGTGATCGTCTCGTTGTAGGCGTGCTGGGCGTCGGCGAGGGCGAGGCGGCTGTAGATTTCGAGGCTTTGCCGGCTGGTGTGGCCGCTGTAGGGCTGGATGAGGGCACGTCGTCGATGCCTTGGGTCTTCATCCAGGTGAACAGTGCCGCAACCGGTGAGGTGGCATGTGGTGGTCGAGCCCGGCTTGGTCGGCGTAGCGGGAGAGCATCGCGCGTACGCCCCTGGTGCTGTAGGGCTTGCGCCAGCTGGACTCGAACAGGAACGCCCGCCGGCCTTCCGGCGAGCGTCGATGTGCAGGGCGAGGGCTTCGCGGAAGGAGGCGGGGAACGGCACGGCGCGGTCTTTGCCGGCACGCGCGCGAGCAACCACGCTGCCACACCGGGAGCGTCGGGGGTGTTCCTCGAACCCTCTCACGGCCGGGGCTGGTGGGCGAGAGAGGGGAGTGCTTTCCGAGGTTGAAAGAGGAGTGGTTGGATTGGCGGATCCAGCCTGGGCGGCGACCGGCCACACACGCCGCGCGTCGGCGGGCGACGTTCGGGTGGGGGTGAGAGCGGATGGGGCGGCGGGTCGGTGTGCTGCTGGCTGGTGTGTTTGCGGGGTTGATGATCGTGGCCGCGGTGGTGGTCAATGTCGCCACTCAGAGGTTGCCGGGGTGGCTGGGGTTCCTCGACGGGGCGAACATTTGGTGGTGGGTGGCGGGGATCCGCGTGGTGACCGTCGTGGTGGGTGGGCTGTTGCACTGGCTGCCGAGCACCGACCACGCCGTACCGCCCGCACCTCAGCCGCCGGGTAATTCGGTAACCGGGGTAGAGCTCAACCAGGTCAGCGCCAGCGGAGATCTCATAATCGACACGGCCGTGACCGGCGTCACCGGCGATGTGCACATCACGAAGGGCAGTGTGGAGGGGACGGTCTCCTCCGCCTACCGCGAGTTCGTTCAGGAACTCGCACTTGACCAAAAGCCACTAGGTCGGGATGTGGAGTTGGCGGAGTTGGCGGCGTTCTGCGCTGGTGAGGAGGCATACGCGTGGTGGCAGGCGGACGCGTGGGCTGGCAAGACCACCCTGTTGGCGTGGTTCGTGTTGCACCCCCCACCCGACACGCATGTGGTGTCGTTCTTCATACGTCGCACCACCGGACGCGCCGACCACACTGCCTTCCTCGACGCGGTGCTCCCGCAACTGACCGAATACGTCGACGAGACGATGTCGTTGCTATGGACCCCTGGCGAGCGCCAGGACCAGTACCGGCGCCTGTTGAAAACCGCCGCCGCGAAACAACACCAGAACGGCCGCCGGTTCGTGCTCGTGGTCGACGGTCTCGACGAAGACACCGCCGGCCCCGGTGCTCCGAGCATCACCGGGCTGCTGCCGTCGCGCCCCGTGCCCGGGTTGCGGGTCATCGTGTCCAGCCGACCCGGCACCCCCATCCCGCTCGACCACCCATTGCGCACCACCAAGATCCGAATACTGGATCCGTCCGAGCATGCGCGTGACATCGCGGAGCGCGCGAAAACCGAACTGGCGCAGTTGCTGTCGAGCGACGAGCAGCACGAGCAGCACGAGCAGTTGATCGGATTGCTCACCGCCGCCGAAGCCGGACTCACCGCCAAGGATCTCGCAGACCTCACCGATCGGCCGCGCTACACGGTCGAGGCGGTGATCGAGGCTGCTCGCCGCGTCCTCAAACACGACACGCCCATCACCGATACCGGCGGGGATGAGCCCGGCTGGGTGCTGGGTCACGAGGACCTGCGGGAGCAGGCCGTCGCCGCACTCGGGGACACCACCCTGGACCGCTATCGAGACGCCCTGCACGCCTGGGCTCGCCGCTACGCCGAGCGTGGATGGCCACACGATACCCCGCACTACCTGATGCAGGGCTACCCGCAGATGCTCGAACACCACACCGAGCTCGACCGGTTGGTGGAGCTCGCGCTGGACTCCGCCCGGCATGATTTGATGCTCGACCTCACCGGTGGTGACGCCGCCGCTCTCGACGAGATCCACGTCGCCCAGGAAATCGTCTGTGTCCAGCATACACCGGATCTGCTCACCGCCTATCGTTTGGCTCGCCACCGCGACGACCTCGTAACGCGCAACAGCAATGTCCCCACCGACCTGCCCGCTGTCTGGGCAACCCTGGGCCACCCCGCCCGCGCCGAAGCGCTCGCCCGCAGCATCAACGACCTCGATGAGCAGGCGCTGGCGCTCGCGGCGGTCGCGCAGGCGGTGGCGCGGGCCGGGAGCGCGGAGCGGGCTGGGCGGATCGCCCACGACGCGGAACGGATCGCCGGCAGCATCTCGCCCCGGTTTCGGCAGGCGCCGGCGCTCGTGGAGGTCGCGCAGGCGGTGGCACAGGCCGGGGACGTCGAGCGCGCGGAGCGAATCTCCGGCAGCATCATCACCGACCCAGATCTGCAGGCGCGGGCGCTCGCGGCGGTCGCACGGGCTGCCGCGCAGGCCGGGGACGCGGAGCGGGCCGAGCGGATCACCGCCGACGCCGAGCGCAGTGCCCGCAGCATCACCGTCCACCGCATCAGCGACTCGTTACAGCAGATGTCTGCGCTCGCGGCGGTCGCACAGGCGGCGGCGCAGGCCGGGGATGTCGAGCGCGCGGAGCGGATCGCCGACACCATCACCGACCCGTGGAAGGCGCAGGCGCTCGCGGCGGTCGCACAGGCCGTGGCGCAGGCCGGGGATGTCGAGCGCGCGGAGCGGATCGCCGACAGCATCACCGGCTGGTGGCAGGCGTCGGCGCTCGTGGCGGTGGCAGGGGTTGCCGGTGTGGGGGCGGGAGTGTTGGTGGCGAGGGCGTGGTTGGTCGGTAATTGGTTCGTTCCGCTGAAGGTGATGGTCACGGTCGATCCGGATGTGCTTGGGGTGATCACTGCTGAGGTGGACGAGGAACTCGGTCGCCCCGAGTGTTGAGCGTCGCTGGGTGGCTACGACAAGGGGTCGGGTCGTCGGTGAGGGTGCCGATGGGTTGGTCGCAGGCGGCGTGGGGTCCTCGACCGGGGTAGACCTGCCGAACTGATCTCGCGTGGTCGCTGGGGCTCTCGGTTCCTGTGTGCCGGCACGGACCAGCTCGTCGGGCCGCAGGCTGGCACCCGGATCTTTGCCCGCAGCGCTGGCTGTCGCCCACACCTACGTTGGTTGCCGCTACCAGCGAAAGCAGGCGAAACCAGCCTTCCGCTACCTTCAACACGCATTAGCAGAAGCATTCACCGCCGATTTGGCGCGGTTACACAGACGACCCCATCTACCTGCGGAAATGTCATAAGGTAGATTATCGGTACTGGGAGTTACAGATACCGGCGTCGGGGGAACTAGCCGTCGCCCGCCGCCGCTGTCCCTGCTCAGTCAATCTGTGACTTGCTCAGTTTAGTTGTCGCATTTGCATGGACACGCTCAGTTTAGTTGTGACAGTTTCGGTGGCTTTGCGCCTACTGTGACGGATGTGACTGGTGCGATCGCTGCGCACGCTGTCGAGCGCTCGACTCGGACTCGGATGAGTCTGAGTTACCG
>DATDBL010000026.1:0-8136 GCA_036524855.1 Aldersonia sp. | reverse complement strand
CTTCTCGCCCTTGCGGCCCCACAGGGTGTCCTCGGTGCCGCAGCGGGCGTGCAGGCCCATCGCGATGGCCATGGTGTTGACCGGCAGCACGCTGCGCATCAGGGTTTCCAGGGTGAGCACCGCGCCGTCGGGGGTGCGGCGGACGAACTCCATCATGTTGTACGGGTTGGGGCCGTCGAAGCCGCCGCCGATGCCGACCCAGGTGAGCATGAGCGGGCCGGTGTAGACGCCGCGGCGGATCAGCCGTTCCACGGTCTCGAGTTGGGCGATGTTGGCGAGCTGGAAGTGCGGCTGGATGCCGTTGGCCTGCAGCCGGCGCAGGTGCTCCTCGACCCAGCCCGGCCCGGCGGGGACGGTCATCTCGCGGTAGGCGTCGTACACCTCGGGGCGGCCGAAGGAGGTGCCGGCGATGTCGTCGGCGGTCATCAGCTCGACGATGTTCATCTGGTTGGTGTTGATCGCGATGGTGACCTGGTCGGGTTTGGGGTCCAGTTCGGCGAGCATGTGGCGGGCGTCGTCCGAGAGCCACTTCGCGTCCGCACCCTCACCCCCTGGGGGGCGAACGAGATCGACCCACCGACCTGCAGGACCATCTCCGGCACCGCCTCGCGCAGCCGGGCGAGCAGCTCGTTGAACTTGGAGAGCCGCTTGGAGCCCTTCCCGTCGAGTTCACGCACGTGGATGTGCAGCACGGTCGCGCCGGCGTCGTAGCAGTCCACCGCCTTGGCCACGTGCTCGTCCATGGTCAACGGCAGGTCCTCGGGGAAGTCGTCGATGTCCCACTCCGGGCCGTAGGGGGCCACGGTGATGACCAGCTTCTCCTGGTTCTCCGGGAACAGGGCGTCGTCGTGGAAATGCATGGGGTGCTCCGATCGGGTTGGTTGGTGGAGGACCGCGGCCTCGCTGATCAGGTAGCGCAGCAGATACCCCGCGCCGGGGGCGTAGTCGGCACCGAAGCGGACGATGTTCCTCCTCGAACGAAATACGTTGCGATGTCTCGGGTTTCCGGCGGACTCTGCCGCTTTCGTACGGTGCGCTTCGACCAGGAGTTCAGCGGGCTGGTGCTGTCGAAACAACGCACGGCGAGACGTTCAGTTCCGTGCTGAACACGACCCGCATCGAACTGGCCGAGCAATCACGGCGGACCCAGCAGCGCAGGAAAACGCATCGCCCGTTCGGAGCGCACCCAGTCGAGTCGGCGGGTGAGCGACGCGCGCTGGTCGCGGGTCAGTGCGCGGTCGCGCAACCGCGTCAGCAGGATCTCGAGCCGGCTGAGGACCATCGGTGACGGCAGCGCCGCGACCATGACGTCATCGACACCGGCAGCGAGGAATTCGGGCCACCCCGGTCGACCTACAACGAGTCGCACGACGCCGTCGTCGTCGGCGAACTCGCGCGGTCGCCCCGAGGTCGCCATGCCGCGTGCCATCAGGTATTCGATCTCGTCTAGCGCCTGCACGGCGGTGGCAGGATCGTTCACTGCCGGCGACAGCGCCCGCAGGCCGATGTCGGCCAACAGGCGGAACGCGAGCAGCGGATCCTGCTCGAACGTCCGTTCCGGCCCGGTGACGAACCCTGCGCGCACGGTCGCGGGGTCCATGCCGGCACCGTGCACGGTCGCGATCGGCATGTCCTCGTGCACTGTCGTTCCTCCCGAAACGCGGACCACGATCACTGCTCCCGCCGACCGGGCCGCTCGCACCAACCGGTGCACGTGCAGGCGTTGCAACACGGCGGGTGGGTCCGCCCAGGTGACCACGACCTGTTTCGGCGGCAGCGAGTCGTCATCGATGGCAGGGGCGCTTGATGCACCGTCGATTTCGTACGTGGCGGTCAGGATCGCGCGGCCGTGGGCGGCGATGGAGGCCAGCACCGGCGAGAGTTGGATCGCGACGAACGCTTGCGCGTGCATGCTGCGCAGCATCGCCAGGAGCACGAGGATCAGCACGGTCGCGACGGTGGGGACGGCAACCGATACGTGGGGTTCACCGCCGGCGGCCAGCGCCGCGGTGATGCAGAAGATGATCACCCCGATGGCCATCCCCGACGTGCGCCACACGATCGGGGCGTCGCGAAACAGCGTCAGGCGTGGCGTAAACGTCGTGGCGACCCACTGTACGACGAGAAACAGGACCGAGAACACGACCGCGATCGTGCCCAACAGCGCCACCGCGACACCGAGCAGCATCGGGGTCACCGACGACGTGGGGATCATCGGACCCGACGGGATGCGCGTCAACCCGAATCCGAGAGCGGCGCCGATGAAGACTGCACTGCCCTGGCTCAGTCCCGCGCGGGTCCGGCGGCGCCAGACGCGGACATTCACGGGTGCCCTCCGGGTGCCGAATCGAAACCATGAGGGCCTGAGCCATTGACGCGGCGATGCGCGTGGGCGATGGCGCCGACGAAGCCCCGGCCGCCGAGCAGACGACGGCCCGGTTGGCACCGCGCGCCGACCGTCATGACCGCCGGGACTCGCGGTCGCGTGCCGACTGCTGGTCGATGTCCGACTGCCCCTCGTCCGCTCGTCGGCGGTAGATCCCCAAGGCAAGGACGTCCGCGGCCTCACGTGGCACCATCGCGCGGGCGACGGGATGTCCGATGACCCCTGGCCGCTCGTTGCGTCCGACCCGCGGTGTCATGTCACTCTCCCTCCCGGAGATCGGCCTGTAGAGCGGCGACGACCGCGCCGGTCGAGATCCTGCCCTGCGCGACGATCCGAGCTCCGGATTCGCGTACCGTCGCCGCGAACGGTGCCACCCAGGTGCTCTCCCATACGATCGCAGCCGCGGCATGACCGGGGTCGATGGCCGTGGACGCGTTTCTCGACGTCCTTCATGGCGAGGGTCTCGGCCGTCTGATCGCAGAGCCCGGCGAGGTCTCGCCCGAAGGGCGTTTTCGCGGTGGGGAACTCGACGATCACGTAGTCGATCGGGCCCAGCTCCGACTCGGCCACGTTGAACCTCCTCGTCCTGCGCGCCGCTGCATCACAGGGTGCGGCAGCGCAGCCAGGCTGTCCTCATCCAGAACGGGTGAGTGTCGCCGACCGAATCAACTGGCACCCACCACGGCAGTGACGACGATTCGACCGGATGCCGGGACGCGCCCGCGAACTCGGCCTGCTGTGACGGTGGGCCCAAAATCGATCACGAACTCACCCGCGCATGATGTCGGCGAGCGCCCGCTTGTCCATCCACCGCTGCTCCAACGGTCGCTGGACCTCCGGTTCGATGAGCGTCGGGTACGACGTCAGATCGGTGAACTGGATTCGGCCGGACTGGAACCCGATCATCGCGCTGGCCCGCGCGCTCGACTCGAGTTGCTCGGACAGGAATTCGATACAGCGCGCGGTGAGCCTGGTCGCCTGGATCCGGTCGAACGGCGACGGGTCGCCGCCCTCCTGGATGTGACCGAGAATCGCCTGCCGGGAGTCGAACAGGTCGCCGCCCTCCTTCTCGAACAGCGACGTGATGAATCCGGTGGTGTAGACAGGGTCCGCGTTCTCGCTGCGAATGATCAGGCCCAGCCGCTTCCCGGAGCGGAAACCCTCGGCGAGGGCGTGGATGTCGGCGGTCAGGTCATCGAGGGTGATGCCCTCCTCGGGCAGGTACACGCGCTCGGCGCCGCTGGCCAAGCCGCTCAGCAACGCGAGATAGCCACAGTCGCGACCCATCACCTCGATGACGAACACGCGTCGTGACGCGACTGCGGACTGGCGGATCTTGTCGACGTCGGAGACGATGCTGTTCAGTGCCGTGTCGCTGCCGATGCAGACCTCGGTTCCCGGCAGGTCGTTGTTGATCGTCATCGGCATGCACACGATCGGGATGTCGAGGGCGGAATACTTGTTCCGGTGGCGGTGCAACTCGTACGCCGCTTCGTACCCGGTCCACCCGCCGGCCATCAGCAGTCCGTCGATCCGGTGCGCGGCGACCTGCCTGGCGATCTGCGCGATGGCGTCCTCGCGGGGAACGTAACGGTTGGTGCCGATCTCGGCGCCGCCGGCGGACACCCACCCGCTGACGTTCATCCAGCCCGGTTCGTCGATGTGGCCGTCGCGGAGCCCGCGGAATCCGTTCCGCACGGCGAGCACGTTGTAGCCGCGGTCGAGGCCGAGACGGACCGCGGCACGCACCGCGTTGTTCATTCCCGGCGCCGGACCACCGCCATGCATCACGGCGATCCGGAAGCGGCGCCGCCCGGCCGGCGTGGGCCGCGGCGCGGCCTGCTGGATGGTCCGCAGAATCTCGTGCGAGTCCCGGAAGCTGCCGCCCCGCAACATCATCGCGCCTTCGAAGTCGCCGATCTTGATCCGCTCCGCCACCGACTTGGTCTGCGCAACGCACTCCATCAGCGGCGAGGCGATCACCCGGTTGCCGCCCAGGCCGATCAACTGGGGAGGCGCGTCGGGGCCGTCGGTGAGAAGTCGCTCGACGGCGGCGTGTGCGACCTGGGTGGCGAGGATGCGATCGAATGCGCTCGGTGCGCCGCCGCGCTGCACGTGCCCGAGGATCGTGATCCGGGTGTCCTCGCCGAGTTCGGTCTCGAGCAGGGTCTTGATCCGATCGGCGTCGATCGGGTTGCCGTCCCGGTCCTGGGCGCCCTCGGCGACGATCACGACACTCTGCCGACGGCCGATGCCGCGACCCTCCTTGATGTCCTTGCACATCACCTGTTCCCAGCCGTCCTCCGGCGGCTGCTCGGGAATCAGCAGCCAGTTTGCGGCGGTGGCGAGAGAGGCCATCAGTGCCAGATATCCGCAGTGGCGCCCCATCACCTCGACGACGAAGGTGCGCTGGTGGCTGGCGGCGGTACTGCGCAGGGCGTCCATCGCCTCGACGATGCGGTGCAGTGCAGTGTCGGCGCCGATCGTCATGTCGGTGCCGGCCATGTCGTTGTCGATGGACCCGACCAGGCCGACCAACCGCAGGAACGGGTGCTCGGCGGCGACTGCGTCGGTGATGTGGCCTTCGGCGACCAACTCGGCGAGCAGTTCGGCCCATTCCTCGCGGAACAGGTTCGCGCCGGTGAGGCTGCCGTCGCCACCGATCACGACGAGCGCGTCGATGCCACGCTCGACCATGTTCCGGGCGGCCAGCCTGCGGCCCTCGCGGCTGCGGAACTCCTTGGACCGCGCGGTTCCGATCGCCGTGCCACCCTGGTGCAGGATGCCGTCTGCGTCGCCGGGTTCCATCCGCTGGATCAGGTCGCCGCCCTCGACGAGCCCGCGGTAGCCCTCGTGGATCGCATACACGTCGATCCCGTGGTACAGGCCGGTGCGGATCACGGCACGGACGGCGGAGTTCATGCCCGGCGCGTCGCCGCCGCTGGTGAGAACGCCGATGCTGGCCGGGGCGGTGGCGGGCTCAGCCATGCCGCCGCCGATCACGGGGGTGCAGACCTCGGGATGTCACGCGCATCGGCAGTGTCTGCTCAAGGGTCCTCATCGGGCGTCCTCATCAGGTGTCCTCGTCGGGTGCAGGGGCCAGGCTACCGCCCGTTCGCGCAGGTGCGCCGGTGAACGGACAACCCGCGCAGGACGCTCAGGCGTGCGCAACCGCCGGTAACTCGACGCCGTCGGCCCGGGCCCGGCCCGCGTCCGCAGGGACGAGTCAGGTGCGTTCGGTCCAGGTGCGGGCGCAGTCGCGTAGGACGTCGACGAGTTCCTCGCGTCGTTCCCCGACGATCGCCGGGGTGGAGATGATGCCGACGGCGGCGACGATGCGGCCGTGTTCGCGTACGGCGATGGAGACGCCGTCGCCGCGGTCGGAGGCATGCGGGGCGGCGCAGATCCCCGTCTCCTGGATGTCGGGCATCGCGGCGAAGAACCGGTCGACCAGCGGGTGGTCCTGTTCGGGCAGCGACCGCAGATACGCCCACAGATCGCGTTTCTCCATCCCGGCGAGCAGCACCCAGCCACCGGAGGTGCCGATGAGCGAGCGCTCCACGTAGTTCTCCGCGAGGTAGGCGAAGCGCGGGTCGCTCGAGCAGTAGTCGACGTAGAAGATGTTGGCGCCCACGGCGATCGAGAGGACGGTGGTCAGTCCGGTCCGTTCGTGGACGGCATCGAGGTCCGCATGGGTCACCGTCGAGACGGGTTGGCGCCCGGCGAGGCGGTTGAGCAGGTAGGGCGCGCTGCCCAGGGTGTAGCGGCGACCGCTCTCCTCGAGGTACCCGGTCGCGACGAGTCCGTTGACCAGGCCCTGGATCGTGCTCACCGGCGCCCCGAGTTGCTTGGCGATCTCACTGAGGGTGACGCCGTCGTGCGCCCGGGCGGCGCGTTCGAGGATCGCGGCGATCCGGTCGACGGTGCGGTGGCGCGCCCGCGCCGGCGTGGCCTCGTTCGGCTGCACCATGACGACCTCCGTGGCTTGGTTCGCGCAATCGTACATCTTACGGTTATTCGTAACTAAATCTGGTATTGCGTAACTGTGGTGGCGGTGTCATAGTTCTTTCTGTGAGCAGCCACGTCGCCGGGTTGGCTTCCGCCGGCGTCGTCACGGGCGCCGCGACCGAGTCCGCGGCCGCCTGACCCGAAGGAACACGCATGACCAGCACCGAACGTCGACCGATCCCGCCGGTCACCATCAACCCCCACGACCACGACGCGCTGCGCGCCGAGGTCCGCGCCTTCCTGGCCGAACAGGACGCCGCCGGCGCGATCAGCCGGGAGGTCGACACCTGGCTCACCGGCTGGGACGAGGACTTCACCCGGGCGCTCGCGCAGCGCGGGTGGCTCGGTATGACCGTCCCCGTCGAATACGGCGGGCACGGGCGCAGCTTCTCCGAACGCTTCGTCGTCACCGAGGAACTCCTCGCCGCGGGCGCACCGGTGGCGGCGCACTGGATCGCGGACCGCCAGATCGTGCCGTCGCTGCTGAAGTACGGCACCGAGCACCAACGCCAGACGTTCCTTCCGGGGATTGCCCGGGGCGAGTGCTTCTTCGCAATCGGCATGAGCGAACCCGATTCCGGGTCCGATCTGGCCAGCGTCCGCACCAAGGCCACCCGGGTCGAGGGCGGCTGGTCGATCACCGGCACCAAGGTGTGGACCTCCGGCGCGCATCGGGCGCACGCGTTCATCTGTCTGGCCCGCACCGCCCCCGTCGATCCCACCCACCGCCACGACGGGCTCAGCCAGTTCATCGTCGACCTGCGCGGCGCCGGCGTCGACATCCGCCCGATCGTCTCCATGGACGGACGCCACCACTTCAACGAGGTGATCCTCGACGAGGCGTTCGTGGCCGACGCAATGGTGTTCGGCAGTATCGGCAACGGCTGGACCCAGGTCACCTCCGAGTTGAGTTTCGAACGCAGCGGGCCCGAACGGTTCCTGTCGACATTCCCGCTGCTCGCCGACACCGCCGAGCAGATGCGCACCGGCACCCTCGCCCGGCACACCGACCTGGGGCGGTACGTGGCGCGCATCGCCGGCCTGCACCAGATGTCGAGCGCCGTCGCAGGAGCGCTGGAACGCCACGAACCCGCCGACGTCCCGGCCGCCCTCGTCAAGGTCCTCGGCACCACCACCGAGGGCGACATCGCCGAGTTCGCCGACGTGATCGGCGTCGACAGGCCCGACACGGCCGAACACCGTCGCCTGACCGCCGACGCCGTCGCCCAACGACCGGGCTTCACCCTGCGCGGCGGCACCAACGAAGTACTGCGCGGCGTGATCGCGCGGGGATTGGGGATGCGCTGATGTCCGCACCGCACACCGTCGACCCCGACCTGGTCGACATGATGCGCGCCGTGTTCGGCGAACACCGCGACCGGCACGAACCCACCGGCGGCACCGCCGTCTGGGACCCCTCGTTGTGGAACCATTTGCAGGATCTCGGCCTGGCGCGGCTCACCGGGCGCGCAGAGCACGGCGGCAGCGGCGCCGGCTGGTTCGAGGCCGCCGAACTGCTGCGCGCCGCCGCCTGGCACGGCGTGCAGGTCCCGCTGGCCGAGCACGACCTGCTCGCCGGGTGGCTGCTCGACGCCGCCGCGCTGGCCGTCGACGACACGCGGCGCACCGCATGCGTCCTCGACGCCGACGGCGTCGCCACCGGGGTGCCGTGGGCCGCGCAGGCCGAGCGGATCGTGCTGGCGTGGCGGCTCGGCGACGCCTACCACGTCGCCGACGTCGAC
>DATDBL010000025.1:0-7466 GCA_036524855.1 Aldersonia sp. | reverse complement strand
GCGTCGAATCCGTTGGTGGGGTTGGACGGTCGGGTGGCGTTGCTGCGGCGTCTCGGCGCGGCGCTGGGCGCGGACGGTCGACCCGGGCAGTTGTGGGATGCGTTGGCCGCGGAGTCGGTGTCGGCGGGTTCGGTGCTTGCGGCCGTGCTCGATTCGTTTTCGGGGATCTGGCCGGCGGACAACACCATCGATGCGGTGCCGCTGGGCGACTGCTGGCGCCACGACGCGGTCGACGGGCCCGGCCTCACGCGGGGCTGGATGCCGTTCCACAAGCTCTCGCAGTGGCTGACGTACTCGCTGCTGGAGCCTCTCGAATGGTCCGGTGTGAGGGTGACGGATCTGGACGCGCTGACCGCGCTGCCCGAGTACCGCAACGGCGGTCTACTGCTCGACACCGGTGTGCTGCGGCTGCGGGATCCGCAGTGGGCGGGGCGAACCTGGGCCGTCGGCGACGAATTGGTGGTCGAGTGGCGGGCATTGACAGTGGCGTTGCTCGACGAGTTGGCGGTGCTGGTGCGCAAGCGTCTCGATGTGCCGGAGTTGCCGCTGGCGTGTGTGCTCGAGGGCGGCACCTGGGCGGCGGGACGGCAGTTCGCGCAGCGGCTGCGGGACGGGTTGCCGCCGTTGACGATCGACAGCGACGGCACGGTGTTCTGATGGGCGGTGTGCACGTGATCGACCATCCGCTGGTGCAGCACAAGCTGACGCTGATGCGGCGGAAGGAGACCTCCACCAACAATTTCCGACGGCTGCTCAACGAGATCTCGACGCTGATGGCCTACGAGGTGCTGCGTGACATCCCGACGCACGAGATCGAGATCGACACCCCACTCGAGACGACGACGGGCCGGGTGATCGACGGCAAGAAACTGGTGTTCGTCTCGATCCTGCGGGCCGGCACGGGCGTCGTCGACGGCATGCTCGCGGTGGTGCCGGGCGCGCGGGTCGGGCACATCGGTCTCTACCGCGATCCGAAGACGCTCGTCGCCGTCGAGTACTACTTCAAGATGCCCGGCGACCTGCACGAACGCGACATCGTGGTGGTCGATCCGATGCTCGCCACGGGGAACTCTGCCGTCGCGGCGGTCGAACGGCTACAGGAACACTCCCCGAAGTCGATCCGGTTCGTCTGCCTGCTCGCCTGCCCCGAGGGCATCGCGGCAATGCAGACCGCACACCCCGAGGTGCCTATCTACACCGCCGCCGTCGACCGCCAACTCGACGAGCACGGCTACATCGTCCCTGGTCTCGGCGACGCGGGTGACCGGATCTTCGGGACGAAGTAGAACGCTCGCACCAACGCGACCGCGAGTGCGTGGCTGACGATGTCGCGGTCGCGGGGCACGACGCCACCCCGGTGCAGTTCCATCGGGCCCTCGTGGTGCACGCTGAAGCGCCCGTCGGCGTCCGCACCGCGCGGCGCGTCGGCGTCCGCACCGCGCGGCGCGTCAGCGAGGCGCGCTCGGTCACCAGCGCGCGCCCGACCGGGGTGGTGCGATAGTCGAGCCACAAGTAGCGATCCCACACCAGCATCCCGTCAGGGTCGTCACCCCGATCGCGTCGATCCGTCTCGGCACCATGGTGGTGAAGCCGTGACCGAGGTGCGCCACCAGTTCGACGCCTCCGACCGTGGTTACCTCCTCGACCCGGGCCGCGACCTCGCACACCAATTCTCGCGGTACACCCAGCATCTCGGGTGTCGCCCAGTACGTCTGCGGTTCGCAGACCTCGCCAACCGTCGGAGCGTCCGGGAACGGCTCGAGATCCTCGATCATCCACAGCGCGGCGGCGGTCCTCATCGCTGCGTCCCGGTCGGGTAGGAGCCGAATCATGAACGTGGCGGGGGCGGAGCGGCGGGGATGTCGTATGTAGATGCTCAGTCCGCGTCGTCGTGGTCGGTGATCACGAATCGCCGGCCATTCTCCGGTGGGGGTGGCGGTGGCGAATAGTGCGCGGCGAACCACCCGCCGGGGACGAGGTCGAGTGGATGCCGCGTGTGTCCACCGGTGAACTGCGGCCTCGCCGTCGGTTTCGGTTCCGGCCAGAGTGTCTCGACCCGTTCGGCGGCCGACCCGAGAACGTGGCCGTCGAGTTCGACGATACGTTCGGGGACGGAGAAGTAGGGCCACGCCGTGACCACCCGGATCGGCCCGGCGGGTGGAAATGGGTGTCGGAAGAAGGTGACGTGCGCCGACCCGGGACCGCCCGTGCTTCCACGGTGGTGAAGTCCACCCGCGTTGTCGCTGCCCGGCAGGTTCGAGGAGTAGGTTCCGTCGGCGTAGCCCAGACCGATCAGCAAAGGGGCGCTCGCTTGGCTCGGGCTCGGTTTGCCGAAGCCGTACACGTCGAGCATGACGTCGGCCGACCGTCGACGGGCATGCACAGTGAATTCGAACCCCGTGGAGTAAACGTGGAGGTCGGAGAGCCACAGGACCAAGGCATCGGTGCGATTGAGCACCCGATCGAGTGGCACCGAAACCGGGATCTCGTTGTCGGGCGCGGGTCGGAATCTCATGCGCCGCCTTGGCTCCGTCATCATCTAGAAACTACTCGGCACCAGTCGAGGTCGGCGGCGTCCAGACCGGTGGGCCCTGCCACAGCGATTCCGCCGAACAGGCGCAAAGGTGTGTCCGCGCTCACGGGTCGGGGGTGGTTGTCGTAGGCCCAGGTCAGGCGGTCGGGAGCCAGCGAATACGGGCGGCGCCGCCGGTAGCCGTCGCGTCCTCGATCCGGACGACCTCGATCCCGTGGGTGTCGACGAACTCGACCGATCGGGCAGCGGCCGCGGCCTGTTCGGGCGTCTACAGGCCGCGGCGTTCGATGAACTTGGCAGAGCTGGACATAACTGCCTCTCATCGGTCTCGGGCTGGGGCGATGCAGTCGAACCAACCGCTGAGGAACCTGCGCGCGTCCGTCTGCTCGACCGCGAAGTAACGGTCGGCCTCGCGCCGGATCGACCGAGCGTCGACACCCAACTTCGCGAGTTTCTCTCCCTCGATCTCCATCAGGCGATCGACGAACCTGTGTGTCATCTCCGGGTGGAACTGGACCGCCAACGCCGACCCCGCCCGCCACGCCTGCGGGTAGAGCGCCGACCGCGCAACGATCTCGCTGCCCGGCGGCGGGGTGAACGTATCGGAGTGGAACGAGAAGTACTCGCCGGCCAACTCGTCGTCACCGGTGACCTCGATGAACCCGGCCTCGAAGCCTGCCGTGCCCGGCTGCGCGGACCCCCCGAGGGCGCGGGCGAGCACTTGAGAGCCGAGGCAGATCGCGAGCACGGGCAGGTCGGCGTCGACTGCGTCGGCGAGGTAGCGCTCCTCGGTGGCGAGGTACGGGTGGTCGTCGTAGGCGCTCTGCGGGCCACCGAGGACCACCATGGCCTGGATCTCGTTCGGGTCCGGCAGGTCCTGCCCGTCGTAGGTGCGATAGACCTCGAACTCGAGCCCGCGCTGTTTGCCGACGGTCCCCACCAGGCCGGGGTCGCCGCGTCCGACATGGGTGACGACCGCGATGGGCTTCGCGGCAGTTGCATTCGCGGCTGTGCGGTTCACGGCTGAAGCCGGGGCTCGATCGGTGTGCTAGGGCGCTGTATGCCGGCGTCGATTCCGCGCATGAACAGAAAGCAGCCCGGGATGCGCGGTCCGCCGGTCATCGCCCAACGGTCGCGGTATCGGGTCGGGCTCACACCCACCAATTCCCGGAATCGCGACGAGAACGAACCGACGCTCGAGAAGCCGACCAGCATGCAGATCTCGGAAACCGTGAGGTTGGCCGAGCGCAACAGGTCCTGCGCACGTTCGATGCGTCGCCGAGTCAGATAGCGGCCGGGCGTCTCGCCGTAGGTGGCAGCGAACTCCCGCACGAAGTGGTACTTCGACATGTGCGCCGACGCCGCGAGCGCGTCGAGGTCGAGCGGCTCGGCGAAGCACCGGTCGGCGAGGTCGCGGGCCCGGCGTAGCTGTGGGAGTACGGCACCGGCGGTCACTCCCCCAGTGTGCCACCGGCTTCGTGCTTACTCACCCGGGTCCGAACTGCCCGCCGTCGTACGCTTTCTCCTCGACGAGGACCAGCCAGTTGCCGGAGTCGTCACGCAGGACGGCCTCGACGCCGTACGGCCGATGCGACGGCTCCTGCAGGAACTCGACGCCTCGCGCGGTCAGCTGGTCGAAAGTCTTGCGGCAGTCGTCGGTCGCCATCCCGAGCGCATGCATCGCACCCTTGTCGACCATTCGTCGCACTGTCGCGGCGGACTCCTCGTCCAGCGGCGGCCCGGGCAGCGCCAGCACGACCTGCAGTTCGGGATGATCCGGGTGCACGACGGTGCACCACCGATAGCCGTCGCCCATCGTGACGTCGGTGTGCTCGACGAAGCCCAGTTTCTCGGTGTAGAAGGCCTTGGCCGAGTCCTGGTCACGGACCCAGACGGTGGCGAGTGAGACGTTCGTGATCATGGCTGTGACCCTACTGACGTGACGTCGGTCGCCGCTTCTCCGGAATTGCTGTTCACGGCCGCTCGGCGGCGGGCGAGCAGGGCGCGCATGGCCGGGTCGGTGGTCAGCGCGATTGCACGGCCGTAGGCGGTCTCGGCGGCGGCCGTCTCGCCGAGTTCGGCGAGCAGGTGTGCGCGCGCCGCCCAGGCAGGCTGGAACCGGGCGAGCCGCGTGTCGTCGATGCCGCCGAGCCTTGCCAACCCCTCTGCGGGACCGTTGATTTCACCGACGACGATCGCCAGCGAGACAGCCGCGCCGAGGGTAGGTGCTCGGTCGAGAAGTGCGTGGTAGAGCGTTGCGAGCGCGGCCCAGTCGGTGCGGCCGGTGCGGCGCCGGTCGCAGTGCACCGACTGCACCGCCGCCTCGAGTTGGAAACGCCCGACGCGACCGAGGTCGTGCGCGCGGGCGAGCAGCGACTCCCCCTCGTCGATGAGGGTCGCGTCCCAGTGGGCTGGGTCCTGTTCGTCGATCGGGACGAGGACGCCGTCGTCGTCGATCCGGGTCTTTGATCGCGACTCCGACAGTGCGATGAGCGCGTTCAACCCGAGGACCTCGGGTTCGTCGGGAAGCAGTTCAGCCAGTGTGCGGGCCAGGTGCAGCGCCTCCCCGGCGAGCGAGTCGCGTTCGCGCATGCCGGCGATGCCCTGCCAGTCCACGGCGAACGCGCCGTAGACCGCCTCGAGCACCGTCTCGAGTCGACCCGGGAGCGCTTCGCGTTCCGGGACGACGAACGCGATGCCCGCGTCGCGGATCCGTCGCTTGGCCCGTACGAGGCGCTGCGCCATGGTCGAGGCCGGGATGGCGTAGGCCTGAGCGATCTTGGCCGCGTCGACCCCGAGCACCGTCTGGAGCATGAGCGGCGTGTGTGCGTTCTGGTTGATCGCGGGGTGGGCGCAGACGAAGAGCAGCGCGAGGCGCTTGTCCTCGATCGGTTCCGGGATGGCGTCCGGCGCGGGGATGGCCGTCGTGGTGTCGTCGAGTTCGACCGAGGTGCGGTAGGCGGCGGACCGGTAGCGGTCGCGTAACTTGTTGCGCGCCACCGTGAACAGCCAGCCCTCGGGGTTCGTCGGGACACCGGATTCGGGCCAGCTCCGCAGCGCGCTCTCGACCGCGTCGGAGAGGGCGTCCTCGGCCGCGGCGATGTCGCGGGTGGGCGCCGAGAGCAGGGCCAGCAGTCGACCGTAGGAAGCGCGGGTGAACTCGTCGACCCGCGCCGCCGCGGTTGCGTCGGTCACGACTCAGGCAGTGATCTCTGCGGTGGTCTCGTCGGCGAGTTGGCAGGTGTTGTTGGTCCACCCGCCCTCGACGACCGAGGTGAACACCGGCCGGACCTCGATCACCCCATATTGCGCCGCCGGGCAGCGTTCGGCCCAGGCGAGGGCGGCGTCGAGGTCGGGCACGTCGATGACGAAGACGCCGGCGAGCATCTCCTTCGACTCGACGAACGGCCCGTCCTGGATCTGCAGGCTCCCCTCGCGCAGCGTCACCTGGGTGGTGGCGGGGCTCGACGCGAGGATGTCCCCGCCGACGAGGACGCCCGCCGCGTGCAGGTCGTGGGCATAGCGACCGAACGCGGCCTCGGTCTCGTGGATGGCGTCCTCGGAAACCTCCCCGGGGGCAGGTTCGCCGTGGTTGAGCAGAAGTGCGTATCGCATGTCTGTAGTCCTTTCGTGGGTTTCATCCTTGCATTTCTGGTGGGGCACCGAGATGACGATTCGAGGGTGCCGCGATCGACACGTCGGCAAGGATGCCGTATTGGTAACTGTTATGTTACCATTTGGGTTGTGGATGTGTTCGAGGCGCTGGCGGATCCCGTGCGTCGCGCCGTCCTGCAGCGGTTGACGTCCGGGCCGGCGCGGGTGGCCGACATCGCGGTGGAGCATCCGATCTCGCGGCCCGCGATCAGCCGTCACCTACGGGTGCTCGCCGAGGCTGGCCTGGTGCGTGCCGAGGACCGTGGTCGGGAGCGGCACTATCGGGTGTCGTTGGAGCCGTTCGACGAGGTGCGCTCATTTCTGGCTACAGTGCAACCGTCTCCCCCGATCCCCGAGTCGGCCATGGATGCGCTCGCCACCGAGGTGGTGCGGACGCGGCGTCAGCGTGGTCCTGTTTCACGAGAGGAATCAGCATGAGTCCCATCCCGAGTGGCCGGCACGCAGTAGTGGACGGCGCCGATGCGGTCGTGTTCGAGCGCACGTTCGCCGCCCCGATCGACGACGTCTGGGCGGCGGTCACTGAGTCCGAACGCCTCGCCCGGTGGTTCGGCTATTACACGGGCGACCCGTCGGACGGCTACGTCATGCTCACCATGAATGCCGAGGACGAGCCGATGCCGCCGTCGCGGTGTGACATCGTCGTGTGCGAACCGCCGCGAAAGTTGCAGGTTCGTCTGGTGGATGCCGTCGGCACGTGGAATCTCGTTGCGGCGCTGTCGGAATCCGCTGGAGTTACGACAGCGACGCTGACCCAGATCGTCGACGACCCGAAGATGATCGAGAATACCGGCCCGGGTTGGGAGTACTACCTGGATCGCCTCGTGGCCGCCCAGGCCGGATCGGACCGAGGCGTGATCGATTTCGCCGATTATTATCCGGCGCAGCGTGATTACTACCTCGCGATTCAGGAGGCAGTGATCGAATCCGCGTAACCGCTTGGAAATCACGGGATCGCACCGCGCGGGAAGGGTGGTGGGCGGTGCCGTAGCTGCTGATCCAGCGGATGGCGCCGCCGGGCAGGGCAAGTGCTGCCCAGAGTCGGTGGGTCTTGAGTTGGTGATGAAAGGCGCAGAGAGACTGAAGGTTTGAGGTGAGCGTCCATCCGCCAGCGATCGGGTTTTCGTGGTCGAACGGGACGATGTGGTCGAGTTGGCAACGCGCGGCGGGCATCTGGCAGCCCGGGAACCGGCAATGCCGATCCCGCGCCCGCACCAGCGCCGCGGTTTCGGCGTTGGGCCGGTAGGTCAGCGCGCCGGCC
>DATDBL010000024.1:0-5743 GCA_036524855.1 Aldersonia sp. | reverse complement strand
GCGCCAACCCGTCGCGGCCCGGCGCCGGCAGGTGCTTGGCGACGTAGAGGATGCCCGCGCGGGCGTGGTCGAAGGGGGAGCCGACGTCCAGCCCGGTCCACGCCATCTCGGCCTCGTCCGACGGTGGCTCCGCACCGGTCGCGAGCGCGGCGTCACCGCGCGGGTCGCGCTCGTGTGCGGGCAGGCCCCAGGTGCGGGCGAGCGTGTCGAAGGATCCGCCGAGTTGCAGTGTCGCCGAGGTCAGGATCACCGTCGCGGTCTCGAACAATCGCGACCGAAGCAGGCCGCCCACCGACAGCGGTGCGATCCGGATCGTCCGCCGATCGCGGCCATCCTCCAGCCAGACGACGTCCTTGCGCGCGGCCGGGTCGGGATCGTCGAACGCCGTGAGCGTGCGCGCGGCCGCGTCGTGCACCTCGTCCAAGGCGGCGAGGGCGGCGGCGCGCGCCGCTGCGGCCGCGGGGTCCGACGGGCCGGACCGGCTCGGCGCGACCGCGGTCCGCACCGCCCAGGCCGCATCCCGCACCAGCGCCAGCACCGCGTCCGCACCGGACGGGAAGGCGTCCCAGCGGCCCGGATTCAGCTCGGAGAGCAGTCGCTCCAGCGCGTCAGCCGCCGCCTGCATGCGGTCGAGTTCGTCCTCGGGCACGAGTTTTCCGGTGCGCCGCACGGCGGCGGTGATCGAAGCCGGCGACAACTCGGCGGTCGCGACGCCGGTGACCCGATCGACGAGTTCGTGGGCCTCGTCGACGATCACGACATCGTGCTCGGGCAGCACCGACAACCCGCTGATCGCGTCGATCGCGAGCAGTGCGTGGTTGGTGACGACGACGTCGACCTGCGCCGACCGGTTGCGGGCGAGTTCGGCGAAACAGTCTACGCCGTGCGGGCAGCGCGCCTTGCCGAGGCATTCGCGGGCGGTGACGGACAGTTGGCGCCAGGCCCGGTCGCTGACGCCGGGTACCACCTCGTCGCGGTCCCCGGTTTCGGTCTGCTCGGCCCATTTGTGCAGGCGTTGCACATCGCGACCCAGCCGCGAGACCGCGAACGCGTCGAACAGTTCCGGCTCCGCCGGATCGTCCGTGACGCCGGTGCGGATCTTGTTCAGGCACAGATAGTTGTTGCGGCCCTTGAGAATTGCGAACTCCGGTTCCTCACCGAGCAGCGGACCGAGAGCGGCCGCGAGCCTGGGGAGGTCGCGTTCGACGAGTTGGCGCTGCAGCGCGATGGTCGCGGTCGAGACCACGACGGTGCGGCCGGTCTGGAGCGCGTGGCGGATGCCCGGCACCAGATACGCCAGCGACTTCCCGGTTCCGGTGCCGGCCTGCACCGCGAGGTGGGTGTGGGTGTCGATCGCGTGCGCCACCGCCGAGGCCATCGTGAGCTGCCCGGCCCGTTCGGTGCCGCCGAGTGCGGCGACCGCGGCCGCGAGCAATTGCGGGACGTCGGGAAGCGGTGGCACCCGAGCAGGTTACTGTGCCGGCCCCGCGGCGGCGCTTCCCGTCACGACCGCGCCGACCAGTTCGACCCCCGCATCCGCGAGTTCACGCAGCGCCGCCGCGGTCGACTCCGCCGCGACGCCGGCGGTGAGGTTCACCAGCACGCGGGTACGGAAACCGGCTTGCGCCGCGTCCAGGGCGGTGGCGCGCACGCAGTAGTCGGTCGCGATGCCGACCACGTCGACGGCGGTCACGTCGCGCGCCCGCAGCCAGTCCTCGAGTGGGCGGCCGGCTGTATCTCCCTCGACCCCGGAGCCCTCGACCCCGGAGCCCTCGAACAAGAAGCCCTCGAAGCCGGAGTAGGCGGCGGCGTAGTTGCCCTTGGAGAAGACTGCGGCGACCCGATCGAGGTCGAGGTCGGGGTGGAACTCGGCGCCCGGCGTGCCCACGCGGCAGTGCGGCGGCCAGCTGTCGACGTAGTCGGGGTTGTCGGAGAAGTGATCCCCGGGGTCGATGTGGTGGTCGCGGGTCGCGGCGATCGCCTCGTAGCCGGCGGCGCCGCTGAGGTACGCGCTGATCCGTGCGGCGACGGCCGAGCCGCCGGCGACGGCGAGCGAGCCGCCCTCGCAGAAATCGTTCTGCACGTCCACGATGAGCAGGGCCCGGTGTTCCGGATTGCTCCCGTGTTCTTCAGTACTCACAGCACAAATGTAGTCGGGATCGCGGCCTCGCCGTGCGACAGTTTGAGGCCCTCCCAGGGCAGTGCGTGCAGGCCCTCCGCGACGAGTTCGCGCGACTGCGCGAGCCCGGGCGAGTCGGCTACCTGGTCGCCGTCGCGCACCATCGGCACCACCAGTTCGTGCTGTTGGCTGTCGTCGATCTCCGGTGTCGCGCCGGTCGCGGGGTAGACGACCTCCTCGGTCATCGTGCCGGTGGACCGGAAGCGGCGCAGCGCCCGCTTGGTGCCGCCACGCGACTCCTTGTGGCTGCTGCGCTTGGCCACCGGGAAGCCGTCGACCTCGACGAGCTTGTAGACCATGTCGCAGGTCGGCGCGCCGGACCCGGTGACCAGCGCGGTGCCGACGCCGTAGACGTCGACCGGTTCGGCCCGCAGCGCCGCCATCGCGTACTCGTCGAGATCGCCGGACACGACGATCTTGGTGGTGCGGGCGCCGAGCTCGTCGAGTTGGGTGCGGACTTGC
The DNA here is from genome assembly GCA_036524855.1 of Aldersonia sp. Classification (GTDB taxonomy): domain Bacteria; phylum Actinomycetota; class Actinomycetes; order Mycobacteriales; family Mycobacteriaceae; genus Aldersonia. Next base: position 3,102 of record DATDBL010000024.1, on the reverse strand, counting down.
CGGGCCAGTACGCCGAGGTCGCCGGAGTCGATGCGGACCCCGCCGAGGTTCGGGCCCGCGACGGCGACCGCGGCCTCGACGCCGGCGGTGATGTCGTAGGTGTCGACGAGCAGCGTGGTCCCGACGCCGAGCGCGTCGACCTGCGCCCGGAACGCGCCGGCCTCGTCGGGTCCGTCGGCGGTGGCGTGCAGCAGCGTGAAGGCGTGTGCGCTCGTGCCGGCGCCGGGAATCCCGAAGCGGCGCACCGCCTCCAGATTGGAGGTCGCGGTGAAGCCGGCCAGGTACGCGGCGCGCGAGGACGCCGGCGCCGCGATCTCGTGGGTGCGCCGCGAGCCCATCTCGATGATCGGGCGCCGCTGGGCGGCACTCACCATGCGCGCCGCCGCCGATGCGATCGCGCTGTCGTGGTTGAGGATCGAGAGGATCACCGTCTCGAGCAGTACGCACTCGGCGAAGGTTCCGCGCACCGAGAGGATGGGCGAACCGGGAAAGTACAGTTCGCCCTCCCGGTAGCCGTCGATGTCCCCGCGGAATCGGTACGCGCGCAACCACTCCACCGTGTCGTGGTCGAGAAACTCGGCGACCACGGCGAGTTCGTCGGCACCGAACCGGAAGCGCGGCAAGGCGTCGAGGACCCGGCCGACGCCCGCCACCACGCCGTAGCGGCGGCCGTCGGGCAGTCGGCGGGCGAACACCTCGAACGTGCAGGTTCGCTGTGCGGTTCCGTCGGCGAGTGCGGCGGCGAGCATCGTCAACTCGTACTGATCGGTCAGCAGGGCCGTGCTTGCCGTCGCGTCGGAATCGGACACAGGTCGAAGACTAGGCGGTCGGCAGGTCCAGGTGTCGCGGTTCGCAAACGGGTCGTACCCTGGAGACATGGCCAGGTGCACGACACCCACCACGATGCCTCGGGCGTCCGGGGCGCCGCAGGCCACGCCGGAGACGTCCGAGGTCACCGACATTCTGGAAGCCGAAGACCGGCCGTGGGTCACGATCGTCTGGGACGACCCCGTCAACCTGATGCACTACGTGACCTACATCTTCCAGAAGCTGTTCGGATACACCAAGGCGAAGGCGACCGAACTGATGCTCAAGGTGCATCAGGAGGGCAAAGCGGTGGTTTCCACCGGGTCTCGCGACAAGATGGAACACGATGTCCGTAGGCTGCATGCTGCCGGTCTGTGGGCCACCATGCAGCGGGATACCTGATGCTGTCGGTGGGGGTCGGCGACACCACGACTGTGTTTTGCGCCTGAACCGCGAGCCACGACAGGGTGATGCCGGAGTGCGGACCTGGAGCCGAAAGTCCTCGCTGAGCGGGGTGAAGCTGCGTTCGGAACTCGACGCCCGCGAGGCGTCGGTGTTGCGCTCGCTCGTGCAGTCGGTGTCGGGGTTGCTCACCGAACGGGCCACCTCCGCGCCGACCGATGACCTCGAGGAACTGACCGGCATCCGCTCCGGCAACGCGGAACCGCCGACCGACGCGGCGCTGGCGCGCCTGCTGCCGGATTTTCACCGCAGCGAGCCGAGTACCCCCGACGCCGATCGCGCCGACGTCAACGGCGCCCTGCGCAGCCTGCACGAACCCGAGATCATCGACGCGAAACTCGCGGCCGGGGCGGTGGTGCTGGCGACGTTGCCGGAGTCGGGCGGCAAGGTCGCGATCACCCCCGAGCAGGCCGACGCTTGGTTGACCGCGCTCAACGACGTCCGGCTTGCGCTCGGCACGACCATCGGCGTCGACGCCGACACCCCCGATCACCTCGACCCGGACGACCCGCGGGCGCCGCACCTCGACGTCTACCACTGGCTGACCTGGATGCAGGATTCGCTGCTGCAGGCGCTCGCCCCGTGAGGCGCGGTCGACGCGACGCGCTCACCGACGTCGTCGGCCTGCGCGTGGGCCATCATCATGAACTCGACCCCGACGCCGCCGTCGGCTCCGGCGTCGCCACCGGTGTCACCGTGGTCCTCGCTCCCGGCGGTGCGGTCGCGGCGGTCGACGTGCGCGGCGGCGGTCCGGGCACCCGCGAGACCGACCTGCTCGATCCCTCCAACTCGGTGCAGCGGGTACACGCCGTCCTGCTCACCGGCGGCAGCGCCTACGGCCTTGCCGCCGCGGACGGGGTGATGCGCTGGCTCGAGGAGCACGGCGAGGGCATCGACCTCACCGAACCCGACGCGACCAGATCGGGCCCGATCGTGCCGATCGTCCCCGCCGCCGTCATCTACGACCTTCCCGTCGGCGACCCGGCCGTCCGGCCCGACGCCGAATTCGGTTACCGCGCGGCCGCGACGGCGAGCGGCGGCGACTTCCTGCGCGGCAGTGTCGGTGCCGGAACGGGGGCACGGGCGGGTTCGCTCAAGGGCGGCGTCGGCAGCGCCAGCGTCGTGTTCGAGGACGGGCCCGCAGTGGGCGTGACGGTGGCGGCGTTGATCGTCGCGAACCCGGTCGGCTCGGTGTTCGACCCGCAGACCGGGCTGCCGTGGGGGACCGGGACCGACGGCGCGGACTTCTTCGGACTGATCGCGGCGTCCGCCGAGCAGGTCGCCACGGCGCGCGACCTCGACGACAAGAAAACCTCGCTGAACACCACCATCGGCGTGATCGGGACCGACGCCGCGCTGCCCGCGACCGCCTGCCGGCGGATCGCGACGGCCGGTCACGACGGGCTGGCGCGGGCGATCCGGCCGGTCCATTCGCCGTTGGACGGCGACACCCTGTTCGCGCTGGCCACCGGGTCGGTGCCGGTGCCGCCGCCGGACCCGCCGCTGCCGCCCGAGTTCCCCGACCACCTCGCGGTCACGGCGCAACTGTGTGCCGCCGCCGCGGTCTGTGTGGAACGCGCGGTGGTCGACGCCGTGCTGGCCGCGAGCTCGGTCGCGGGAATACCCGCTTATCGTGAGCTGTTGTCGACCGCGATGCGCAAGGCGTGAAGAAGGGGGACAGTCGGTGTTGTTGATCAGGGCGGATCTCGTCGATGCGATGGTGGCGCACGCGCGGGCCGATCATCCCGACGAGGCGTGTGGAATCGTCGCCGGGCCGGAGGGATCCGACCGCCCGCAACGGCATGTCGCGATGCTCAACGCGGAACGCTCGCC
>DATDBL010000023.1:0-3725 GCA_036524855.1 Aldersonia sp. | reverse complement strand
TCGGCGACGGGATCGTCCGCGCGCTGCGGGAACGCCCATGCATGCTGCACCGATTCCCGGACGGCCTCGCCGGCGAGAAGGTCCACCAGAAGCGGCTGCCCCGCGGGGCCCCCGACTGGGTGCAAACGGTCACGGTGCACGTCCCCCGCTACAACCGCGACGTCGACGAACTCTGCGTCACCGAACTCGCCAGCGTGATCTGGGGCGTGCAGATGTCGACGGTCGAGTTCCACCCGTGGAATACCCGCAGGACGAGCGTCGAATTCCCCGACGAGTGGCGCATCGACCTCGACCCGATGCCCGACTGCCCGTTCGACCGGGTCCGCCGGGTCGCGCACGTCGTCCACGAGGTGCTCGACGACCTCGGTGCCGTCGGCTGGCCGAAGACCTCCGGCGGGAAGGGCCTGCACATCTACGTCCGGATCCGGCCGGGGTACGGCTTCTCCGACGTCCGCCGCGCCGCGCTCGCCTTCGCGCACGAGGTGCGGCGTCGCGCCCCCGACGACGTCACCACCACCTGGTGGCGTAAGGACCGCGACCCGAAACTGCTCTTCGTCGACTACAACCAGAACGCCCGCGACCACACCATCGCCGCCGCCTACTCGGTTCGCGGGGTGCCGCGCGCGACGGTGTCGACGCCGATCCGCTGGGACGAGATCGACGACGTCGACCCCCGCGACTTCACCATCGCCACCGTCCCCGCGCGCTACGCGGAACTCGGCGACCTGCACGCCGGGATCGATGACGCCGTCTTCGACATCGCCCCGCTGCTCGAGTGGGCCGAACGCGACGAACTCGAGGGCGTGCACGACCCCGGTGGCGGCGACGAGTGACGACGGACTGGCGGGCATGGGTGCGCAACTCACACACCACCCAGCCCGGCATCGACGAGGTCGAACGCCGTGCGCTGCGGATCGAGATCGGCATCGTCCTCGTCGTCACGTTCGGCCTGAGCGGCGCCGGTTCGCTGTTGTCCCTGATCGAGGACGCGCTGCGGGCCGGCCGCCTCGCCGATCAGACCGTCGCACTCAACCCGACCCGTTCCGACTTCTCCCTGATCGACCTGCTGTTCAACCTGCTGTCGATCCTGCGGCTCGCCGGCTGGGCGGCGCTCGCGCTGTATCTGCTGTGGCGCACCGGGATCGCCCCGGCGGCGATCGGCCTCGCGCGGAAGGCGCTGCGCCGCGACCTGCTGCCCGCCGTCGGTCTCGCGGCGCTGATCGGGCTGCCGGGGCTCGTTCTGTACTTCGTCGCGCATGCGCTCGGGGCGAGCCTGACGGTGCTGCCGAGCGGGCTGAACGACCATTGGTGGCGAGTCCCGGTGTTGATCCTGGCGGCGCTCGCGAACGCGGCGGCGGAGGAGATCGTCGTCGTCGGTTACCTGATCACCCGGCTGCGCCGGCTCGGCTGGTCGGAGAACGCTTCGCTGCTGGCCTCGGCGCTGCTGCGGGGGAGCTACCACCTATATCAGGGCGTCGGCGGCGGGGTCGGGAACCTGCTCATGGGCCTGGTCTTCGGTCGCTACTGGCAACGCACCAACCGGTTGTGGGCGCTGATCGTCGGGCACGCGCTCATCGACATCGTCGCGTTCGTCGGGTACGCACTACTGCGCGATCACGTCTCCTGGCTACCCGGCTGAACCGGCAGCTCGAGAGAATCGGCCCAGCTCAGGAATCCGGCCGGCGCAGTAGAGTCGACCCGTGAACGACGACGAGCCGACGCGCCGGTCGCCGCCCCGGCAGCCGGGTCCGCCGCCGTCGTCGAGGCAGCAGCCCCCACAACAACGCCACCCGCCCCCACAACAACGCCAACCGCCGCAACCGCGCCGCGAACCACCGCCGCAGCAGCGCCGGCAGCCCTCGCCCAACTCGAACCCGCCCCCGGAGGGCACGCAGGTCATCCGCCGCGACGGGCGGCCCGCCGAGCCGTTGGCGTGGTCGCAGGCACCGACGGTCCGACCCGCACAACGCCCGCCGCAACAACCACAGCAGCGTCAACCACATCAACAGCAACCTCAGCAACAGCAGCCTCAGCGCCATCCCGAGCCGGTCCGCTACGCCCCGCGCCAGACGCCGCAGCCGTCCCGGGTACCAACCCGGCGCCAGCCACCACCGCCCCCGCCACCCCGCGCGCACCGGCCCGCCGCCCGTCCCGAACCGATCAAGCCGCGAAAGCGCTACCTCGGCAAGGTGATCGGGCTGCTGCTGCTCGCGCTCGTCGTGTTCGCGGCCGGGTCGCTGGTCTACTTCGACCGCTCCCTGAACCGGATCGACGCACTGCCCGACTACGCCAGCCGGATCGCCGACACCCCGGGCACCAACTGGCTGCTCGTCGGCTCCGACAGCCGCTCCGACCTCACCCCGGAGCAGGAGTCCGAACTCGCCACCGGCGGCGACACCGGGCCCGAACGCACGGACACGGTCATCCTCATCCACATCCCCGAATCCGGGGCCACGACGATGGTGTCGATCCCGCGCGACTCGTACCTCCCGATCCCCGATTACGGCGAGGACAAGGTCAACGCCGCCTTCGCGGTCGGCGGGCCGTCGCTGCTGGTGCAGACACTGGAGGAGGCGACCGGAGTCCGGATCGACCACTACGCGCAAATCGGTTTCGGCGGGTTCTCCGGGATCGTCGACGCGGTCGGCGGCATCGAGGTCTGCCTCGACGAGCCGATCGAGGACACCCTCGCCGGGATCAACCTGCCCGCCGGCTGCCAGAAGCTGAACGGACCCGAGGCCCTCGGGTTCGTCCGCAGCCGCGCCACCGTCACCGCCGACCTCGCGCGGATGGAGAATCAGCGCAAGTTCATGGCCGCGCTGATGGCCAAGGCGACCAGCCCAACGACGCTGCTCAACCCCTTCCGCATGTGGCCGCTGGTGTCCGGGACCACGAAGTCGCTCACCGTCGACGAGGGCGACCACATCTGGAACCTCGCATCGCTGGCCTGGGCGCTGCACGGCGACACCGTCACCACCACCGTCCCGATCGCCGGGTTCGAGGACACCTACGAGAGCGGCAACGTCGCGCTGTGGGATACCGAGCGCGCCGGCGCGTTCTTCGCGGCTTTGGCCGCCGACCGTCCGGTGCCACCGGAGCTACTCACCTCGGGACCCTGACCCGGTAGCGTCCCAGGCATGTCCGCACCGGCGCCGGCATTCGCGAACCCGTTCCATCACCTGCTGCGCGAGCAGGTCCGCCACGAGTTCACCGCGTCGCATCAGCACGTGGCGATCGCTGTGCACCTCGACGCGGCCAAGCTGCCGCGGCTCGCGGCCGTGTTCTACGATCTGTCGGCGGACCTCCGACGGCACGCCCTGATGCTCGTGCAGTATCTGCTCGACGTGCAGGCGCAGGTGCCCGTCGCATCGGTCGACCCCATCGTCGAGGCGTTCGATTCGGTCGGCAAACCCGTCGAGTTGGCGTTGACCGCGGCCCAGGCCGACGCCGAGCGCTACGCCGCCCTGTCGGCGGCGGCGGTGGAGATGAACGACTACGCCGGCGAACGCTTCGTCGGGTGGTTCCTGGCCGCTCAGTCCGATCAGGTCGCGCAGCTTCGGACGCTGCGCAACATCGTCGCCCGGGCGGCGGACAACCTGTTCGACGTCGAGGAGTTTCTCGCCCGAGCCGACCGCGCGGCCGGCGAACCGCCCGCTGCACCCGCGGTGGCCGGCGCGGGGAGATGATCAGAATTTCTCAACGCTGCAAAATAGCGTCGGCTAACT
>DATDBL010000022.1:0-38019 GCA_036524855.1 Aldersonia sp. | reverse complement strand
GCCGACTCGGACCGGACCGCCGACGGCCGCGGGCCGCTGGTCGCTGCTGCCGCAACCCGAACCCGACGCCACCGTCCGCGCGCACGCCACCGCCGACCTGCTGCTCGACCGCTACGGCGTCGTTACACGAGGCAGCGTCGTCGCCGAGGAGGTACCCGGCGGGTTCTCCCAGATGTACCGGGTGCTCACCGGATTCGAGGACGCCGGCCGCTGCCGCCGCGGCTACTTCGTGAACGGCCTCGGCGGCGCACAGTTCGCGACCTCCGACGTCGTGGATCGACTGCGGGCGGGCGAGGACGAGCGACGCGAGCAGACCGCGGTCGCCCTCGCCGCCACCGACCCGGCCAACCCGTACGGTGCCGCCCTGCCGTGGCCGGGCACCGACGGCGGTCACCGACCGGGTCGCAAGGCGGGCGCGTTGGTGGTGCTCGTCGACGGCGAACTCACGCTCTACGTCGAGCGTGGGGGGCGGTCGCTGCTGAGTTTCACCGCCGAGGAAGCCGTTCTCACGCACGCGACCGAGGCGCTCGCGGGAATGGTGAAGCACCGCCGCGTGGAGTCGATCCTGGTGGAGAAGGTCGACGGCGAGGCCGTGCACACCGCGGCGCTCGCGCCGCTGCTCACCGCGGCGGGCTTCTCCCCCACGCCGCGGGGACTGCGGCTGCGGCGGGTCTGATGCCCGAGGGCGACACCGTCTTCCGTGCCGCCGCGCGCCTGCGCGACGCGCTCGCCGGAAATACCCTCACCGTCTGCGACGTCCGCGTCCCCCGCTACGCGACGGTCGACCTCACCGGGCACTCCGTCGATTCTGTCGTCAGCCGCGGCAAGCATCTGTTCGTCCGCGCCGGCCCGGCGTCCGTGCACACCCACCTGAAGATGGAGGGCGTCTGGCACGTCTACGCACCCGGGGAGCGCTGGCGCCGCCCGGCGTTCACCGCGCGGCTGTTGCTCGGCGTGGACGGCGCACTGGCCGTGGGGTTCTCGCTCGGCAAGGTCGAGGTGCTGGCGCGGGAGCGGGAGTTCGACGCGGTAGCCCACCTCGGCCCGGACCTGCTCGGGCCGGACTGGGACCGCGCCGAGGCAGTGCGCCGCCTCGCCGCCGACCCTGACCGTCCGATCGGTCTGGCGCTGCTCGATCAACGCAACCTCGCGGGCATCGGGAACATCTTCCGCAACGAATCGTGCTGGCTCGCCCGCGTCGACCCCCGGGCCCGCACCGGCGACGTCGCCGACCTCGGGTTCCTCGTCGACGAGGCGCAGCGCATCCTCGGCGACTCCGCAAAGGTCCGCATCCACAAGCCGATGGTGTACGGTCGCGCCGGGATGCCGTGCCCGCGCTGCCACACCCGGATCCTGACCGACCTGTTCGGCGAGGGGCCCACCGAAGCCGCCGGGTCGCTCCGCAAGCTCCGCTCCGAAGAGCGCCGGATCTACTGGTGTCCGCGCTGCCAGGCGTAGCCGATCACGGCGAACTCGGCGTCGTCGACCACTGCCATCTTCGTCTTCAGCGTCGACTCTTGGTCCGTCGGGGCCAACGGACGGTCCGCATCCTCAACGGGTAGATATTTCCACCCTGAGGATGTCGCGCGTTGTAGGCGGCACGGCGCAACATTGATTCATGTGTTCGGGTTCTTGCGGCGAAGAGATGCCGGCCGTTGATGCCCGGGTAAGCGGGCATCTGCTTCGAAACGACGTCAAGCGAGGTCCGATGAACAGCGCCGACGAAGCTGGGATTGCACAAGGAGACGCCAGTTACCCCGATTGCTCATTGCCGAGCGAAGAACCGCTGGTGGCTCAACGGATCGGCCTTCCTTCGCTGCGGTACGACGACAACCTCGGCCGCCACAGGGAGGTGTTTCTGAGCATTGCAGATCCGATGCTGGTCGTCGGACGTGCGGCCGAGGCCGATGTGGCGCTGGCATGGGATCGGACCGTATCGAAGTTGCACGCGATCATCGAGCGGATGGGAACTCTTTGGACCATCGTCGATGACGGCCTGTCGCTCAACGGGACATTCGTGAACGGCAAGCGTCTCACCGGGCGGCATCGACTCCAATCGGGGGATGAGGTGCTGATCGGACACACTGTAGTGACGTTTTGCGGTCCTGCCGGTGTAGCGCATCCGCCGACGACACGCGCCGCCGACGCCGCCCAGCACCTCCCGATGCCGCCGCTGACCAAAGCTCAGCTGAGTGTTATCGCTGCATTGTGCCGGCCCTATCTGGGTCACACAACGTTCCCGAATCCGCCCACGAACCTGGAGATTGCCGCGGAGTTGCAGATCAGCGAGGCGACGGTCAAGACGCATCTGCGCGATTTGTTCGTGAAGTTGGGTGTTGAGGACGTCCCGCGCAACCAGAAACGCGCGCGCCTTGCTGAGGTCGCATTGTTGTGCGGCATCGTGCGGAGCGACGATCTGTAGTCATCCCGTGCGGGATGATTTCCGGCATCCGGCATCGCCGGGTAGCCGGGCGGAATCGCACCCCCCTGCCCGGGCTGAAAGCGGCTGTCCGCGGCGGACGTGAGTTCGTTTCTGGTCCGCGAGTTGGGCGGTGTGTGTCGGGCGGCCTTCGCGACCTGTCGTTGTTGGCGGCTCGGCCTGCGGGCGCGCTCCACCGACGCGTGTAGCTCAGCAGACCCGCGGGGGTAGCAGGTTGCCACCCTGATGATGATGGATTTCCGGCAGCAGTCAGCCAAGCTGGAAGTCGTAAGAGCGGAAGTCCGTACTACACCAACGGGTTTTCGAAACAATCAATCAAGGAGACATCATGTGGCTCGTCTGGGCAATCTACAACTTCATCCAGAACCTGCTCTGGATCAGTGACGCAACGATCAAGCACGACGTCGTCACGCTCGCCGACTGAACACCGCAATCCAGTGACAGGTGCGCCCGAAACCATGGACACAATCGCGCGTGCAGGACACGCACAAGACCAGTCACACGGGGAACCCGTCATCGCGCAACTGCCAGAGGCTCCTCGCCGGTGGATCGACACCGGCAGGGGTCGTCTGCGCGCCCAGGTTGCCGCTCGCTTGCGGCACCCGATCGCAACGGCGCATTCGGCACTCGCCCGTCGCCGGGGAATCACCAACCCGAAGGGTGTGCCGGTGAGCACCGACCAAGTGCTCGAACGAGTCGCCGTGTTGCCGTTGAGCGTGTGGACCTACGGCTTCGACCACCACAGCGTCCGCCACCTCGGTCCGATGGCTCAGGACTTCGCCGCTGCATTCGGACTGGGCTCCACGAACAGGCGGATCAATGCCGTCGACGCCAACGGCGTATGCATGGCGAGCATTCAAGCGCTGCATCGTCGTGTCGTCGCGCTCGAGCAAGATCTGAGCGATCTTGCGGTCAATGCGAACCGTGATACAACCGACTGAGCCGCGGCGCGTCTTCGGCTGCGACGACGCGCTCCAGCGCGCGCAGATCTCGTTTCAGCCGGCCGCACAGCCAGTACGCGCCGATGAACGCAAGAACTCCGCCCACGCACAGGGACATGATCGAACCGATGACGAGTTGGAGCTGGGCCGGGTCGAGGAACATGATTCCGGCGGCTGCGCCTGCCGGCGGCACCGATGCCGCGACCACGAGGTAAACCGAGGATCGCCGCGCCAGTCCGCGGAGCCTCTCGGCATCGGTCACCGTCGTAGTGCCATGCGTCAGCAGGGCAGGGTAGTACCACCGCACGACATGGAATGTCACGACGAAGTATGGAAATACGGTCGCGACCAGCCCGCTGATCAGGTGCGACGCGAAGATATTGGCAAGTAGTCCGGCTGGCAGCTCCGCGAGGGCGACGATTGCGGAGCCGAGTACGACAAGCGCAGCAATCCAGCCTGTGAGAACAATGAATGCCATTCGCTCACCACACAGCAAAGTGTCTGAACGTGCTCGTGCGAGCGCCGTCGGGTCGTACCGTTTGCCTCTGAGCCTGTTCCACGGCACGACGATGACGTTCCGGCAGGTGTAGACCATGGCGAGAACACACACGGGGTGAAACGTCAGGGCGACGACGGCGACGGCGCGGTCGAGTCGCGTCTGCGCGGTCGGCTCCAACGTGGCGTCGAGTAATGCACCGTTGTGGCTCAACAAGTACAGCAGCCCGAGTACCTGACCGACGAGTACGGCCAGCGACGCGACCGGTACAGGCCGCAAACGCAATCTGGTGCGCAAGCTTCCGAGTGGTGGATCGACGAGGTTTCGCGCATGCACATCGAGGCACAGCTCCAACTGCTGGGCCACTTCCGCACCGGACCGCCACCTGTCCGTTTGACGAGGTGCCAGGCACGTCAGCAGCACTCTGCGCAACGTTGCGGGGCAGTCGGCCGGCAAATCGGACAACGACTGCTTGTCGATGCCGCGTAGCCGGAGTGCGAGCATCCTTTCGAGGGAGGCTTCGGACTCGCCCGCATTCGTCTCGTCATCGAAGGGACGGTGCCCGGTGAGCAACTCCCACAGCATGACCCCGAGCGCGTAGATGTCGCTGCGCCCGTCGAGATCGGCAGCAGCGCCTGGCAGCCGCGGGTGACATGCCTCCAACTGCTCGGGCGACATGTACGCCAACGAGCCGCCGAAGTACGCGACCGGGCTGGCTCCGGCAATGTGATCGCTGAAGCTGATGTTGAAGTCCGCGAGCTTCGGGACACCTTCGGCCGTCAGCAGTACGTTGGCCGGCTTGATGTCACGATGAAGTACGCCGTGTCGCGCAGCATAGTCGAGCGCTCCGGCGACCCGGCGCCCGAGCCATGCAACGGTTTCAGGCCATGACATCCCCGCGATACGTTCGCGGACACCGGATCCGTGCGGTACGACAAATCCCTTGTTCCGCAGGGCATCATCGACCGAGTCGATGAGTAGCCGTCCGCTGCGTTCATCCGGTGGTGTGGAAATCGCTCTTTCCAACACTCCGAGCAACGTCCCGCCGGGGACGTACTCCATGTACATCAGTTTCAGTTCACGGTTTGCGATCAACCGTTCGTCGAAGACCCGGACGATGTTGTCGTAGGTGAGTTGGGCAAGCGTCTGCGGCTCGCTACCGTGATTGTGCGAGATCTTCAGGGCGATAAGACGTTGCATCGAGCGTTGCCTCGCCAGAAACACCCGCGCGAAGGCGCCCCGCCCCAGCCCCATCAATAGGTCGAAATCATCGACCTGCTGACCGACCTCGATCTCGTCGAGCGCGTCCTGCGCCCGTGGCCGCGCAATCAGCGTGCTCCGATAGGTGCCTGTGGCGAGCCGGGGTTCGAGCACGCGTCGCAGGTCGGGAAAACTCTGCCCGTACTCGTCGGGATCTACCTCTGCTCCGCTTCGCCGCCTGCAGTGGAATTCTTCGTAGATCAGATCGGGTGGCATCGGCAGCGCCGCCAACTCGGCGAACTCGGCGCGGTAGTCGGACAGCCGCTTCGGATGATCATTGCGGCGCCAGCGATAAGCAAGATCGATCTTGATCAACTCGATCAACGCGAGACGTCGCAGACCTGCGGTGGCCGGAAGGTAGACATTGAGATCGGGCGCCGAGGTCGACTTCTCCCACTCTGCAGCGAAACGTGTCGCGACCGTCGAGAGGATCGTTCGGGTCGCGGAAATCGGATCGCACCCACCTCTGACAATTGCCGGATCGATCGGCCCAACATCATGATCCATCGTTGCCTCGCTGGCCAGTGAGAGAAGAGGAAAAGTATAGTCTTCGGATGCGCCGGGGCTCACCGTCGGCGACCACTCGGGCGTGATCAACACGGCGCGAGGCTCGGCCACGGACGCGTGTGCTCTCATGTCGGCACGGTAACCGTATGCAATCTGCCAATCTCAGACAAGTCTCAGCATTGATGCTTGACAACATGGCCTTTTGCTTGTCAAAGTGAATATGCGCTATCCAATCGGAGCGACGTTGGACAGACTTGACAAGCGGCGGTGTGGACCGCCCGGTCCGGAGGAGCACACGTGACGACACTCGATTCCCGCGTCGTCGGAACCGGCATTCCGTCGCACACGGTGACGGTCGAACGCGGGCGGCTGTGCCGGTTCGCCCAGGCGACCGGCCAGGACGACCCCATCTACACCGACCCCGACGCCGCGCGCCGCGCCGGCCACCGCGACCTTCCGGTGCCGGTGACATTCCTGTTCTGCCTGGATATGGCGCGGCCGAGCCCGTCGACGTTCTACGCGGATCTGGGCATCGACGTGCGCACCATCCTGCACGGCGAGCAGTCGTTCACCTATCACGCGATCGCCTACGCCGGCGACACGCTGGCCTTCGCCACCGAGGTCACCGATCTCTACGCGCGCAAGGGCGGCGCGTTGCAATTCCTGGTCCGCACCACCACGGTCACCCGCGGCGACGAGCCGATCGCCGAGCTGGTCGCCACCACGGTGATCCGCGATCCGCGGGCGGCCCGGGCGACCGCCGCCGCGAGCACGAACTGATTCACACCCAACGACAAAGGAAACACATGGGAACACTGGACGGCAAGGTCGCCATCGTCTCCGGCTCGGGCCGCGGCATCGGGCGCGAGATCGCGCTCAAGCTGGCGTCCGAGGGCGCGAGCGTCGTCGTCAACGACCTCGACGCCGAGGTCGCGCTGCAGACCGAGCGGGACATCAAGGCGGCCGGCGGACAGGCCGTGACCTGCGTCGGTTCCGTCACCGACGACGAGTTCGCGCAGCGCTTCGTGAACACCGCCGTCGACTCGTTCGGCGGCCTCGACATCATAGTCAACAACGCCGGCTACACCTGGGACTCGGTGATCCAGAAGATGACCGACGAGCAGTGGGACGCGATCCTCGACCTGCACCTCAAGGCGCCGTTCCGGATCCTGCGCGCCGCCCAGCCCTACATCAAGGCCAACCCCACCGAGTACCACCGCAAGGTCGTCAACATCTCCTCGGTCTCGGGCGTTTTCGGAAACCCCGGCCAGGCGAACTACTCGGCCGCCAAGGCCGGTGTCATCGGCATGACCAAGACGCTGGCCAAGGAGTGGGGCCGCTACAAGGTCAACGTCAACGCGGTCGCGTTCGGGTTCATTCTGACCCGGATGACCGAGGCGGTCGCCGGCGACGACTCCGTCGTCGAGATCGACGGCCGCAAGATCAAGGTGGGTGTGAGCCAGGCCGTGATGAATGCGGTGAAGACCTCGAACCCGCTGGGCCGGCCCGGCACTCCCGCGGAGGCCGCCGGCGCGGTGTACGTGCTGTGCACGCCCGACACCGACTACGTCAGCGGCCAGTGCCTCAACGTCGACGCGGGATCGCGCTGACCATGTCCACCGAAACTCATCGACACGGCCCGCTCGCGGGGCTGCGGGTGATCGAACTCGGCGGCATCGGCCCCGGCCCCTTCTGCGGCATGCTGTTGGCCGACCTCGGCGCCGACGTCATCCGGATCGACCGGGCGGCCGAGGCCGGGCACCGATCCGCGCACCCCGTGCTGCATCGCAACCGCCGATCGGTGACGCTGGACCTGAAGAATCCGAGCGACGTCGCGGCTGTCCTGGCGATCGTCGACGGCGCCGACGCGCTGATCGAGGGCTTCCGGCCCGGCGTGGCCGAACGGCTCGGCCTCGGACCCGACACCTGCCTGGCGCGTAACCCCCGCCTCGTCTACGGGCGGATGACCGGCTGGGGCCAAGACGGTCCGCTCGCCCAGCAGCCCGGGCACGACATCAACTACATCGGTCTGGCCGGCGCCCTCGACGCGATGGGCACCCCCGACGGAGTGCCGCCGGTGCCGCTGAATCTGGTGGGGGACATGGGCGGCGGCGGAATGCTGCTCGCCTTCGGCATCACCTCCGCGCTGCTGAATGCGCAGCGGACCGGCCACGGTCAGGTCGTCGACGCGGCCATGACCGATGGCACAGCCGTGCAGCTCGCGCTCATCCTCGGATTGCGTGCGCACGATCGCTGGCGTGACGAGCGCGGCGTCAACATCTTCGATGGCGCCGCCCCGTTCTACCGGACCTACCGGTGCGCCGACGGCGGATTCATGGCCGTCGGCTGCGTCGAGCCACAGTTCTACGCGGCCACGCTGCGGGTGCTCGGGCTAACCGACGATCCGCTGTTCGCGCGGCAGCACGAGCAGGCGAACTGGCCGGCGATGAGCACGCGGATGGCGGAGCTGTTCGCCACCCACACACGCGCCGAGTGGACCGCCGTGTTCGAGGGCCAGAGCGCGTGCGTCACACCGGTGCTCGGGATGGCGGAGGCCGCGGCGCACCCGCAGAATGCGCACCGTGCGACGTTCGGCACGTTCTCCGACGGCCACCTCGCGCCGTCGCCGGCACCGCGATTCCTCGGCACCCCGGCGGCCGAGCCGCGGCCCGCGCCGGTGATCGGCGCGCACACGGACGAGGTGCTCGCCGAATTCGCGAGCGCGTCGCGAATCTGACTACACAGCAAGAGAAACAGGAGTAACACCATGAGCCGCAAGGCATTCGTCGCCGGGGTCGGGATGATCCCGTTCACCAAACCGGGCCAGAGCGACGACTACGACGTCATGGGCGCCAACGCCGCCCGCAACGCGCTGCTCGACGCCGGCATGGACTACGCCAACGTGCAGCAGGCCTACGTCGGCTACGTGTACGGCGACTCGACCTGTGGCCAGAAGGCGCTGTACCGGTTGGGCCAGACCGGCATCCCGGTGATCAACGTCAACAACAACTGCGCGACCGGCTCCACCGCGCTGTGGTTGGCCCGGCAGGCCGTGGAGAGCGGCGCGGTCGACTGCGCCATCGCGGTTGGGTTCGAGCAGATGCAACCCGGCCCGCTCAAGGGTGGCTGGAGCGACCGGCCACGACCGCTGGCCGAGTTCGACGCCGTCGTCGAGGACATCTGCGGGGTCGAGCCGGATGTCGTGCGCACCGCACGCTACTTCGGCGCCGCCGGCCGCGAGTACATGGACAAGTACGGCATGAAGCCGGAGATGTTCGCGAAGGTTCAGGTCAAGGCGCGCAAGCATTCCGCGAACAATCCGTACTCGGTGTTCCGCACCCCGCTGACCGAGGAGCAGGTGCTCGACTCGCCGACCCTCTACGGCCCGGTCACCCGCTACCAGGCGTGCCCGCCGACCTGCGGCGCGGCGGCCGCGGTGATCTGCAGCGAGGAGTTCGCCCGCGCCCACGGCCTGCGCACCGACGTCGCGATCAAGGCGCAGGCGATGGCCTCGGATCTGCCGAGCACCTTCACCGAGCGCAGCATGATCAAGATCGTCGGCTCCGACATCACCCGCTCGGCGGCGCAGCAGGTCTACGAGGCTGCCGGGGTCGACCCACGCGACATCCGCGTCGTGGAGCTGCACGACTGCTTCACCGTGAACGAGGTGCTCTGCTACGAGGCGCTCGGCCTGGTCGACGAGGGCGGCGCCGAACAGCTGATCCTCGACGGCGACAACACCTACGGCGGTCGCGTCGTGGTCAACCCCTCGGGCGGACTGCTCTCCAAGGGCCATCCGTTGGGCGCGACCGGCCTCGCCCAGTGCGCCGAGCTGGTCTGGCAACTGCGCGGCGAGGCGGGTCCGCGGCAGGTCGACGGCGTGAACCTCGCGCTGCAGCACAACCTCGGCCTCGGCGGCGCCGGCGTGGTCACCCTCTACGAGAAGGTGGGGTCGCGATGAAACCCGGCGACACCCTCACTCTCGAGGCACCGAAGATCACCCGGACCGCGCTCGCGCTCTACGCCGGCGACTCGGGCGACCACAACCCGGTGCACATCGACGTCGACGCCTGCCACGCGGTCGGGATTCCGGACGTGTTCGCGCACGGCATGCTGTCGATGGCCTACCTCGGCCGATTGCTCACCGATCAGTTTGCGCAGGAACGCATCCGGTCGTTCGGCGTGCGGTTCTCCGCGATCACCCCGGTGAATTCGACGCCGACCTGCACCGGCACCGTGGTCGACGTCACCGACGGCCTCGCCCGGCTCGACCTCACCGCAACCCTGCCCGACGGGACGGCGACCCTGCGCGGGTCCGCCGTCGTCACTGCCGAATAGACCCCACCGACAGGAGACCAAGACATGAAGCGCACCATCTACAACGAAGAGCACGAGGCGTTCCGGGACACGATCCGGACGTTCATCGCGAAGGAGATCGTCCCCTTCTACGAGGACTGGCAGCGGGCCAACCGGGTGCCGCGCGAGTTCTTCAACAAGCTCGGCGAACTCGGCGTCACCGGCTTCGACATCCCCGAGGAGTACGCCGGCGCGGGCGAGACCAGCTTCAAGTTCCAGGCCATCATGGACGAGGAATCGGCCAGCGTCGCGGTCGGTTTCGGCCATTACCCGGTCAGCATCGGGATCGTCCTGCCGTATCTGCTGCGCTTGGCGAACGAGGAGCAGAAGCGGCGTTGGCTGCCCGGTGTCGCGTCCGGCGACACGATGCTGTGCATCGCCATGACCGAGCCCGGCACGGGCTCGGACCTCGCGGGCATCAGGACCTCCGCGAAGCTCTCCGAGGACGGCACGCACTACATTCTCAACGGCGCCAAGACCTTCATCACCGGCGCGGTCAATTCCGAGCTGTGCGTCGTGGTCGCGCGCACCTCGGCACCCACCGACGACGACCGGCGCTTCGGCCTGAGCCTGCTGGTCGTGCCGACCGACAGTCCCGGATTCGAATACGGGCGCCGCCTGGAAAAGATCGGCCAGCACGCCAGCGACACCAGCGAGCTGTCCTTCACCGACGTGCGCGTGCCGGTGGAGAACCTGCTCGGCGAGCAGGACGAGGGATTTTCCTACCTGGGCCAGAACCTGCCGCGCGAGCGGCTCTCGATCGGCCTCCGCGGCGTCGCCTCCGCCGCCGCCGCGATCGAGTTCGCCAAGGAATACACCCAGCAGCGCCAGGTGTTCGGCAAGCCGGTCTCCTCGTTCCAGAACACGAAGTTCGTGCTGGCCGAGTGCTCGACCGAGGTCGAAGCCGCACAAGCGTTGGTGGACAAGGGTATCGAACTCGACGACGTCCGCGAGCTCAGTGCCGCCGACGCCGCCCGGATCAAGCTGTTCTGCACCGAAGTCTCCGGCCGCGTGATCGACAAATGCCTGCAGCTGCACGGCGGCTACGGGTACATGCTCGAGTACCCGATCGCGAGGCTGTACGCCGACACCCGCGTGACCCGCATCTACGGCGGCACCAGCGAGGTCATGAAGACCATCATCGCGAAGGACATGGGCCTGTGATGCGTGACTCGGTGATCGTCGACGCGGTCCGGACACCGGTCGGCAAGCGAGGCGGCGCGCTGTCGCGGATGCACGCGGCGACGCTCTCGGCGCAGGGCGGCGGTGGCATGCCCGTCAACGTCTCACCATCTAATGCTGCTTGCCGCCGCGGACCATGCGGACCTCCCGCACCCCGTCCTCGACCTGGGCCGTCCCGTCGGCAACGAAGCCGTGCTTGCGGTAGAACGCCTGTGCGCGAGGGTTCGGGTCGGCCACCCACAGCACCGCCGACACCTCCGGATCGAGGACCGCCTCCAGCAGCGCCGGCCCAGCACCCGTGCCGTGATCGGCGGCATACACATAGAGCACATACAGCTGCCTCGCCCACGCCGCCGTGGCGTCCAAGGGCGGGCCTGACATGGCGATCCCGACCAGCTCGCCATCCCGCTCGGCGACAGCCACGCGGTTCTCGCGATAGCGCTCGTCGGTCAACGCGGCAGTCCAAAACCGCTCCCGAGCAGTCAGGAAGCCCGGGTCATCGAGCACCGCGTCCGACATGAGTCCCCGATACGTCTCCTGCCAGCAACGCACAATCACGCGCGCCATCTGCGCGACGTCCTCGACCCGAGCCGGGCGGATAGTCAGCGAGGAACTCACCGCCGAATCGTAGGGCCTTACGTTCGCCGGGACCCTCACCTCCCCCCGGGGTTGTCGCCGAATAGCTGATGCCTCCACGAACTCAGGGGAGGGTCAAGCGTACAAGCTCGGCGCAACATGGACGATCTCGCGCGCCAGACGTGGGAAGACCTGTGGCCCAGATCGCCGCACAGGCGCCGACCGCCGCCGCGGGACGGCCGTCACGCGGCGCGCGTTCATTGGTCTTTCGCGCCGCCGGCGAACAGGACCGCCGTGCAGATCTCCTGCAATCGCTCGGCGAGGTCGTGCCGCGCGCCGACGTGCCCGGTCCGCACGAGGTTGTCGATCACGGTGAGCACGGCGTGCACCACGATCCTGGTCGCGGGCACGTCCAGGTCGGGTCGCACCTCGCGCAGCAGGTTCACCCACAACCCCAGATACTCACGCTGGGTCTGCCGTGCCAGCCGACGTTCGCGGTCGGGCAGCTGATCGAGTTCGGACACGAGCACGCCGAGGAGGTGCCGATTCTCGACGGCGAAGCCGATGTAGGACCGCAGCAGCAGATCGAGGTGGGTTGGGGCGTCACCGGGTTCCTTCAGTGCCGCAACGGTGACCGCGCGGCGCCGTTCCCCCGCCCGCATGACGGCGGCGACCAACAGATCGGTCTTGCTCGGGTAATACTTGTAGATGTTGGGCCCGGACGTCCCCGCGGCCTCGCCGATCTCGTCGGTGCTGACCGACTGAAACCCGCGTTGGTCGAACAGCCGCACCGCCTCGTTGAGCAGGTTCTCCCGGCTGGAAAGCAACGCCGATTCTGCGGCGTTCGTCGTCTCCGATTCTTCATTTGATTCGTCCGACGATCCGAGCCCGCAGTCGACCACCGCTCGGCCGAGGTCCACCAGCAACCGGGCGAATCTGCGTTTGGGCAGCGACACCCGGTGCGTGGCAACGCTGCCGAAGACTCCAAGCACCGCCCAGGCGAGCAGTTCCGTGTCGTCCGCGTCGAGTTCCGGCCGCTCGGCACGAACGAGCGCGCTCGCGCCGCGACCGGCGCGCAGCAGTTCGTCCCGAAATGCACGCCGCTCCTCCTCCGGGAGGTGGCGCGCCTCCCGCTGCCACACTGTCGCCGCGGTACGTCGTGCCGTCGTCCCGTTCGCGGATTCGCGCAACAATTCGTCGATGTCCTCGGCAGCGGCGATTCGCGCGTCGACCGCCGCCAGGCTGGTATCGACGACGTTGCGCAGCAGGTCGTGCTTGTTGCGGAAGTGTCGATACAGCGAGCCCGCCGTGATACCCACGGCGGCGGCAACGTCGGCCATCGAGACGTTGTGGAACCCGCGCTCGCAGAACAGATCGGTCGCCGCGGTCACGATCTGTTCCTTGCGGTTGCGCGGGCGACGGACCGGCGCCCGCGCCGGCGGCTGTGCACCCATCGATTCGATACCGCCCTCGTTCTGCCAGCAGGGCCAGGCTACTGAACCGCGCCTGGGTGCGCGCCCTACTTCCCGATCGGCACCGGCTCGAGGATCTGCTCGCGCGCCTCCGGGGCCGCGGCCCGCAGCGCATCGGCGGAGGGGTCGTCGGGCTGGGCCTGCGAGCGGACCTCGGCGTCGACCCGCGCGAGGTAGGTCGCGATCTCCCGGTCCACCTCCGCCTCGTCCCAGCCGAGCACGGGCGCGATCAGTTGCGCGACCTGCTGGGCGCAGTTCACCCCGCGGTGCGCGTATTCGATCGAGATTCGGGTCCGCCGCGCCAGCACGTCCTCGAGATGCAGGGCGCCCTCCGCCTCCACCGCATAGACGGCCTCGACCTGCAGGTACGTCGGCGCGTCGGTGATCGGGGCGAGCAGTTCGGGCCGCCCCACAGCGAGCGCGAGCACGTCGTCGATGAGGGAGCCGTAGCGGTTGAGCAGGTGCTTGACCCGGTACGGGTGCAGGCCGTGGATCTCGGCGAGCCGCACGGTCTGGTTGACCAGCGCGAAGTATCCGTCCGCGCCGAGCAGTGGCACCTTCTCGGTGATCGACGGATACACCCGCGCCGGGATGTCCTCGGCCGCGAGTTCGACGGCGTCGGAGGCCATCACCCGGTACGTCGTGTACTTGCCGCCCGCGATCGCGACCAGACCCGGCGCCACCCGCGCCACAGCATGTTCCCGCGACAGCTTCGAGGTCTCGTCGCTCTCCCCCGCGAGCAGCGGCCGCAGGCCCGCGTAGACGCCGTCGATGTCGTCGTGGGTCAGCGGCGTGACCAGCACCTGGTTGACGCGGTCCAGGATGTAGTCGATATCTGCCTTGGTCGCCGCGGGGTGGGCGAGGTCGAGGTTCCAGTCGGTGTCGGTGGTACCGATGATCCAGTGGTTTCCCCACGGAATCACGAACAGCACCGACGTCGCGGTGCGCAGGATGATCGCGGCCTCGCTGACGACGCGGTCCCGCGGCACCACGATATGCACGCCCTTCGACGCCCGCACCCGGAACCGGCCACGCTGCCGCGACAGCGACTGGATCTCGTCGGTCCACACCCCGGTCGCGTTGATGACGACGTGGCCGCGAATCTCGGCCGACCGCCCGTCCTCGGAGTCGCGCACCCGCACACCCGAGACCCCGTCCGCCTCGCGCAGGAACCCGACGACCTGCGTCGAGGTCCGCACCACCGCCCCGTACGACGCCGCGGTCCGCGCGACCGTCATGGTGTGGCGGGCGTCGTCGACGACGGTGTCGTAGTAGCGGATCCCGCCGATCAGCGAGCTGCCTTTCAGAGCCGGGGCCAGCCGCAGCGCCCCGGCACGGGTGAAATGTCTCTGCGCCGGAACAGATTTCGCGCCGCCCAACCTGTCGTAGAGTAGCATGCCCGCGGCGACGTAGGGGCGTTCCCAGCCGCGGTGGGTGAGCGGGAACAGGAACGGCAGCGGCTTCACCAGATGCGGCGCCAGCGTGGTGAGCGAGAGTTCGCGTTCCCGCAGCGCTTCGCGAACGAGGCCGAACTCGAGTTGCTCGAGGTAGCGCAGGCCACCGTGGAACATCTTCGACGACCGGCTCGACGTCCCGGACGCGAAGTCCCGCGCCTCGACGAGGGCGACCTTGAGCCCGCGCGTGACCGCATCGAGCGCCGCCCCGGCACCGACCACACCGCCGCCGATCACGATGATGTCGAACTGTTCCTTGCCGAATCTGTCCCATGCCTCGTCGCGCTGGCGGGGACCAAGTTGCCGGTTACCCCCGTCGTCCCCCGTGCTGTATCGGTGTCCCCCGTCGCTTCGCTCGCCCGGTCGCTCTGCCCCGTCGCTTCGCTCGCCCACCCGAACCCCTCCTCCGGGGAGTTTCTCCGACACATCGCACACCCAGGCTAGTAGTTTTTGCGCGGAAGGTTGGGACGAGCGACGAGGAGACAGACCCGGTGAGTCGATACATCGCCGCCATCGACCAGGGCACCACCTCGTCACGGTGCATCCTGTTCGACCAGCAGGGCCGCGTCGCCGGCCGCGGCCAGCGCGAGCACAAGCAGATCTTCCCCAAGCCAGGCTGGGTGGAGCACGACCCTTCCGAGATCTGGCGCAACACCGCCGCGGTGATCGGCGAGGCGCTCGAGGCGACCGGTGCGCGGGCCTCCGAGGTCGCCGCGATCGGGGTGACCAACCAGCGCGAGACCACGGTCGTGTGGGACCGCGCAACCGGCGAGGCGGTTTACAACGCGATCGTTTGGCAGGACACCCGCACCGCGGCGCTGTGCGAGCAACTCGGTGGCTCCGACGGCGCGGGTCGCTACCGCGACCGGGTCGGCCTGCCGCTGTCCACGTATTTCGCGGGCCCGAAACTGCGCTGGATCCTCGACCACGTCGACGGTGCCCGTGACCGCGCGGAGGACGGTGAATTGTGCTTCGGCACCATCGACAGTTGGGTGCTCTGGAACCTGACCGGCGGCGCCGAGCACATCACCGACGTCACCAACGCCTCGCGCACGATGCTGATGGATCTGCGCTCACTGCAGTGGGATTCGGAGATCTGCCGCGATTTCGGCATCCCGGAGTCGATGCTGCCGCGGATCGTCAGTTCGTCGCAGGTCTACGCGGAGGTCGCGGACGGCCCACTCGCGGGCGTGCCGATCGCGGGGATCCTCGGCGACCAGCAGGCGGCGACGTTCGGCCAGGCCTGCCTGTCACCGGGCGAGGCCAAGAACACCTACGGCACCGGCAATTTCATGCTGCTGAACACCGGCACCGAACCGATGTTCAGCGACAACGGCCTACTGACCACGGTGTGTTACCGGATCGGCGACGACGACGCGGTGTACGCGCTCGAGGGGGCGATCGCGGTCACCGGGTCGCTGGTGCAGTGGCTGCGCGACAACCTCGGAATCATCTCGACGGCACGCGAAGTCGAGGACCTCGCGGGCAGCGTCGCCGACAACGGCGGCGCCTACATCGTGCCCGCCTTCTCCGGATTGTTCGCGCCGCGTTGGCGTTCGGACGCCCGTGGGGTGATCTCCGGGCTCACCCGCTACGTGACCAAGGCACACCTCGCGCGGGCGGCGTTGGAGGCCACCGCCTATCAGACCCGCGAGGTTGCTGAGGCGATGCAGGCGGACTCCGGCGTCGAATTGACCACGCTCAAGGTCGACGGCGGCATGGTCGGCAACGAGATCCTCATGCAGTTCCAGGCCGACATCCTCGACGTGCCCGTCGTGCGCCCCGTCGTCACCGAGACCACCGCCCTGGGCGCCGCCTACGCCGCGGGTATCGCGGTGGGCCAGTGGACCACCGACCACATCCGCGAAATCTGGGCCGAGGACAAGACCTGGCAGCCCAACATGGACGCCGCCCAACGCCGCCGCCTCTACGCCCACTGGAACCGCGCCGTCGAACGCACGTACGGCTGGGTCGACGACGCCCCCGACCATACCTAATCCAGATCGTCGTGCCGCATCAACTGCCGCGCCGCCTCGGTCACCGACCCGGTCAGCGACGGATACACCGAGAAGGTCTGCGCCAGGTCGTTGACGGTGAGGTTGTTCTGCACCGCGATCGCGATCGGCAGGATCAACTCGGACGCGATCGGGGCCACCACCACGCCGCCGATCACCACACCGGTCGCCGGCCGGCAGAATATCTTGACGAAGCCACGGCGCAGGCTGGACATCTTGGCCCGCGGGTTCGTGTTCAGCGGCAGCATCACCGTGCGGGCCGGCACCTGACCGTCGTCGATCGCGGCCTGGCTCATCCCGACGTTCGCGATCTCGGGCCGGGTGAACACCGCCGACGCGACCGTCTTGAGCCGGATCGGGCTCACCCCCTCGCCGAGGGCGTGGTACATCGCGATCCGACCCTGCATCGCCGCGACCGACGCCAACGGCAACAGACCGGTGCAGTCGCCGGCAGCGTAGATGCCCGAGACCTTGGTCCGCGACACCCGGTCCACCGGCAGGTAGCCGCCGCGGTCCAACTCGATCCCGACCCGCTCCAGGCCGAGGTCGCCGGTGTTCGGCACCGACCCGACGCACAGCAGCGCGTGTGACCCGTCGACGGCCCGGCCGTCCGACAGCGTGACCCGCACTCCGTCGTCGTTGCGTTCGGCCTTGTCCGCGCGCGCATGCTTCACCAACTCGACGCCGCGTTCGGACAGTGCGTCCTCGAGCACCAGGGCGGCGTCCTCGTCCTCGTGCGGCAGCATGCGGTCGCGGCTGGAGACGAGCGTCACCGGCACGCCCATCTCGGTGAACGCCGAGACGAACTCCGCCCCGGTGACGCCGGACCCGACGACCACGAGGTGCTCGGGCAGGCGCTCGAGGTCGTAGATCTGGCGCCAGTCGAGGATGCGTTCGCCGTCGGGCTCGGCGCCCGGGATCACGCGAGGGCTGGCGCCGGTCGCGATCAGCACGACCTCCGCGTCGAGCACCCGGTCGGTGCCGTCCTCGAGATCGACGTGGATCTGGTGTGCCGCCATCCCCTTCATCCGGTCGGTCAGCTGCGCCCGACCCGAGAGCACCCGCACCCCGACCGTCTGCAGCCGCGCGCGGATGTCGGACGACTGGGCCTTCGCCAGGCTCTTCACCCGCGCGTTGACCGTCGGCAGCGACACGGTCGCGTCCTCGAGGTCCACCGAAATGCCCAGGTCGTTGGCGCGGCGCATGTCGGTGCGCACGCCGGTCGAGGCGATGAACGTCTTGGACGGCACGCAGTCGAAGAGCACGCACGCACCGCCCGTCCCGTCGGAATCGATGAGCGTGACCGTGCCGCCGTGCTGCGCCGCGACCAGGGCCGCCTCGTAGCCGGCCGGTCCGCCGCCGATGATGACGATGCGGGTCATGCAGTTGCTCCGTTCACTCGGGTCGGTGGGATCTGGAACTCATGTGCAACGGTATTTGATCGTTATTGACTAGGCTGGCCGTCGTGCCGATTTACGCCGCCTACGGCTCCAACATGGACCCGGAGCAGATGCTGGAGCGCTGTCCGCACTCGCCGATGGCGGGCACCGGCTGGCTCAACGAGTGGCGGCTGACGTTCGCCGGGTCGGACATCGGCTGGGAGGGCGCGCTCGCGACCGTCGTCGAGGATCCCGACGAGAATGTGTTCGTCGTCCTCTTCGACGTCAACGCGGAGGACGAGCGCCGCCTCGACCGCTGGGAAGGCTCCGAGCTCGGCCTCCACCGCAAGATCCGGCTGCGGGTCGACCGCACCGACGGCGGGACCGAGCTGGCGTGGCTGTACGTGCTCGACGCCTACGAGGGCGGCCTGCCATCCGCGCGCTACATCGGGGTGATGGCCGACGCTGCGGAGAAGGCCGGCGCCCCGGAGAAGTACGTGCACGACCTGCGCACCCGCAACAGCCGCAACGTCGGGCCGGGGCACTTCGGCGGCTGAGTACCTGGAACCGGAGTAATCCCCTCGACCACCGAACGAGCGGCTCATCCTTCCCCGAACGACTAGAGCTGCGTCATCACGGTGAGGCTCATCGTCCGAGGCGTTGCGCGACGGCCTGCACTCGGCGCGGCACGGTGGTGGCGTGCAGGACCGCGCCTTGCACACCACGGCCTCGCCCTCGTCGGCGTGCAGCACGACCTGCACGGCGATCTTCATGCCGGCCTCGTCCCGGTCGCGGCCAGCGCTGCCAGGGCTCCCAGCGCTGCTCTCCCGTTCTAGGGGCGCATCTCGTAGGCGCCATCGTGGGACCGTACCTGCCGCCACACTCGATCCAACCGGTCCGGGTCGGCGACTGGTTTGCGGATTGCCGCGATCGCCCATTCCTGTTGCTCGGCAGTCGAGCTCGGTTTACCGTGCAAGGCCACCGCGTGTGCCGAGAAGTCGCGGATCTGGAAGTCGAATATCTGATCCAGAAGGTCACGATCCGGGCCGATCAGGTCGGCCTGTTCGAGGATGAGCTGCCCATAGACGATGAGCGTGAACAGGTGGCCGATGACGAGGACGAAATCCAGATCCCGCTGCTGGTCCGTATCCGGCGCGTCGGTGGCCAGCAACGTTTTCAAGGCTTGGGCCTGCTCGCTGAAGCGGGCGACATTCGGTATGTCCGAATGCTTCTCGTAGACCGGAGCCCAATCGGCGAACTGCACCTTGGACGCGCCGCGTGCCGGCCCCTGCGCCCAGAAGAACACGTCGTCGGCGGCGTCGTCGCGGGTGCCGATCTCCGGATACTCGCTCGGGTTGAACAGATAGTTCGGCATGAACTTGAGGATCTGCGCCACGTTGACGTGCACCGTGCCCTCGAGCCGCGGCAGTGTCCCGATCAGCCGCGCCACCTCGGAGAAGTAGGTGTTCTTCTCGAAGCTCTTGGCGGCCAGAACGTCCTGCAGCAGCGTGATGACGGTCTCGCCCTCGGAAGTGACCTTCGACTTCGTCACCGGGTTGAACAGCAGGTACCGCCGATCATCCAGATCGGCGCTACGGAAGTAGTCGATGGCGCGGTCACTGAACAGTTTCATCGCGATCAATCGGGCGTATGCATCGACGAAACTCGCTCGTACGTGCGGAAAATCGGTGACGGGATTGCCGTAGAGGATCCGGTTGTTGGCGTGTGTGACCGCCTCGTAGAAGGCATGCTCGCACATGCCTATCGAGCCGCTGCACAGATTGAATTTGCCGACATTGACAGTGTTGAGCGCCGCCGAGAACGCGTCCGGCCCGGTGTGCAGGACGTCTTCCTCCCGCACCGGGTAATCGTTGAGCCGGAAGTTGCTGACATACATCTGGCCGTGCACGACATTGTCTATCAGCTGGTAGTTTTCGTGTCGGCTGTCCGCGACGAACCAGACGTAGCCGTCCGCGCCCGCAACGTCGGTGCGGCGCGAGAACACCGAAACCATCCCCGCCACATTGCCGTTGCCGATGTAGTACTTCTCTCCGGACGCCCGGAAGGCGATCCCGTCCTCGGTAGCCGGGGTCAGCAGCATGTCGGTGTTGTAGATGTCGGCGCCGTGTTCGCGTTCGGACAATCCGAAGGCCATCACGCCGCCGTCTTCGAGTTGCTGTGCGGCGCATTGCTTGGCGTCCTTGTTGTCGCTCTGCCAAATCGGTCCGAGCCCGAGGATGGTGACTTGCTCGGCATACCAGTATGCAAGCCCGTAGAAGCCGAGGATCTCGCTCAATGCTGCGTTGCGTGCGGTGTCCCAGCGCTTGTTCGGATCACCGTCGGCATACTCGGAAGGCGTCAGGAACGTGGCAAAAATCCGCTCCTGCCCGATGAAATCCAGGAACTGCGACACCCATACCGCGTCCAGGTCGTCCTGCAGCAATCGCTTCTTGCCGCGCGCCTCGAACCAGTCGATCAGAGCCCGCAATTGGCGTCGGGTCTCGGGATCGAACTGCGGCGGATCGTAGCTGTTCGGGTTGAACAAGAGTCCGGCGGAGCTGACCATGGGGCGCCCTTTCGTCGTAGTACGCGAGCAATGTATCGGGGGGACACGCGTGCGGGGACAACCCGCGGCCGGGTCGGTGGCGGGGACGACCACCCAGCTCGCCGCGTTCGACCCCCCGACGGCACCGTGGTCTCCGCGTTGCACCGCCCTATTCCAGCTGTCGTCGCGAAGGCCGCCTTCTCCGGATCAGCGTTTCCGATAGACGTGTGCGCGGTGCTCGATGCGTACGACGACGACGCGAATCTTGTCGTCCTCGAGGTCGTAGAGCACCCGGTACGGGCCGCGGCGGGCCGACCAGAGTCCCGCGAAGTCGTCCCGCAACGGCTTTCCGACTCGACGCGGGTTCTCGGCCAGCGGACCATAGATGAATTCGATGACGGCCGGAGCGACCCGTAACGGGAGCCGGTCGAGGTCGCGGATGGCGCTGCTGGCCAACCCGACTCTCCATGTCACGCGTGGCCGACTCCGTGGCGGCGGCGGACTGCGGCCTCGTCCCACAGCTCGTCATCGGCGGCTTCCTCGCGGGCCTTTGCGATGTCGTCGCGCACCCCCGGCTGGGATTGCCAGTACAGCGTTTCCTCCATCGACTCTAGGTCGTCGACCGAGATCAACACCGCGGCCGGCTTGCCGTGCCGGGTGATGGTAACGCGGTCGTGCGTGGTCACCGCGGCATCGATCAACTCGTTCAACCTGGCCTTGACCTCGGTCAGCGGCAACGTGCTCATGTCCACGATACTATCAAACAGACCTGTTTACAGACCTAATCAGACCCTTTTTAGGGGCCGAGTGTCGGCGAAGCCGCCTCACGACGCGAACACCAGGCTCGTCATAACCCGCACTCCGACCGCGAGGGCGCGTTCGTCGATGTCGAAGGTGGGCTGGTGCAGGTCCAACTGCGGGCCGTCACCCGACCACACCCCGAGCCGGGCCATCGCCCCCGGGACCTCCTCGAGGTACCACGAAAAGTCTTCGCCGCCACCGGACTGCGGCGTGTCCGCGAGCGCCTCCGGTCCCCCGCCGCGGCGAATTGCCTCCTCGAACACCCGCGCGGCGTGTTCGTCGTTCACCACCGGCGGCACGCCGCGGCGGTAGTTGAGCTGGAACCGCACGCCGGTCGGGGCGAGCAGGCCGTGCACGATCTCGCGGACCAGCGGTTCCAGCATCACCGCCCACGTCTCGTGGTCCCCGGTCCGCACGGTGCCGGTGAGCATCCCGGTCTGCGGGATCGCGTTCGGCGCCTGCCCGGCGTTCACCGCGCCCCACACCATCACCGTGCTGGTGCGCGGGTCGATGCGTCGGCTCAGCATCCCGGGCAGCCCGGTGATCACGGTGCCGATCGCGTACACCAGGTCGGTCGTCAGGTGCGGTCGCGAGGTGTGTCCGCCGGGCGAGTCGAGCACCAACTCGACCGTGTCCGCCGCCGACGTGATCGCGCCGACCCGCATCCCGACCCGCCCGACCGGCAGTCGCGGGTCGCAGTGCATCGCGTAGATCTGTGACACCCCGCTCATCGCTCCGGTCGCGACGACGTCGATCGCCCCGCCCGGCATGAGTTCCTCCGCGGGCTGGAACACCAGCCGCACCCCTACCGGCAGCGACGGCGCCTGCGCCAGCACCAGCGCCGTGCCGAGCAGCACGGTGGTATGTGCGTCGTGCCCGCACGCGTGCGAGACCCCGGGCACCGTCGAGGCGTACGTGGCGCCGGTGAGTTCCTGCATCGGCAGCCCGTCCATATCGGCGCGCAGGGCCACCCGCGGCCCCGCGTCGGGCCCGAGGTCGCAGATCAGTCCGGTCCCGCCGGGCAGCGGCTTGGGCGAAAGCCCGGCTGCGGTCAGGTGGCTCGCGACGAATTCGGTGGTCGCGTACTCGTTGTGCCCGAGTTCGGGATTGGCATGGATGTGGCGGCGCCAGCGCACCAGGTCGTCGGCGTGCTCGGCGAGCCAGGCGTCGAGGAACTCCATCACCGCCGCACCTCCGTCCGGCGCCGGTCGACCCCGGCGAGCAGCCGGTCGCGTTGCGCCGCGTCACCGGCGATCCGCGCCACCGTGCGCGCCAGCAGCGTGGCCCCGTCGAGCATCGCCCGGTCAGCCGACGCGTTGACGGCCGCGGCGGCGAACCCGGGCTGGTGGGTAACCGCGCCCTCGGAGTCGAGCCCGATAATCGGGTGGATCCCGGGGATGACCTTCGTTACGTTGCCCATGTCCGTGCTGCCGAGTGGCCGCGATCCTTCCAGTTCCGGTGCCAACGGGGTACGCCCGAGGGCGACGACCTCCTCACGATAAGCCTGCTCGAGTATCGGGTCGGGACAGAGTTCGGCATATGTGGGCGAGACGGTCCGGATCTCGTGGGTGCATCCGGTCGCCAGCGCGCCCGCGGCGAAGCATGCGTAGGCGCGCTCGACGAGGTCGTCGAGCGACGCCGACGTCGTCGCCCGCAGGTAGTACAGCAACTCGGTGCGGCCGGGCACGATGTTCGGCGCAACCCCGCCCTCGCTGACGATCCCGTGCAACTGCTGCCCGGGCGAGAGGTGCTGACGCAGCAGACCCAGACCGACCTGTGCGACGGTGATCGCGTCGGCGGCGTTGCGTCCGTACTCCGGGGCGGCCGACGCATGGGCCTCACGACCGGCGTAGGTGATGGCGATGTCGGCAAGCGCGAGCGAGGTCGCCCCGACGATGTCGAACGGACCGGGGTGCACCATCAGCGCGGCGGCGACGTCGTCGAATATCCCCCGCTCCAGCATCACGATCTTGCCGCCGCCGCTCTCTTCCGCCGGGGTCCCCAGAACCTTGACGGTGATCTCGAGGTCGTCCGCCCGTTCGGCCAGCGCAAGCGCCGCCCCGACCGTCGACGCGGCGATCACGTTGTGCCCGCACGCATGTCCGATCTCGGGCAGCGCGTCGTACTCCGCGCACAGGCCGATCACGAGGGCGCCGCTGCCGAATGTCGCGGTGAACGCGGTGGGGAGGTCGGCGACGCCGATGCGGACCTCGAAGCCGCGCGCGGCGAGAATCTCGACGATCTTCGCGACGCTGCGGTGCTCCTCGAACGCGAGTTCCGGCTCGGCGTGAATCGCGTGCGAGAGCGCGACGAGGTCGGGCGCCGCCGCTTCGACCGTCTGCGCCACCTCCGCCCGCATGCCGGTCAGTCTCTCATTCCGCAGGAGATCGCACCCCGCGCATGATCAACCCTTTCCGTAAGCGAGATTGTCGGGACCTGTCGGCACGGCCAGCGCCGCGAGGGTCGGGGCGTGCAACGCGGACTTGACGACCCGCAGGTTCGGGCCGCGGTTGCGGGCGAGGCCGGCGGCACGGGCGACCGCAGTGGCGAGCAGGTCGTCGGCAGCCGCGGTCTGGTCGACGATGCCCGCGGCGAGCGCGTCCGCGGCGCCGAAGCGGTCCGCGGTCGTCATCGTCGCGACGGCGACCTGGTTGCCGAGACGGTTCGTGATCAGCGCGTTCATCCCGACGGTGAACGGCATGCCGAGCTGCACCTCCGGCAGGCAGTAGAAGCCGCGGTCGGATCGCATGACCCGGAAGTCGTGCGACGTCGCGGTCATCGCGCCCGCCCCGAACGCGTGCCCGTTGACGGCGGCGACGGTCGGCATCGGGAACGTGAGCAGGCGCGCGAAGATGCTGTGCACCTTGTCGAGGTAGCCGTAGATCTCGCCGAGGTTGGCGAACAGCCAGTCGGTGTCGAGTCCGTTGCTGAAGAACTTCCCGGTCGCGGTGGTGACGAGCGCGGCAGGGCCCTCGGTTGCCTCCACCTCGTCCAGCCGCGCGTGTACCTCGGCGATCCAGTCGGGGTGGAAGCGGTTTTCGCTGTCTGTTTGGCCCTCGGTGCCGAGGTGGAGGATATGGACATCGCCGTCGCGTTCGAGGTAGGGCATGGCGGCCACGATAGTTAAGTCTCGTAAGGCCGCCCCACCCCCTCTATGGGGCGGCCTCACGAAGTTTGCTCAGCAATAGCTGAGCTTGACCGGTATGTCGTCAGGAGTTCCTGTGGTGTTACTGGGAGGTTCCTGTGAAGTCGGTCATAACGGACCCAACGCGGCTCAGGTGCCCCGCGCGTCGCGAGGAGCCCGCATGACGGCAACGGCGAGCTTGCTCTCGAGAGCCCCGTCCCTCAGTGGTCGAAAGGGAGTCGACAACCGCGCGACCCGGGTTCACGCTCGGTTCAGGCCGCGTAGCGCGGCGCCATCGATTCCATCTGCTCGATCACCAACCTGATCGCTTCCGGTTGCTTGTCGGGTGGGTACTTGTGCTTCACCAACAGACGCTTGATCGACGAGCGCAGTTTAGCCCGCACGTCATCGCGAACAGTCCAGGGCCCGGTGTCCTGCGGCGAATCGGAGAAGACGACCTTGATCGCCTTGTCGACGGCACCGTCGTGCCACTCGGGTCGCAGCGCGGTGGCCTCCTCGTAGGCTAAATCTCGGCGAGGTCGGTCCCGATTCGCCGCCGGCGGGCCACCAGCTCCGCCGTCTCCACCGTGCCCCTCGGCTTGTCTTGCGATTGCTCTAGCGGTTCTCTGACTTGCGCAAGAGGACGGCGTCAGACTGCACGGTCGCGCTGTCGGAGGCGGTGGCGGATGACGACGTGGAAGGTCGCAGCGGCCGGGCAGGGCGCGGCCTGACTGCCACCGAGAGAAATGTCGGGCGCATCCACTCGACGTTTGCGGCAACAGGTGCGCTCTGGGCGGGCAACCGCGGCCCGAACCGCCGATTCCCCCGCGTCCCCGAGCCTGGGCACGATGGAGGCGGGCGGCGATGCGCCGAAATCCGAGCCCGTTGGCCTTGCACAAGGTGGCCCGGACCGGGAAGAGCCGTGCGGTGCTGTGCTCAGCGACCCGGCCGCACGTTTCCACGATCGCGGCGCCGACTACTACACCACCCGCGTCAACACCGGACACCGGACCGTAACTACGTCGCGCAACTCGCCGCGATGGGCGTCACCCTCGAACCCGCCGCCCGACCACAATTCACCGCGGAAACACCCGGCTCTGCCGGCTGGCTTCGCCGCCCGGTCACCAAGTCAGCTTCCGGTCAGTCAACGCGCAGTGTTGCGTTTATTTCATGATTGCAACACAATCGAGCGGGAGCCGAAGAGTGACCTTCGACCGGATCGAGCGGACGACGCAAACCTGGATCACACGACGATGCGGGCAACCACCGCCCAGATCGAGCAAGCGATCTGGAACGCGGATCGGATGTTTCGCCAAAGTCAGTACCCCAACCGGGTTCTGATCCGATCCGCTACGCACGCGGCAGACGGCTTGTGGTGGTGTAGCAGATCGTGCGAGACGGCGTGCGGCCGATTACCGCATGGGAGGAGGAGTGATGACGAAGTCGAAAGATGCAGCCGGCGAGGCGGAGCTGGCAAGGACTTACCAGGAGTCGCACGACCTTTCAGGCTTCGAGGGTGAAGGTGAGCCGGTCGAGGTCCGCCGGAACCTCACCATCTCGGTCCGCTTCTCCGATGTGGAGATCGAGGCGTTGCGCCGGGAAGCCGAGGCCGCCGGAGTGAAGTTGACCGCGTACATCCGCGCGGCTGCGCTCAAGGCCGGTTCGCCGGTGGACCGGAAGCGACTGCGGGACGCCTTGAGAGCGGTGTCCGAGGACGTGGCCCGCGTCGAGCGTCTACTCACCGGCAATGCCTAGCACGTAGCGAGCGTGCCGTAAGTCGGTAAAGGCAACGGCGCCTGTTCCGTCTACCGGTGCCGAGCGTGCTGGCAGGGCAAAGCCCCGCGGTGCCTAACTGGCTGGGCCAGACAGAGGACGGTTGCCCGCGGGGCGATGTTCCTAGGATACCAGGCATGTCCGAACCTCCGCCCTCGCGCCATGCAGGCCGAGCGGTGGTTGAGCGCGCCGCGGTACCGGCGCTACCTCGGCGTCACGGGCGGGGATCATGGTCTGGCGATGGAGATTTACCTGTGGAACTCGCGGGTGGCCGCCGCCGGGATCGTGGACGTCGGGCACCTCGAAATCGCCGTGCGCAACGCCTACGACCGGGAACTGTCGCGGCGGTTCCCGGACTGGGCCACCGACCCGCAGTCACAGCTCTTCCGTCAGGAGCAGGGCGTCCAGCGTGCCCGCGCGCAGCAGCGCCGCCGGAACCAGGCGAGCCTTACCCGGATCGCGGACGCGAAGCGAGGACTGAACTCTGCGCCGACCCATGCTGAGGTCGTGGCATCGTTGACGTTCGGGTTCTGGTCGAACCTGACCGTCGGTGAGCGAACGCCGACGATCTGGAACCCGATGCTGCACCGGGTGTTCCCCAGAAGCACGGCGCGAGCGCGGGTGCATGATCTGGTCGCCCGGATCGTGAAGTTCCGCAACCGGCTGGCCCACAACGAGCCGGTGTTCTCCACGCGCACCGGGTTGGAGGATCGGCTGGCCGAGGTGCAGGAGCTGTTCGAGTTGATCGACCCGGACGCCTACGCCTACGTCGCCGAGCACTCGACGCTCGGCGCCACGATCCTCTCCTGCCCGATACCGGGTCTGACGACCGCCACCGGCCTGGCCTGAACCGTCGCACACCGAGAGTTGGTCGGTCACGGCGCGGACTGCGTCTGGTGGTGTCGTGCTCGCGGGGGTTGTGCAGTCGTCGTGCTCGCTCGGCTGCGAGCTGCCGTGCTTGATGCTCGGCGGCGCGCTTGGCCTGAATGGGCGCGGCGGCTTCATCGAGCGGAAGGTCACGGAGTTCGGCGGCCTCGCTGCGAGCAAGTGCACCGCCCTGAATTGCACGGACACCGGGTTCATCGGCGACGGCGTCCTCGAGGAACTACCCAGTGGGTCGATGCTCGGCGCCACCCGTGTCGGCAGGGTCGATCTCAACAAGGCCCGCATTCGTGACGCGCTCTCGACGGCGTTGGCATTGGCGCCCGCCCTCCACTGGGCACACTGGACGTGTTCTGCGCGGGAGATCGTGGCGGTACGCGGGTTGGCGGGTGAGCGGTCCGCCGGAAGGGACGGAGCTCGACCAATTCCTCTTCGCCCGTCGGATTCCACCGACCGCCGTGACGACGAGCACCCCTCACGCATCTCACTGCCCCGAACTCCTACCTGACCGACGAACGCCGGGCCGCCTCGATATCGACTTGGCCGAGATGAGCGGCTTAGCTAGACACGTGGTCGAGTTCAGCGGTGCTGTCTCGGCCCCCACCAGGGTTGCAGAGGTGGCAGGTCGGCAAGTCCGGGGTCGGGCGGGGCCGATGATTCGCCGTCGTCGCCGTCGCAGCGGCGGCCGCCGACCGACAAACTACCTCGGCCCAAACTGCCGATCCCCCGCATCCCCCAACCCCGGCACGATGTACGCGTCGTCGTTCAACCGCTCGTCGACGACGGCCGTGATCAGTCGCACCGGCAGCCCCGACGACGCCAGCGCATCGATACCCTCAGGAGCCGCCACCACGCACACCGCGGTGATGTCGTCGGCACCGCGCGCTACCAGGAACTCCAGCGTCTGGCGCATCGACCCGCCCGTCGCGAGCATCGGATCCAGCACGAACACGGGCATGCCAGAAAGGTCGTCGGGCAGCGACTCCAGGTACGGCACGGCCTCGTGCGTCGTCTCGTCGCGCGCCATCCCCACGAACCCGACCCGCGCCTCCGGGATCAGTAGGCTCGCCTGTTCCACCATCCCGAGCCCCGCCCGGAGCACCGGCACCAGCAGGGGCGGCGCGGCCAGGCGGTACCCGCGCGCGGTCGCGACCGGAGTCCGCACATCGAAGCTGGCCAGCGGAGCCTCGCGGGTCGCGGTGTAGATCAGCGACCGGGTCAGCTCGCGCAGCGCGGCACGGAAGGTCGCGTTGTCGGAGCGCTCGTCGCGCAACGTCGTCAGCAGCACGGAGACCAGCGGATGCGCGGCGACCTGGATATCCATGCGCAGACTGTATCGGGCAATACCGACGGAACCGCGGCGACGAACCCCGCGTCCAAACTCCCGAACGACACCTCGAAGCGGGAGGCAGGTCATGACCGAACTGTTCGCGGCGCCGGCGGGCATCGCCGAGTACGGCGCAACCGCGCACGCCATGGCCGGCGAGATTGCCGCCGCAGGCACGACGGCCGCCGGCACAGCCGTGCTCGGCCTTGCGTTCGGGCTGATCGGCGCCGATTTCGTCGCGGCCTTCACCACAGCGCAGGCCAATCACTCCCAGGCACTCGCCGCCCTCGCCCACACCGCCGCGGCGCTCGGCGACGCGTCGCTCGCCGCGGGCGCCAACTACGCCGACACCGATGTCGCGCATGCGAGCGCGATCGACGGAGCCCGCGCATGATCGACGTCGCGGCCCTCGCCGCCCCGATCAACGACCTGCTCGACGCCTTCGGCACCGGTCAACTACCCGACGACGCACCCGCCACCGCACTTCGACTCGCGTCGGTCGCCCTTGATACGGCCTACGGCCTCGGCCGCTGCGGACTCGACGTCCTCACCGAAGTATGGGAAGGCCGCGCGGGTTCGGCGGCACTCGGCACCGCCACCGACGTGCAGGCGAGCGCGCAGCGACTATCCCAGCGCGGCAACGAGATTGCCGACGTCGTCACCACCGCGAGCGCCGACCTGCAGGCCGGGTACGCCGAGTTGCTGGCGATCGCGCAGTCGTTCACCAACCTCGCGGTCGCGGTCGCGCCGACACTGAACACTCCAGCCGGCATCGCGATGATCGTCGCGGCCGCGGCCGAGCACCTCGGCCGGGCGCTCGCCGTCGTCGCGCGGGTCCGCGGCCAACTCGAGGTCCACACCGCGCGGATGACCGAACTGGCCGCCCCCGAACCGATGCCGACGCCGCCGGCGAGCACGCATTCCGCCCCGCTGATGAACTCCGAACCGCTCGGTGCCGCGACCCGCTTCCTGTCCGGCCTCACCGACTCGCCGAACGCGACCACGCCGTCGATGTTGTTCGGAGGATCCGAAGACGGTGGCGCCGCGCCCGGGTCCGGGCCCGGCGAGCACCGCCTCACCGGCCAGGGTGTGCAGGTGTCCCTCCCCGACGGCAGCACCGCGACCGCCCCGAACGAGCGGGCCGCAACCGCGGTCCGGGCGGCGCTGAACCAGCAGGGTGTGCCGTACTCGTGGGGCGGCACCGCCCCAGGACAGGGTCTCGATTGCAGCGGCCTGACCCAGTACGCCTACCGCGAGGCCGGGGTCGAACTGCCCCGACTCGCGCAGGAGCAGCACTTCGGCCACGCCCAGGTGGCACCGCGCGACCTCATGCCGGGTGACCTCGCCGTCTGGGACGGTCACGTGGCCATGGTCGTCGGCAACGGGCTCATGGTGGAGGCCGGGGATCCGGTCAGCGTCAGCTCCGTCCGCACCGACAACATCGGCATGCAGTTCTACGGCTTCTACCGGCCCACCGAATGAACGCGCCAGAAACCACCGCCACCGCCCGCAACCGCAGCGGCACCGTCTCCGTCCGCGCCACCGATCAGGGGCTGCCGTTGCAGATCGCGGTCGAACGCGACGAACTGCGTCGTGGCGCCCGCGCGCTCGCCGACGAGATTCTGCACATCACTCGGGAGGCCGCAATCGAGGCGCGCACACGAAGACGGGCGGAGCTGAGCAGAGCCGGCGTCCCCGACGACGTCCTCGACAGGCTCGGCCTACCGACCGCGACCACAGCACAGCCCACCGCGACCTGGATGCGTCCCGTATGAACCCGATGGACACCCTCGTCGGCGACGCGACCGCCCGCCTCGCCGACCTCGAACGCGCCATGCACGATCTCGCCGAGGTCCGCGGCCGCCACACCACGCCCGACGGTCTGATCACCGCGCTCGTCGACGGCCACGGTGCCCTGATCGAGCTGCACCTCGCCGAGGCCATCACCACCCTCCCGGCCCGCGAGATCGGTCCCGCGGTCGCCGCGGCATGCGCCGAAGCGGCCGCACGGGCGGCCGAGAGGCGCGCCGAGGTCGTCGCGCAGCTGAGCGCGGCATTCACGCATCACGCGACACCCTGAACGCATTCTCGTCAGTCGCGAGGGACCAGCGCTCCGATGTCATGGGCCCACGGAATGAATCCGCCGACCCGGAACGGAACGCGCGCTCCACTCGCGGAGTACTCGTCGGCGATATGTGATGCGACATGTTCGCTGAGGTGACCATCGTTCACGGCATCTACGAGAAGGCCGAGCGTACCGATCTTCGGTACTCCGAACTCGTCGGCAATCTTGCGGGCTTCCGAATCATCGATAACCACGCACGCGTCGCCGTTGGCCTTTGCCCAAGCAAGCACCGACGTTTCACCCAGATTTCGCTGGTCGGAACCGACCAGTCTTTCGGCAAACTGCAGATACCACGACATCTCCTCGTCCGAGGAGAGGCTGCGCAGCTCCAGCCAGTCCGACTCGAGAACGGCCTGGAGTGCTGCGTGGCGGTGTGCGCCCTTGCGAATCTCGTCCTCAACGACATCAGTCATCACCGCAGTCCGAACTCCGACGAGAATCTTGAGCACGCCGAGTACTTGAGCCTTTGCCATGTGGATGAGCGGCGTGGTGTCGAATACGAGCCGACCGCAATCCGCTACAGGACGGACCACCCCGCCGCCTCAGGTAGTCGAGGACGATCCGGAAGGTCGGATTCGGCTAATGTGCCGACGAGCAGGCCGACGGCGCGACTCGCCGTGATCGTGTCGGCACGATACATGTCAAGGACTGCCTTCTGATACGGCCTCGGTGCCGACGGAGGGTGCAGATCATCCCGCACGACCAGGTCGAACTCGACAATGTCGGACTGGGTGGTGCGAATTGCGCGGATGTCGGTCGCCTCTTGAACCGACACTGCGCCGAGGTCGAGTAGGCGGCGGGCAAGGGTCGCCATGTCAACCTGGTACTCGCTCGCCGTCCTGATCGCGGCTTCCCGCATGCCGCCGCCACGCTTCACACGGAACATGTCGAGCACCGCGCGCTGAGGGAGCAGCAAAGCACGTGCAAACTGGTCGAGACGAGATTCGGCGATATCCGCGTCAGGAGAGTCGACGCGCCAGTCGATTCGATAGCCGTCTCGCGTGATCAAGTGCCCCAACTCGTGGGCGGCGACCAGCCGCCGCCGCCCCACCTTCAGGGTTCCGTTCACCACGGCGATTCCCCCGCTCGACGCCTGCGCCGACGCACCCTCTGGAGCATCAGGGCCGAGTTCCAGACAGAAGGTCATTGCCCCCAACCCAGCGGCTACCTCGGCGAAGCCGGTGATCGGCTCGTCCGGATCGATCCCCGTCCAGCCACGGACGTCGCCGGCGAGGTGCTCGGCCTCGTTGCGGCTACGGAGAGCGCGTTCCTGCCCAGCGAGCGCTGTGAATCGCTTCGGCCTGTACTCGGCGACGAAATCTACATTGCGAGCGAGCGATTCGACGAGATGATCGATGGCCGACGTCGGCGCGTCCGGAGCTAGCGCCGAACGATACGCCACGACCGACTCCGGTGCCGGCTGAACGAACCAGTCCATCCGCGCGTTCAGAACCCGCGCCAACGCCGCAAGTTCGAGGGCGCCGACACGTCGCTGGCCCTTTTCCATCTTTGCGAGTGCGGTGCGCTCGATCTCTGCCTCGTCGGCGAGCTCCTGCTGCGTGTAGCCGGCACGCTGCCGGTACTCGGCAACGCGCTGTCCGATCTCGCTCACGTCCACATGTGCGATTATCGCACAAGCATCGCCGGATTGCACCGTCGGGAGTTCCGTGACCGATCCGCACACGGCCTCTGATGGGGACAGGCCGAGTGAATTGACACCTCGTTTGTCGATAGGCTTTCGCCCATGGCATCCGGCGACATCGTCCCCATCGAACTCGGCCTCACCGACGGCGATCTGGTCACGCTCTGGGCACCACGCTGGCGCGAGGGCGACGACGAGTGGGAGGCGTTCCTCGGCCACGGTGACTCGCTGTACGGGTTCGAGGCCGTCGCCGACCTCGCCGCCTTCGTCCGCGCCGACAACGACAACGACCTCGTCGACCACCCCGCCTGGCCGACCGTCAAAGCGCTGTCGGCGACCGAGTTCGAACCCAGCGAGGAGCACGCCTACGACCTGATCGGCGTGCCCGAACTCGCTGCCGGCGACCCGGACCCCGAGACCGTCGCCGAACTCGACGAGACCCTGACGATGGTCCGCGACATCGGCGAGGTCTGCGAACTCGCGCCGGTGCAGAAGTTCTTCGCGGCCAACCCGGTGCTCGGAGTGCTCGGCAGCGGTGCCGGCGCGTTCGCCGGGCGCGAGGGCATGGAACTGTGGGACCGCATCGGTACCGCGATCGCCCAGGACTGGGACGGCGTCGTGGACGCGATCGACCAGGTGGTCGACGTGCCGGAGGTGGACGCCGAGGCCGTCGCAGTCGCGGAGGCCGAACTGCTCGCCGCCGCAGAGAACACGGTCGACGCGGAGGATGCGGCCGAGGACGCCACCGAGGACGCGGAATTCGAATCGGTCGACCTCACCGAAGAAACCGACGACACCGAGGGCGAAGAGGACGAAGAGGAGACGCTCTGGACCGAGGTCGGCATCGACCCGGTGAAGATCATCATGGCCGACGGGATCTGGTTCACGCTGCGCTGCTACCTCGACGACGATCCGATCTTCCTCGGCAACGGCGACACCATCACCACGTTCTCCTCCGAACGCGC
Source organism: Aldersonia sp. (assembly GCA_036524855.1). Classification (GTDB taxonomy): domain Bacteria; phylum Actinomycetota; class Actinomycetes; order Mycobacteriales; family Mycobacteriaceae; genus Aldersonia. Next base: position 4,757 of record DATDBL010000022.1, on the reverse strand, counting down.
CCTCGCCCGCTACCTCGCCGACAACCACGACCACGATCTCGCCCGCGTCAGCACCTACGCCGACGTGCAGGCCGCCGCGGTGGACGGTTCGCTCGAGGTCGAGGTCACCGACGAGAACATCTACGTACTGCCCGGTCTCGCCGACGACCTCGCCGACGGCCCGAAGGCCGTGGACGCCGAGCAACTCGACCTCGCCGTCGAATTGTTCACCGACGCCGCCGACTACACGGACGACGACTCCGTGGAACGCGCGCTCGCGAAGTCGACTCCGCTCGGCTGGTACGTGTCCTACCTGCTGGAACCGGATCCCAACCGGATGGCTCCGAGCCCGCCGTTCGCCGCCGAGGCGAAGGCCTGGCGCGATCTCGAGCGCGAGTTCGAGGCGCGGCTGCGGCCCGAATAGCGCTCAGCCGATCAGCACCGCATACCCCGGCTTGATGATGTCGTCGATGATCCGCAACCGCTCCGGGAACGGGATGAACGCCGACTTCATCGCGTTGATCGTGAACCGCTCGAGGTCACTCCAGCCGTAGCCGAAGGTCTGCACGAGCTTCACCATCTCCCGACTCATCGTGGTGTCGCTCATCAGCCGGTTGTCGGTATTGACGGTCACCCGGAACCGCTGACACGCAAGCAGATCGAACGGGTGTTCCTCGAGGCTCTTCACCGCACCGGTCTGCACGTTCGAACTCGGGCACAGCTCCAGCGGAATCCGCTTGTCCCGCACGTAGTTCGCGAGCCTCCCCAACGTGGTCTCGCCCTCGTCGTCGCGGATGTCGTCGGTGATCCGCACGCCGTGGCCGAGGCGGTCGGCGCCGCAGAACGCGATCGCCTCGTGGATCGACGGCAACCCGAACGCCTCACCCGCGTGAATGGTGAAGTGCGCGTTGTTGGCTCGCATGTATTCGAACGCGTCCAGATGCCGCGACGGCGGGAAGCCCGCCTCGGCACCGGCGATGTCGAAGCCGACGACGCCCTGGTCGCGCCAGCGGATCGCCAACTCGGCGATCTCACGCGACCGCGCGGCGTGCCGCATCGCGGTGAGCAGGCAGCCAACGCGGATCGGAGTCCCGCGCACCGCCGCCGCCGACATGCCCTGCGCGAACCCCTCCAACGTGTGCTCGACGACCTCGTCGAGGTCGAGGCCCTGTTCGAGATGCTGCTCGGGCGCGAAACGCACCTCCGCGTACACGACGCCGTCGGCCGCGAGGTCCTCCGCGCACTCGCGCGCCACCCGGGCGAGCCCCTGCGGGGTCTGCATCACCGCGACGGTGTGCGCGAACGTCTCCAGGTAGCGCTCGAGCGATCCGCTGTCGGCGGCGTCGCGGAACCAGTGCGCGAGGTCCTCGGCCGTGTCGGCGGGCAGATCGGTGTAGCCGCACTCGTGGGCGAGCTCCAGCACGGTCACCGGTCGCAGCCCACCGTCGAGGTGGTCGTGCAGCAGCGCCTTGGGCGCCCGGCGGATCGACGCGAGGTCCAGCGGTGCAGTCATGTACCGAGGTTAGACGCGACCCGCGACACTCGACGGGCGTGCGACGAGCGCACGGGTGAACAGTGCCCGTCGACATAATGACGTCAGTCGGCGATGCGGTCGAGGATGAGCGCCTTCTCCGGTGCGCTCGCGCCGATCTGCCACGCACCGGACAGCGCGTCGACGGCCCTCGGGATGCGCTCGTCGTCGCCGGTGTGCAGCGTCAGCAGCGGCGCACCTGCCGCCACCGCGTCGCCCGGCTTGGCGTGCATTGTCACCCCCGCCGCCGCCTGCACTGGCTCGCCCTGCCGGGTGCGGCCGGCCCCGAGGCGCCAGGCCGCCAACCCGACGGGCATCGCGTCGAGCCGGCTCAGCACGCCCGATTCCGGCGCGCGGACCACCTCGGTGTGCCGCGCGGTCGGCAGCGGCGCGTCCGGGTCGCCGTCCTGGGCCGCGATCATCGCCCGCCACCGGTCCATCGCCCGGCCGTCGGCGAGCGCGTCCGCGGGGTCGACGCCGTCGATCCCGGCCGCCGCGAGCATCTCCCTGGCCAGCGCCAGGGTCAACTCGACGACGTCGGACGGTCCGCCGCCCGCCAGGACCTCGACCGATTCCGCCACCTCCAACGCGTTGCCGGCGGTGCGGCCGAGCGGGGTGTCCATCGCGGTGACCAGCGCGACCGTGTGCACGCCCGCGTCGAGGCCGAGTTCCACCATCGCGGAGGCGAGGTCGTCGGCGTCGGCGCGGTGCTTCATGAACGCGCCGCTGCCGACCTTCACGTCGAGCACCAGCGCACCGGTCCCCTCGGCGATCTTCTTGCTCATGATCGAACTGGCGATCAACGGGATCGACTCGACGGTGCCGGTGACGTCGCGCAGCGCGTAGAGCCGGCGGTCGGCAGGCGCGAGGTCGGCGCCGGCGGCGCACACGACCGCGCCGATCGCGGGGTCCGCGAGAATCTCGCGCATCCGGGTTACGTCCACGTCGGCGCGCCAGCCGGGGATCGCCTCGAGCTTGTCCAACGTGCCGCCGGTATGGCCGAGCCCGCGGCCCGACAATTGCGGTACCGCCGCGCCGCACGCGGCGACCAGCGGGGCGAGGGGGAGGGTGATCTTGTCGCCGACGCCGCCGGTGGAGTGCTTGTCGACGGTCGGGCGCGGCAGGTCGGTGAAGTCCATCCGGATGCCGGAGTCGATCATCGCGGCGGTCCACCTGTGGGTCTCCTCGCGGCTCATCCCGCGCAGCAGGATCGCCATCGCCAACGCCGACATCTGCTCGTCGGCAACCTCCCCGCGGGTGAAGGCGTGCACCACCCAGTCGATCTGCGCGTCGGTCAGTTCGTTGCCGTCGCGTTTGGTGGTGATGACCGAGATGGCGTCGAGTGCGCCGGACATGACCGAACAATATCGCACCCGAGCCGGTGCGAATCTGTGGTTCGGCGGTCAACCCGACCGCTGTAGCGAGTTGGTGCGATTTCGACGGAACGAACGACAGAATTACGGGTGCCGCGAGACCATCCGAGTCTCGGCCATTCGAAGGGAACCGACGTGATCGATGTGTTCACCGTAAACGGCGTCAAAGACCCGGGTTACCTACTTTCGCTGGTAACCGCTCGGCTCGACCAAGCAAATTTCAACCGGGGACCGCACATGTCGATCGACTATCCGGCGAGTGTCGGACCCGCGAACATCCAAGACAACCCGTTCGGTGCCCCATTGACCGAATCGATCTATCTCGGCACTCGTGAACTCGCCCGCCGAATCAATGCATCCCCCAATCTTGCGATCGTCGGCGGCTACTCGCTCGGCGCGTACGTCGTTTCGGTATTTCTTGCCGACCTCGCCCGCGGTGTGGCATACACGAATGGGCTCGAGGTTGTCGGCGCATTCACCGTCGCGGATCCCCAATTCGACGGCGGATATGGTGCGCCGGGCCACGGAATCGCCGGCAAGCACGACCGACGGCCGAGCATCCCCGTGTTCGAGTTGTGGAATCCCGCGGACGGGATTTGCTGCACGCCGCCCGAGTCACCGCTTCGCACGCTCTCCGGCTTCGTACACCCGCTGACCTTTGCACTCGGCGGAGGATGGGGTGTCGCGCTGCTCTCATATCCCGTCGTGGGCGTGCACCTCGCCGAACAAACCCCGAAATCTCTGTCGTTCGACGGATGTTTCTCCCGTTGCGGAGGGGCAGAGTCACAATCACACGCACCGCACCCACCAAGGAGCCCCTCACGATGTTCCGGCTTTCCGATCGCTTCCCCCGCCCGCACCAGGCCTTCACGAAGGGCTTCTACCGCGACGAAGGCCGCGACTTCGAGGTACGCATCCTGCTCGGTCACGCCAACTGCGGCAGCTCCGACGTCGGCGAGGTGTTGGCCGCCATCGACGGGATCGGCGAGCGCGACCACGCCGGCTGGTTCGCCGCCTTTCGCGACCTCGGGCGGCGCCTGGTCGCGGTGGCCGATCGCAGCGCCGCGGCGGGCCACCGGGAGAGCGCGTCATGGGGGTACCTGCGGGCCGCGACGTATCTGGCGGCCGCGGTCCCGGTCGACGGGAGCGACGACGATGCCCTGCTCCCGACCTTCCGCGAACACCGCCGCGCCTGGGACCGATTCGTCGACACCACCCATTACCCGGTGGAGCGGGTCGCCATCCCGTTCGAAGACACGGTGATGCCGGGCTACTTCTGCCGGCCCAACGCGGACCCGTCCCCGCGCCCCACGCTGGTCATGGTCAACGGCAGCGACGGCGCGATCAGCAGCATGTGGGCCTACGGCGGCGCCGGCGCGCTGGCCCGCGGCTACAACGTGCTGATGTTCGACGGCCCCGGGCAGCAGTCGATGCTCTTCGAGCGCAACGTCGGATTCCGGCCGGACTGGGAGGCGGTGCTGACGCCCGTGGTCGACTTCGCGCTCGCCCGCCCCGACGTCGACCCCGACCGTCTCGTCGCCTACGGGATCAGCCAGGCCGGATTCCCTCTGCCGCGCGCGCTCGCCTTCGAGCATCGCTTCGCCGCGGCGGTAGCCGATCCGGGCGTGGTGGACGTCGCCGCGTCGTGGATGGGGCACCTGCCGGCGAAACTGCGGAAGCTCTACGACGAGGGCGATCGCAACGGCTTCGACCGGCAGATGCGCATCGGCATGCGGTTCGCAAGGGCCACCGCGCGCGTGTGGAACTTCCGCGCCCGCCCGTACCGGCGCGACAGCTACTTCGACACCATCGCGGAGGTGTCGCGCTACAACCTCACCGATGTCGCCGGGTCGATCGACACTCCGCTGCTGATC
>DATDBL010000021.1:0-17692 GCA_036524855.1 Aldersonia sp. | reverse complement strand
TTTCACCATGCACTGAAGACCGCCGGGCTCTGGCACGCGCGCGCCCTGCCCGGCACCGCGATCCTGTGGACCGGACCCCGCGGCGACCGCCACCTCACCCTGCCCGCCGGCGGACTCACCCCCGTCCCGCCAGTTCCCGGCTAGCCACGTCGACCCGAAAAGGTCGGGTCGCCGGCCGCCGAGCACGGTCAAGATCCGTGTACCTTCGGTGCCGTCGTTGCGGCTGGGTCGGTCCGACCGTCACCGCGTTCGAAGTAGCTGATCCCGCCTTCGCTGTCGGTGCGTGGAGTGCGCAATGTGGCCGAACTCCATTGGACAGCCGTCCGCGTCGTGCACGCTCACCCGCCGGCGTTGTTTAGGCGGGCTTCGATCGCGATCATCAACCAGGCCTGGCGGTCGCAGCCCCGACGCCGTCTTGAACGGATTCGACTCGGGATCCAAAAGGTCCGTAAACCGATCGGTGGCGTACGCGCGGGCTCCGGACAGCGCCGCACATCTTAATTCCAGTGCGAATGGGTTCTCGGCAACGGCGGGGTCCAGGACGTCGCCCACGTCGCGCATCCCACTCAGCGCAGCGATAGCCCGCAACCGCCTCCGGAAGCGCGTCAAGGTTCGTTACGAGGGGACGCTGCCGGCACAGGGCCCGGCCGTCGATCCCCGCACCTGCAACCGCGGATCTACCAACTGCTCGCTCGCCGGTGTCGTGGGCGCCGAGATCCGTTGCAGCAGAGCCCGCCCCGCGCGCCGACCGACGTCGAAGCTGGCGTTGTCGACACTGGTCAGCCAGAGATGGCGGATCCCGGCGAGGTGGGTGTTGTCGTAGCCGACGAGCGAAAGTTCCTGTGGTACGGGGATCCCCAGCTCGTCTGCGGCGGAGAGCGCACCGACGCAGGATATGTCGTTGACGGCGAAGATCGCGGTCGGGGGCCGGTCGGCGCGCAGCAACCGCACGGCCGCCCGATAGCCGCCCTCCTCGGTCATGTCGCAGGCCTCGACCACGGGGTCGAGGCCTGCGGCGCGCATTTCGGCGAGGTAGGTGTCGTGCCGGATCCGGGCGACCTCGCCGATCGTGCCGGAGATGTGGGCGATGCGCCGATGTCCGAGCTCTCGCAGATGGGTGAGCGCGAGCCGGGTGCCGGCGACGTCGTCGTTGGCGACCACGTCGACGTTGGGCAGGTGCACGTCGCGGCTCGCCGCGACCACGGTCGGGACCTCGGCGGCCAGGCGGGCCAGCGATTCCGACGGCGACACGGTCCCGACCACGACCATGCCGTCTACGCGCAGTTCGCGGAATCCCTCGGTGAGGCTCTCGCCCATCCGTCGGTCGAGGCGCGAGTCGGCCATGAACATGCGCAACCCGCTGCCGTGCAACTGCGTGCCCAGGCCCTCGAGGCAGTCCACGAACCACGGATTGCGCAGGTCGTTGAGCAGCACGCCGACGATCCGGGTGCGGCGTTCGGTCAGGCTGCGTGCGACCGCATTCGGCCGGTAGCCGAGTTCGTCGATCGCCGCCTGCACCGCGGCGCGTTTGTTCGCGCTCACCTTCGGCGACCCCTGCAGCACCAGCGACACCAGCGACTTCGAGACCCCCGCGTGCTCGGCGACCTGACGGATCGTTGGAGCGCGATTCAACGGGGGCGTACCTCGCGTGGTTTGTCTTGACATTGCCGCGGACGTCGATCAGAGTAGCACTCGTTGGACCGGTCCACTACTTGTCCACCCGAGCCGCGCCAGACCACACAGCGAAGGACGAACACATGAAGATCGGCCTCATCGGCACCGGACGCATCGGCCGCTTCCACGCGGAGACCCTGCTCGGCCTCGACGAGGTGGACAGCCTGGTGGCCACCGACGTGAATGTCGCGAGCGCGCAGGAACTCGCCTCGGCGACACCGCACCTCACCGCCGTGGACAGCGTCGACGACCTGCTCGGCGCCGGCATCGACGGCGTCGTCATCACCGCCGCGACCAGTGCACATGCCGAGTTGATCCACCGCAGCCTCGACGCACGGGTACCGGTGTTCTGCGAGAAGCCGGTCGCACTCGACGTACCGAGCACCGTCGAGATCGTCGAGCGGGTCGCGGGCGGGGATGTGCCGGTCCAGATCGGGTTCCAGCGCCGCTTCGACGCCGGCTACCGTGCCGCGAAGGCGGCGCTCGAGTCCGGCGAGCTGGGCTGGCTGCACAGCCTGCGCGCGATCACCGCCGACCAGACCCCACCGCCCGCGGCCTACATCCCGACCTCCGGCGGGCTGTTCCGCGACTGCTCCATCCACGACTTCGACATCCTGCTGTGGCTCACCGGCCGCCAGATCGTCGAGGTGTCCGCCTACGGCGCGAACAAGGGCGAGGACTTCTTCACCGAGGGCGGCGACGTCGACTCCGTCGCGGCGGTGTGCCGGTTCGATGACGACACGCTCGCCACCGTCTCCGCGACGCGCTACAACGGCGCCGGCCACGACGTCCGACTCGAGGTCGCCGGTTCCAAGAGCGCCCGCATCGTCGGCCTCGACGACCGCGCTGCGCTGCCGACCGCCGAGTCGCACATCTCCTGGCAGCGGGCCGACGAGCCGTACCTGACGTTCATGCAGCGCTTCCACGACGCCTACGTCACGGAGCTCGGCGCGTTCGTCGACGTCGCGGCGGGCCGCACCGCCAGTCCGTGCACCGTCACCGACGCGCTCGCCGCCCTCTACGTCGCCGAGGCGTGCCAGCAGTCGATGGTGGAGGGGCGCCCGGTCCGGGTGCAGCAGTTGGTGCGCGCCTGACTCACGCCAGTCCGGTGACGGCCTCCGGGTTGCGCTCGTCGCGCCAACGGCAGGCCTCGACGAGCTTGGTGAGGTCGTAGTCGGGACCCGTCGAGCTCACAGTGAACAGAGTCACCCCGGCGTCGACGAAGGCTTGTGCCTGTCCGGCGCCGGGCCACGCGACGGACCGCTCGATCAGGTGCGGTTCCCGGCCCACCGCGGCGCAGTGCTCGGCGAGCACAGCCGACTTGTGCGCCAATGCGTCGAGGTCGGCGAAGCTGTGCCAGACATTGGCGTACTCGGCGACCAGGCGCAGCGTCTTCCGTTCGCCGCCGCCGCCGATCAGGATCGGAATATGGCGCACCGGTGCGGGATTGAGCTTGCCGAGGCGCGCCGAGATGCGGGCGAGGTTGTCCTTGAGCAACGCCAACCGCGCGCCGGGGGTGCCGAACTCGTAGCCGTACTCCTGGTAGTCCTTGGCGAACCACCCGGCGCCGATGCCGAGGATGAGGCGGCCGCCGCTGATGTGATCGACGGTGCGGGCCATGTCGGCGAGCAGGTCGGGGTTGCGGTACCCGCCGCCGGTGACCAGCGCGCCGATCTCCACGCGTTCGGTCTGCTCGGCGAAGGCGCCGAGCATCGTCCAGCACTCGAAGTGCGCGCCGTCCTGGTCACCGTAGAGCGGATAAAAGTGGTCCCAGTTGAACACGATGTTGACGCCGATGTCCTCCGCGCGCAGCACGGCGTCGCGGATGAGCGCGTAGTCGGGGGCGTGCTGTGGCTGTAGCTGAACACCGATCCGGATCGGGTGCATGGGACTCCTCGGATGTCGTTGGGCCACCGTTGGCGTTGGCCGGAACCGTTCCGGTCGACATTCTTCGCTTCGCGACGCGCGGGCGGTGCGCGGGTCGCCCCGTTTGCGCTACCGACGGGTCCCCACACCGTCGTTTTCGCTGGTGAGGGTGCCCCTCATTCTCCCGGTACCGCCAGCGCGGGGACCCCTGGCGGTTTCTGGCGGCGCCGTCGACAGCGGGTGCACGCACCGTCGGTAGCGTCTCGGTCCATGGACACCGCCGTACGAATCCCGCTGTGGATCGACCTCGCCGCGGTGGCGGTGGGGGCCGCCCAGGGCGCGAGTTTCTCCGTCGCCGACGACGAGCGGAACGAGTTCGACGTATTGGCCGGGGTCGTGTTCGCGGTGGTCGTCGGACTCGGCGGCGGCATGCTGCGCGATGTGCTGATCGGCGTCCGCCCGGCTGCACTGCAGACCGAGTGGTACCTCGTGACGGCGCTGCTCGCCGGCGTCGCCGGCATGGTCGCGGCGCACCTGATCCACCGGTTGCGGCTCTTCGTGGACGTGCTCGACGCGGCCGCGCTCGGGCTGTTCGTGGTGGTCGGGGTGGTGAAGGCGAACGATGCCGGACTCGGGCCCAGTGCTCAGGTGCTGCTCGGCACGATCACGGGGGTCGGCGGTGGTGTGATGCGCGACCTGCTTGCCGGGCGACCGGTGCAGATCGTGCAGCGCTCGCTGCCGTACGCACTGATCGCGGTGCTCGGTGCGTCGGGGTTTGTGGTGGTGGTGTTGCTCGGCGGCAGCCCGCCTGCCGGGGCGGTCGTCGCGTTCACGCTCGTGCTGGCGCTGCGGATCGTCGCGGTCGCAATCGGGTGGCGGACCCCACCGCCGCCGGCTGTGCGGCGCCGGACGACGTGACGTTACAGCACCGCGAACCCGATTCGATGCGGTATCGCGGTGCCTACAAGCGCTTCGCGAACCGCCGGGAGGCACGGTTGACGCGCACCCGCAACCCCTCGAGCCCGACCTCGTTGCCCGCCTCGCTGCGGACCTGCACCCGGATCGGGGCGCCCGTCGCGTCCTCGACGATTTCGAGTGGGCCGCCGTCGGGTTGCAGGTACTTGTCGCCCCACTGCATCAGCGCGAGCAGCGCAGGCAGTAGGTCGCGACCCATGTCGGTCAGCACGTACTCGTGTCGCGTGCGCTGGCCCGCCTCCCGATATGGCCGCTTCGTCAGCAGTCCCGCCTCGGTGAGCCGGCGCAACTGCTTGGCGGCGACCGCCTCCGTAATGCCGACCCTGCTGGCGAACCCGTCGAATCGGGTGGTGCCGTAGTAGGCCTCGCGCAGGATGAGCATCGCCGAGCGGGTTCCGACGAGATCGATCGCCTTGGCCAGCGAGCACTCGTCGGCGCGCCACGAAGACAGGTCGGTCAGGGGTTGCTCCATCGCTGCAGGCACAAGCCCAGTGTACCCCTGACTAGCCAAGGGCATAGTCAGAGTGCTACGGTTCTGACTATGCTCACACATAGTCAGATGGCCCTTGCAGTCGACGTCGACCCGACCTGGATCGGCTTCGGCGGTGTCCATGGCGGGTTGCTGACCGCACTGCTCATGCGTGGCGCGACGCCGGACGGATCCACTCCGCTCGCGGTCACCGCGCACATGTATCGGCCGGTCGCGCCCGGCCGCATCGAGGTCGAGGCCGGCCCGCGCAACGGCCGTCGGACGGGAAGCGTGCAGACCTGGATCGGCGACCGCGCTACCGCGCTGGTCCGCGTGGCCACCGACGCCGACGGGCCGCGCCGCGAGCCGATCCGCCGCGCCGCGCCCGCGCCCGCGCCGCTGGACTGCCCGCGCTTCGACCTGCCGCCCGAGTTCGTGCCGTTCGCGCAGCACCTCGAGATCCGGCCGATCGACGACGCCCGACCGCTCGCCGGCGGCACGGAGCCCGGCTACGACGTGTGGATCCGGCTGATCGAGCAGCATGGGCTGACACCTGCCGAGCAGGCCGTCGTCCTGCTCGATGCGTTGCCGCCCGGCCTGTTCGCCGTTCGGACCACGCCGGTGTTGATCCCGACCGCCGAGTTCACTGTGCATCTCGCGCCGTTCGCCGCGTCTCCCTGGTACCGGCTGCGCCACCGCACCACCTGGGCGACCGACGACCTCTGCGTGGACGAGACCGAATTGTTCACCGACAGTGGCGAACTCGCCGCGCAGGCACGCCAACTGCGACGGATCACCCAGCCCAGGGACTGACGCTCACCCGATCTTGACGCCGCAGTCGAGCATCGTCGCCCGCAGCAGAAACGCCGCCTCGGCCCCGACGATGCCGTCGACGAGGTCGAGGTAGCGCTCGCAGTATTCGGGTCCGTGAGCCGCGGTGCGGTCCGGGTCGGGATCGAGGTGGTGCGCGAGTTCGTGCAATACGACGAATTCGCGCAGCGCCCACGCCGTTCCGCCGGCGTGCATCGGGACCGCGAGGGTGGCGGTGGCCAGTTCGTAGTGGGCGCTCGTCGCCCCTAGCCGAGCCCGCACCTGGACCGGAGCCGCCGCCCGGGCCCAGCGCGCGCGAACCCAGTTGAGCGCCAGCACCTTCCTGACGTAGGTCTGCACCGACTCGAGCGAGGCGAAACGCCGTTCGACCGGCAGCGTCAACTGCGAGCCGTGCGTCTCGACGACGCGCAGACGGTTCTCGTCGGTGCGGTCGAACACGGTGCGGACCAATTGCTCGGCGTCATAGACCCTCCCGCGTTGGACGTCGCGGACCGTCACGCCTCCAGTTGCCCGCGCGCGCCGCCGAGTTCGGGCGAGTTGCCCAACCGCGCCCGCCGACCGGCGCGGTCCCCGGCGCTGCGTGCACCCTCGGAGTAGCTGCCCTGTTCCCGGTTGCCGCGCCAGGTCCCGCGGGCCTGGGAGTGGCTGGAGTAGTAATCGCGGAGCTCTACCTCCTTGTTGCGCAGTGCGAGTGCGGTGGACCGCGAGGCCTCGCCGGCATCGCGTTGCAGGATTTCGGCCTCCGCCTCACGCCGAGCGGTGGCCAGGCGCTGCCCGATCCGGTCGGCGAAGCCGAGTTGGAAGTTCAGCCGCGCCGTGATCGGTGCGACGGGTGCGCGCTCGTAGCGTCGTCGCCCCCAACCCGATCGGTCCGACACCGGGCGGTAGGCCCCGTCGTCGCGATAGGCGCCCGACTTCAGGTAGGTGTCGCACGCGCGGACCATCTGGACGACAAGGCTGGAGTACAGCGCCTCGCAGGTGTCGATGTCGGTATCGAAGCCGTAGGCGAACACGTGCGTGGACGTCCGCGCCACGTCGCAGCGCACGTCGTTCGCGGCGGCGATGACGACGAACAACTGCACGTACGTGCGCAGTCCCTTCTTGCCCGGCTCGCCGATGTGGATCATCCGCTGGATCGGCACCGGCCTTCGCTCCCGGTTCGCGATGTGTGAGCGGGCGATGGCGAGATCGATCGAGGATTGCGTCGCGAGGCGTTGCGCGGCGGCGAGGAACGCGGCCGCCTCGTGTTCGTTGTCGGTCGATTCCGCTTGGCGCAGCAGTCCGCCGATGCGGGTGAGCAGTTTGTCCGAAGTGGGTGTCGTCGTCACGAGGGACAGGCTACGACCGCGGTCCGACAAGTTTCTCGCATGTGTGTGCGAGCGCGGGATGCGGGCGGACGGAAGGCTCTGCGGGGCAGACTCCGGTACCGGGCTCGCACACTCGCCCGGCCTGCGGATCGGCGGCAAGATCTTCGAGGCCGGTGAGGCGAGGCCATATATCGCCCCCGATCGTTACGATGCTGCGACACGCCGGGTCTCCAGATAAAGTTTCGCAACGCCTACCGTGTCATAGGTGGTTCCAATGTGACTGGAGGTGTTCGTGAGTCCGAAACCGCGCGCCTCCTCGGATTCGTCGTTATCTAGCAGTGATGAATCGAGCATCCCGACGAGGCACCGGCGCAAGAAGTCGCCGTGGCGCTACGTGCGCCGGACGCTGCTCGTGCTGCTGGTGCTCGCCATCGCCACCCCGCCCGCCGCGTTCGCGATGGCTTACTCGCGCTCGGTGGTGCCCCAGCCCTCGGACATGCGCACCAATCAGGTCGCGACGATCTACGCCTCCGACGGGACGAGCGTGGTCGCGAAGGTCGTCCCACTCGAGGGCAACCGCACCGACATCCCCGTCGACGCCGTCCCGGTGCACGTCCGCGACGCCGTGTTCGCGGCCGAGGACCAGAACTTCTACGACAATCCCGGCTTCTCCATCAGCGGATTCGTCCGCGCCGCCCGCGACAACGTACTCGGCCGTGAAGACGCCGGCGGGGGATCCACGATCACCCAGCAGTACGTGAAGAACGTGCTTGTCGGCTCCGACCGCACCGTGGAGCGCAAGCTCGAGGAGTTGGTCATCGCGTCGAAGATGGCGCGGGAGTGGAGCAAGGACGAGATTCTCGCCGCCTACCTGAACACCATCTACTTCGGGCGCGGTGCGTACGGCATCGCCGCAGCCTCCACCGCTTACTTCGGCAAGCCGGTCGGCGAACTGACGGTCGCCGAGGGTGCGGTGCTCGCATCGGTGATCCGCACGCCCTCGGGACTCGACCCCGAGACGCATCTGCCCGAACTGCAGGCCCGCTGGAACTATGTGCTCGACCGGATGGTTGCCGCGAACACGCTGCCCGCCACAGACCGCGCCGCGAACGAGTTCCCGTGGATCGTCCCGCTCAACGAGGTCGCCAGCGGCGCGGAGGCGCGCGGGCCCGAGGGCCTGATCCGGGCACGGGTGCTCGAGGAGATCGCCGCGGCAGGCATCGACCAGGAGAAGCTCGACACCGGCGGGCTGCAGATCACCACCACGATCGACACCCAGGCGCAGGACGCCGCGGTCAATGCGGTGCGCAGCATCTTCGTGGGCGAACCGGAGGAGCTGCGCTCGGCCGTCGTCTCGATCGATCCCCACACCGGTGGCGTGCGCGCGTACTACGGCGGCGAGGACGGGGCCGGCTTCGACTTCGCCCAGGCGCGGCTGCAGACCGGCTCGTCGTTCAAGGTGTTCGGGCTGGTCGCGGCGCTCTCGCAGGACATTCCCCTGTCGAAGATGTACGACAGCTCGGAACTGACTGTGAGCGGCCTCCGGATCACCAACGTCGACGGCGACACCTGCGGCACTTGCACCATCGCCCAGGCGCTCAAGCAGTCTCTGAACACCAGCTTCTACCGGATGACGTTGTCGCTCGACGGGGGCGCGAACGCGGTCGCGGACGCCGCCCACGCGGCGGGCATTCCGGAACACATCCCGGGTGTGGACGGCGTGAGCCTCAGCGAGCCCAACGGGGAATCGGAGGCCGGTGTGGTGCTCGGCCAGTACCTGGTGCGGCCGATCGACATGGCGTCCGGATACGCGACGTTGGCGGCGTCCGGGATATACCACGCGCCGTACTTCGTGCAGAAGGTCGTCGACGACGAAGGCAATGTCCTGCTCGACCGCGGACCCAGCCCGGGTGAGCAGCGCATCGATCCGGCGGTCGCGGAGAACGTCACGCAGGCGATGCTGCCGATCGCGTCGTACTCGGCGGGCCACGCACTAGCCAGTGGGCGGCCGTCCGCGTCCAAGACCGGCACCGCGCAGTTGGGCGACACCGGGATGAACAAGGACGCGTGGATGGTCGGCTACACGCCGTCGCTCTCGACCGCGGTGTGGATCGGCACCGAGCAGGCGCAGGCAATCACCAACCTGTGGGGCGGCAGCATCTACGGCTCGGGTCTGCCGGCCGACATCTGGAAGAAGACGATGGACGACGCGCTCGACGGCATCGAGGAGGAGAGCTTCCCGTGGCCGGACCCGGTGGGCGGCCAAGCGGGTGTGCCGCCCTACTCGGGCGCGACGACGACCACCCGAGCGCCGCAGGCTGCGGCCGACACCTACCAACCGTCCGCGCCGGTGGTGCCGGCGCTGCCGGAGATCGAGGTCCCGGTCCCGCTGCCGGAGGCGCCGGCCGCGCCGCGGGATGTCGAGATTCTGCCGGGCGTGGTCATTCCGCTGCCGGGGTAGCTTCACGGTGTTCGCGCCGTCCGCGGTAACGTCGAGCCCGACTCGTCGATGGGTGATATGTCGACGAGAGGTGTTCGTGGGGACTGACAGCGATCCGAGGGGCGGTCGGATGGACTTCGATGTCGTGCGCCGAGACGAGGTGATCATCGCGGGTGCGGTGCTCCGCAGCCCGGCGCTCTTGCTCGAAGAGGGCAATCGCGCGAAGGTGCTCTCGGCGTGGGAGCACAACCTCTCCCGCGTGCTGCCGGGCACGCCGGCGACGGCCTACGTCGATTACGAGCCCGATCTGAACTCGTACCACACCCACATCGTCGGCTACCGCTGCCGCGACCTGAGCCAGGTCGAATTCGGCGACGTCGCGGCCCTGGTGCCCGGCGGGCGGTTCGCCCGCTTCGAGTGCAGCGACGACAACATCGCCGTCGCGATCGAGACCGTGTGGCGCATGGCATGGGACGCGGAGGCGGAGGGCGCGATCGTGCGCTCCTACTCCGGGGACTTCGAGCGGTACCCAGACACCCGCACGGTCGCCGTGTATGTCGCCCTAAGAGATGAATCCGGGGACGACGAAGCCGGAGACCGGGAGTCGTGAACTACGAGATCGTCACCCTCGAGGAACGCATGGTCGGTGGCCTCACCGTGCCGCTGAGCGGCAGTCGGATCACGCGCCGCGACCTCGACCTGGTCAACTTCACCTGGGACCGGTATCGGCAGCGCGAGGATCCGCGCC
The DNA here is from genome assembly GCA_036524855.1 of Aldersonia sp. Taxonomy (GTDB): domain Bacteria; phylum Actinomycetota; class Actinomycetes; order Mycobacteriales; family Mycobacteriaceae; genus Aldersonia. The sequence continues at coordinate 7,382 of DATDBL010000021.1, read as the reverse complement.
CCCGTGTCGCGGCGTACGTCAAACAGCCCGAACGCAGCGTCGCGGTGCTCGGCTACGCGGCGCAGACGCTCGACGATGTGGTGCCGGGCGACGTGTTCACCCGCATCCCCGGCGGCCGCTTCGCTCGCTTCGCGGTCTCCGGCAAGCCCTACGACCTGCTGCGCACCGCCTGGGCGGACATCGTTCGCGCCGAACGGGAGGGCCGGATCACGCGCACCTACGCATTCGACCTCGAGTACTTCGACGACCCCTCGTCCGTCGAAGTCTTCGTGTCGCTCGCCTGAACAAGCGTCGAGTGCGCAACTCCTGCCGTAAGTCGCGAGAAGACGCGACAGGAAGTGCGCACTCGGCGGGAGTGGCGGGGCTCAGCCGATGATGAACGTCTCGAGCTCGGCGCGCGCCTTGTCGTCGGGCATCTGGACCGGCGGGGACTTCATCAGGTAGGCCGAGGCCGGGAGGACCGGGCCGCCGATGCCGCGGTCCATGGCGATCTTCGCCGCACGCACCGCGTCGATGATGATGCCGGCCGAGTTCGGCGAGTCCCACACCTCGAGCTTGTACTCCAGGTTCAGCGGCACGTCGCCGAAGGCACGACCCTCGAGCCGCACGTAGGCCCACTTGCGGTCGTCGAGCCAGCCGACATGGTCGGACGGGCCGATGTGCACACTGTTGGGTTCGAGCTGGCGCTCGATATTCGAGGTGACAGCCTGGGTCTTGGAGATCTTCTTCGACTCGAGCCGCTCACGCTCGAGCATGTTCTTGAAGTCCATGTTGCCGCCGACGTTGAGCTGCATGGTGCGGTCGAGCTGCACGCCGCGGTCCTCGAACAGCTTCGCCATGACGCGGTGCGTGATGGTCGCGCCGACCTGCGACTTGATGTCGTCGCCGACGATCGGGACACCCGCGGCGCGGAACTTCTCGGCCCATTCGGGGTCGCTGGCGATGAACACCGGCAGCGCGTTGACGAACGCGACGTTCGCGTCGATGGCGCACTGGGCGTAGAACTTGTCCGCCTCCTCCGAGCCGACCGGCAGGTAGGAGACGAGCACGTCGACCTCGGCGTCCTTCAGCGTCTTGACGACGTCGGCGGGCTCCGCGTCGGAGAGTTCGATGGTCTCGGCGTAGTACTTGCCGATGCCGTCGAGGGTCGGGCCGCGCTGCACGACGACGTCGGTCGGCGGCACGTCGGAGATCTTGATCGTGTTGTTCTCGCTGGCGAAGATCGCCTCCGCGAGGTCGAAGCCGACCTTCTTCGCGTCCACGTCGAACGCGGCGACGAACTTGACGTCGCGGACGTGGTACTGCCCGAACTTCACGTGCATCAGACCCGGAACGGTCGCGGACTCGTCGGCGTCTTGGTAGTACTGCACACCCTGCACCAGCGACGAGGCGCAGTTGCCGACCCCGACGATGGCGACCCGAACAGCGCCGCTGTTCGTGTTCGACTTGCTCTCACTCACGGCGGAGTTCTCCTTCTTTCGGTGGTGCCGCTGTCGGCGATTGCTCGGCAGCGATCAGTTCGTTCAGCCAGCGGACCTCGCGTTCGCTGGATTCCAATCCCAGCTGGTGAAGCTGGCGGGTGTAGCGATCCAGCGATCCGCTCGCTCGGCCGATGGCCTCACGCAGGCTTTCCCGGCGCTCCTCGACCTGTCGACGGCGACCTTCGAGGATTCGCATCCGCGCCTCGGCCGGCGTGCGGCTGAAGAACGCGAGGTGCACGCCGAAACCGTCGTCGGTGTAGTTCTGCGGTCCGGTGTCCGCCAGTAGTTCGGCGAAGCGCTTCTCGCCGAGCGGGGTGAGTTGGTAGACCCGGCGGGCCCGACGCTTCAGGGTGCCGGTCGGCCCCACGTCCTCCGCGATCAGTCCGTCCGCCTGCATGCGCCGCAGCGTCGGATAGAGCGACCCGTAGGAGAAGGCCCGGAAGGCACCGAGCAGCCCGGTGAGCCGCTTGCGCAGCTCGTACCCGTGCATCGGCGACTCGAGCAGCAGCCCGAGGATCGCCAGTTCGAGCACGAAATCCTCACCTCCGCTATAGACACTGCAGACACTGCCGAGTTGTCGATGAACCTAACAACGTGATGCTATCACCGACTATATCGCACCGATATGATTGCGCGCAGATTCGACCGCCCGACATGCGCGCGACGGCTCAGTTCCGGAACGGATACACCGCGACGATGTCGCCGGCGAACGATGCCTTCAGGTAGCCGGACTCGCTGAATTCGTTGCCGGCGTAGATCGACATCGTCGGCCCGGATCCGTCGTTCTCTAGCGAGACGTGGCTGACGGTCGCGTCCGGCACCCCGACCGTCTGGCCTGCTCCGGCCATCAGCCCGGCGAGTGCGTCGACATTCAGCGTCGCGAGGTCGATCGGTGTCACGTCGCGCGACGAGCCGGGACTTCCGGACTTGTCGAAGCCGCCGCGGTAGGAGTAGTCCTGGGTGCGGCTGGCCTCCACGACGCGGGTGACCGAGCCGTACTCGTCGTCGGGGTAGACCAGCACCCGCACGGCCATGGTGTCCCCGAACCGGGTCCGGTACTGGTCGACGAACGCGCGCAGCCCGTCGGGGGTGTCGAGCACGACCGGCGGAGCGACGATCGGCGACGCGTCGGTGGGCAGGTTGGTCGGCACCGAGACGGTAGAACGCTCCGCCACCGCCGCGGTATCCGCATCACCCCGCGTCGAGGCGTAGAAGACCACTCCCGCCACCATCGCCGCCACCGCCGCACCGAGGACGACCCACGGCCGCGCCCTGCCGCCACGCGGATGCAAAGGTGCAGGTTCGGGCATGTCGACGGTGAGCTGCAGATCCGACGTCAACCCGTGCAGGTCGTCGATCGTCCTCGCGGCGCGCGCGGCGCTCACCCGGCTCGAATGCTCCTCGTAGCCGAGCTGACCGTCGGCGTAGGCGTTGTCGAGGGCGGCGACGGCGGCGTTGCGGTCGGTGTCCCGGGCGCGCAACCCGCCCGGTCGGCGATTCGCCACGGCTGCTCCAAGCTAGTTGTCCGGGTCGAACGGGTAGACGGCGCGGAAGGTGCCGTCGAGGTAGGCGGTGAGGTGTCCGTTCTCGCCGAGGTCGTTGCTCGCGTGCACCGAGACGTCCGGATCGTCCCCGACCTCGGAGCCGATGGACAGGTACAGCGAGTCGACGGGGTCCAGGTTCAGGCTCTGCGGCGCGCCCGCGACCACGCCGGCGACCTTCGTCAGGTCGACGGTCGCGAGGTCGACCGGCACCAGGTCGGCGTCGCGGGTGGTCGGCGACGTCGCGTGGAAACCGTCTTCGTCGAACCGATAGGACAGCTGCCGACGCGGCGCGGCGGGATCCGGCCGGTCGATCACCGCGTAATCGGGGAAGACGGACAGGTCGTCGACGAGCGCGTCGCCGAACTCGTTCTGCATCGCCACCACGATGTCGGTCAGCCCCGCGAGCGTCAGGTAGCCAGCCGACCCGAACTGCGAGGCCGGTGCGGCGTCGGAGTCCGACCCGGACCCCGAACACGCCCGCAGCATCAGCACCCCCGCGACCACCAGCACCACCAGCCCGGTGAGCACCGGAATCAGGTTCGACGGGCCCTTGGTCTGCGGTAACGACGCGCGCATCGGCGCCAAGTCGGTCTCGCCCTGCAGATCGTCGATGAGGCGATGCAGGTCGGCGAGGGTGGCCGCCGACATCGCCGAGCGGACCCGCGAGGTGTGCTCCTCGGCGCTGAGCTGACCCTGCGCGAAGGCCTCGTCGAGGGTGCTGCCTGTGTTGGCCCGGTCCTCGTCACGCGCTCGCATCGACCCGGGATAGCGACTGGCCACGCCCGCCGACCTCCTCCGGTCGCGTGGTCGAGCGCGCCCGTGCGCAAAGCAAAAGTACAGCCCGCAGAGCCGACCTGTGAACTCGAGCCCGTCCGACCCGCCACGCGCGTGGCGCACGTACTCTGGTTGCCGTGCGAATACAGCGGCAGGTGGTGGACTACGCGCTCCAGCGGCGGTCCCTGCTCGCCGAGGTGTACGCGGGCCGGGTCGGGGTCGCGGAGGTTTGCGACGCCAACCCGTACCTGTTGCGGGCGGCCAAGTTCCATGGCCGCGGCAGCGACGTGATGTGCCCCATCTGCCGAAAAGAGCAGCTCACGCTGGTGTCGTGGGTGTTCGGCGACGGGCTCGGACCGATGTCCGGCTCGGCGCGCACGGCGGACGAACTGGCCCAGCTCGCGGCGACGCGTGAGGAGTTCTCGGTCCATGTGGTCGAGGTCTGCCGCACGTGCAGCTGGAACCACCTGGTCCAGTCGTACGTACTGGGAACGGCTCCCGCCCCGAAGCAGCGACGCTCTCGCCGCACGGAACGCAGCCGCCGCATCGCCACCGAATAGCCACCCTCGGGATGTGTGATCCGCCACGTGGCGGTTCGTGCTGCCCTGCCCGCGACGATAATTGCCCGAACCCAGTCCGAATGCAACAAGCTCGACCCTACGGAGAGATCTGTCAGTGCAACCCCCTGCGACCAATCCCAACGACGACCGGCGAGGCGCCCGGGTGGCCACGCCCCCGCCGCCGTCCGGCCCCGGGGGTGGCGGCTCGGGCAGCGGTTCCAGCCGGCCGCCGCGCCGGCGCTCCCGCTGGCGGACCTTCCGCCGCGTGCTCTATTCGCTGATCGCGGCCGCGATCGTCGTGCCGCTCGTCGCGTTCCTCGCGGCGTACGTCATCGTCGACGTCCCCGGCCCGGGCGACATCAAGACCAACCAGGTCGCGACCATCCTCGCCTCCGACGGCACCACCGTGCTGAGCAACGTCGTGCCCCCGGAGGGCAACCGCACCGACGTCGACCTCGACCAGGTTCCCGAGCACGTCCGCAACGCGGTGCTCGCCGCCGAGGACCGCGACTTCTACAGCAATCCCGGCTTCTCCGTCTCCGGGTTCGCCCGCGCCGCGCGCGACAATGTCCAGGGCAGCGAGTCGGCTGGCGGCGGCTCGACCATCACCCAGCAGTACGTGAAGAACGCGCTGGTCGGGAACGACCGCACCATCACCCGCAAGATGCACGAGTTGGTGGTGTCGTCGAAGATGGCGCGCAACTGGAGCAAGGACGACATCCTCGCCGCCTACCTCAACACGATCTACTTCGGTCGCGGCGCGTACGGCATCGCTGCGGCGTCGAACGCGTACTTCGACAAGCCGGTCGAGGAACTGACCGTCGCCGAGGGCGCGGTGCTCGCCGCGTCCATCCAGCAGCCGTCCGCGCTGGATCCCGAGACCAACCCCACCGGCGCCAAGTCGCGCTGGAACTACGTGCTCGACGGCATGGTGTCGAGCGGCACCCTGTCCGCGCAGGAGCGGGCCGCCATGCAGTACCCGGCGGTCATCCCCCGGGCGTCGATCAACGACCCCAGCCAGGACAGCGGCCCCGACGGCCTGATCAAGACCCAGGTGCTCAACGAACTCACCGCCGCGGGGATCAGCGAGCAGCAGCTCAACACCGAGGGCCTGCAGATCACCACGACCATCGACCCGCAGGCGCAGGAGGCCGCCGTCGACGCGGTGAACGACAATATGGAGGGCGAGCCATCCGAGCTGCGCACCGCGGTCGTCTCGATCGACCCACGCACCGGCGCGGTGCGCGCGTACTACGGCGGCGCAGACGGCAAGGGCTTCGATTTCGCGAACTCCGGGCTGCAGACCGGCTCGTCGTTCAAGGTGTTCGGCCTCGCGGCGAACCTCGAGCAGGGCATCCCGCTGTCGAAGATGTACGACAGCTCGCCGCTGACCGTCAACGGGATCAGCATCTCGAACGTCGAGGGTGAATCCTGCGGCATGTGCACCATCGCCGAGGCGCTCAAGCGGTCGTTGAACACCAGCTTCTACCGGATGCAGCTGCAGATGGGCGACGGCCCGCAGAAGATCGCGGACATGGCGCACGCCGCCGGCATCCCCGAGGTCATCCCCGGTGTCGGCCCGTCGCTCACCGAGCCGGACGACGCCGGCCCGAACAACGGCGTCGTGCTCGGTCAGTACCAGTCCCGGGTGATCGACATGGCATCGGCGTATGCGACCTTCGCCGCGTCGGGCATGTACCACACGCCGCACTTCGTGCAGCGGGTCGTGACCGCCGACGGCACCGTCCTGCTCGACCGCGGTACCCCGGCCGGGGAGCAGCGCGTCGACGCGGCCGTCGCCGACAACGTCACCTCCGCGATGCGCCCGATCGCCGGGTACTCGCGTGGGCACAACCTCGCCGACGGGCGGCAGTCGGCCACAAAGACCGGCACCGCCCAGCTCGGCGACACCGGTGAGAACAAGGACGCGTGGATGGTCGGGTATACGCCGTCGCTGTCCACCGCGGTCTGGGTCGGCACCGAACAGGGGCTGCCGCTGCGCAACCTCTACGGGAGCCCGATCTACGGCTCCGCGCTGCCGTCGGACATCTGGAAGGACACGATGGACGGCGCGCTCGACGGCACCTCGAACGAGACGTTCCCGGACCCGGACCCCATCGGCGGCCAGGCGGGCGTGCCGGCCTACACCGCCCCGAACACGGCCCCACCGTCGAGCACGACCTCGGCGCCGGCGCCGCCGAGTCAGCCGCAGCTGACGCTGCCACCGGTGGTGATCACGCCGTCGCAGGTGGAGATCCTGCCCGGCGTGACGATCCCCGTCCCGGGCGTGGTCCCGCAGGAGACCACCCCGAGCGGCGGGACCGGGGGCGGGACCATCACCACCCTCGAGCCGCTCCCCAACGGTGGCCCGCCCCGACCCAACGCGAACTGACCCGAGCGGTCCATGAGCGACGGCCGCCGATGAGCGACGAGCACGGCGGCGTGTCGGCCGCGCCGCTGGTGCCCGACACCCGCTCGGTCCATCGGCGCGACCTGCCGACCCGCACCGACCCGGTCGTCGCCGACCTGTCCCGCACGATCGGTGGCCCGGTCGGCCGGCACGCGCTCGTCGGGCGCGCCGGGTTCTGGACGCCGGTGCGGGTGCTGCTGCTGTTCGCCGTCGTGTTCCTCGCTCTCGGCTGGTTCGGGAAGGCGGGCTGCATCCAGCAGGCCCCCGTCGGCGAGAACGGGGCGCTCGGCCTGGACTGGAGCGGCAGCCGGCAGTACGTCGCGATGTGCTACTCCGACACGGTTCCGCTGTACGGCGCGGAACGGCTCGACGAGGGCGCGTTCCCGTACAAGAAGTCATGGATCGACACCGGACCCGACGGTCAGTCCCAGGTGCGGTTCATGGAGTACCCGGTGGTGTCCGGGCTGTACCAGTACGTCTCGATGCAGATCGCGAAGGCGTGGGATGCGGCGACGTTCCTGCCCGGCGCGCTGCAGGTGGCGATCTACTTCAACGTCGTCGTGGTCGGGTTGGCGCTTGCCTGGCTGGTCACGGTGTGGGCGAGCGCGATGCT
>DATDBL010000020.1:0-5388 GCA_036524855.1 Aldersonia sp. | reverse complement strand
AGCCGGGCCACCGAGGCCCAGTCGAACAGCGAACTCGCTGCGACGATCACGACGGCCGCAAGCGTCGACGACGGCAGATACGCGGTGACCGACGGGGCGACGAGGATGAACACGACGATCGCCAACGCGCCGACGACCGCGCACAACTGTGTCTTCGCACCCGCCTGCTCCGCGACGGGGGTACGTGACGACGACGCGGAGATCGGAAATCCGCCGAACAGACCACCCGCGACGTTCGCGACGCCGATCGCCGACATCTCCTGGCTGCCGTTCACGGTGGCGCCGTGGCGGGCCGCGAAGGTCCGCGACAGCACGCCGGTGTCGGCGAAGGCGATCAACGCGATGCCGAACGCGGGCGCGGCCAAACTGCCGACGTCGGACCACGTGATGCCGTCGAGCGCCGGCGCAGGGAGGCCCTGCGGCAGGGCGCCGACGACGGGGATGCGGTCCTCCCACCCGGCGAGCCAGGTGAAGACGATGGCGCCGACGACGGCAACGAGCACCCCGGGCACCGGACTGTGGATCGCCTTCAGACCCCAGATCACGATCAGCGACGCGGCGCCGATCGCAAAGGCCTCACCGTCGACGAGGCCGTCGGCGATCCCGCGGACGATTCCGAGAACCTCCCCGCGCAGATTCTCCGCCTCGACCGAGAAGCCCATGAGCTTCGGCATCTGACCGATCAGCACGGTGAGCGCGATGCCGTTGAGATAACCGATCCGGATCGGTTTGGAGAGCAGGTCGGTGACGAACCCGAGTCTCAGTAGCCCGCCGACGAACAGGATGACGCCGACCATGATCGCGAGCATTCCGCCCAGCGCGACCGCCCGCTCTGACCCGGCGACGGCGAGCGGCAGGATCGCCGCAGCGATGATCGGCGCCAGAGACGAGTCGGGTCCGAGCACCAGAATCCGCGACGGCCCGAACACCGCGTAGGCGAGCAACGGGACGATCGTCGCGTAGAGACCGGTCTCGACCGGCAGTCCGGCCGCCGCCGCGTAGCCCATTCCCGCCGGGATGAGCAACGCGGTCAGCACCAGGCCGGCGACGACGTCGTTGCGAAGCCACGACTTCTGGTACTCGCGCGCCACCGCGAGACCCGGGATCCACTGCCCTACGGCACCGCTCACTCGCACACCGTAGCGTCCGATGCGGCGCGGTGCGCGCAATCAGTTCTTGATGTCGGACCCGTGTTTGGTCAGCGGCGTGACCTCGATGGTCATGTACGGGAACAGCGGCAGATTCCAGAGGACCTCGTGCAGCTCGTCCGCCGACTCGACGTCGAAGATGCTGATGTTGCTGTACTGGCCGACGATCCGCCAGATCTCGGGCCACTTTCCCTTCCGCTGCAGGTCCTGGCTGTACGCCTTCTCCCGCGCGATGGTGTCGGCGCGGACGTCGGGGTCGAGGTCGCGCGGGATGTCGACGTCCATGCGGACATGGAACAGGGACATGGATAACTCCTTCTGGTGGTCAGTCGCGCGCGAAGTGCTTGACGACGTCCATGTTCAGCTCGACGCCGAGGCCCGGCCCCTGCGGCAGATGCACCTGACCCTCCGAGTACTGCAGCGGGTTCTGCAGCAGTTCCTCGGCGAACAGTTGCGGGCCGAACAGTTCGGTGCCGAAATCGATCGCCGGTTCCGCACAGGCGAAGTGGATCGAGGCCGCGGTGCCGATCGGGCCCTCGATGGACGTGGCGCCGTGGCAGCGAATGCCTGCGGCGCGGGCGATCGCTGCGACCTGCTTGCTCCGTTGCAGCCCACCGCATTTCGTGGTCTTGACGGCGATGACATCGGCGGCTGCGCGGCGCGCGACCTCGAGCGCGTCGTGTGGGGTCTGCACGCTCTCGTCGGCCATGATCGGCGCCGAGACGAGTCGGCTGAGTTCGGCGAGCACCTCGATCTGATCGGCCGGGGTCGGCTGCTCGATGAGTTCGACGCCGCCGTCCACTAGTTTCGGCACGTACCGCAGCGCGGTGAACCGGTCCCAGCGGGCATTCACGTCGATACGCACGCCCGCCTTGCCCTCGAGGGCCCCGGCGATCGCGCAAATGCGGGCCGTGTCCTCGGCCGGGTCGAGCGCGCCCATCTTGAGCTTGAAGCTGAAGTTCAGTCGCGCGGCGAGCTTTTCGTCGACCTCCTCGAGGATCTCCTCGACCGGCGCGGCGCCGAGGGCCCAGGTGACGTCGACGCCCGTGCGGAATGCGCCGCCGAGCAGGGTGTGCACGCCGACGCCAAGCGAGCGCGCCCAGGCGTCGTGCATGGCGACGTCGACGGCGGCCTTGGCGAAGCGGGCGTTGGCGACGACCTTCTCCATGTCGATGAGGACGCCGGTGATCTCGTCGGCGCCGCGGCCGACCACGACCGGCGCCAGGTACTTGTCGACGATGGCCTTCATCGTCTCGACCGACTCGCCGCCCCACCACGGACCGCCGGGCACGACACCCTCGCCGTAGCCGGTGACGCCGCCGGCGGTGTTCACCGCGACGAGCAGGATGGGTTGCGCGTTGGCCGTCGTGGTCGCGAACTTGTGCGGCCGGATGAGCGGGACGTCGATGATCGTGGTCTCGACCGAGACGATCCGCAGGTCTGTATCTGACATCTCTGAATCTAACCCCATTTCCCCTGGTAGACACCCGTGAGTGGTTGACGAGTCTCGCCAGGGCGAGCGAAGCGACGGGAGAATGTCGCAGTCTCGTCAACCACTCACGGGTGCGTAAGTCAGTTCGCCGGGTCGAGGGCGAAGTTGTAGGTGACGTGGTTCTTGCCGTCGTCGCCCGCCTGCGGATCCAGGATCAGTTCCGGCTTCACCGCGGTCGCGACGTCGTTGCCGACGTACTCGCCACCCTGGAAGTACAGCTGCGTGGTGACCGGCAGCCTGCCCGGCGCCTTCACCATCAGGTGCAGGTGCGCGGGCCGCCACGGATGCCCACCGTAGGACTCGATGAACCACCCGGTCGGGCCGTCGTGCGGAATCATGTACGGCGCCGGCTGCAGCGTGGTGATCGCGAAGTTGCCCTGCTCGTCGCACTCGATCGTGCCGCGCAGGTTCCACTCCGGGATGTTCGGCGCAAACTGGGAGTAGAAGCCCTCCTCGTCGGCGTGCCACAACTCCACCGTCGCACCCGAGAGGCCGTTGCCCTCGAGATCGGTCACCCGACCCTCGAACAGCAGCGGTGTGGCCTTGGCGTCCTGCTCGCGCATCGGCATCGTCGCCTTCGCCGGCAGCTTCGGCGAATCCGCCACGTAGTACGGGCCCTCGATGCTGCCCTTGGTGCCCGCCAGGCTGTTGCGGCTGTAGTTCACGTCCTCGATCTCGTGCTCGACGAACACATCGAGCCACAACGGCCACTCGCCGTACTCGCCGACGTCGATCACCCACTGCTTGAGCACCCGGTACTCGTCGTAGGTGACCTCGTGGCGGTGGATGATCTCCTTGAACGCCGACAGCACGTCCTGATAGATCGCCGCCGCCCGCTCCGTGGACGTATCCGAGCTCACCCGCTCGGCCTTGAACTTGTCGGTCGCCGCAGTACCCGACGCTTGCGCGGTCGCGGTCTCCTCGGCAGCGGGCTTCTCGGTCGTCGTCATGAACACTCCTCGTAGAGGTCGAAACAGGTGGGTGGGTCATTCGGGCTGGTGCCCCGACCACCGGGGGCTGTACGCTGTGCGTACACAAAGTCCGTTGTGCGTACAGCCACTACTGTGCGTCCTATCACAGCCGACTGTCAAGCGGGGACACACGATGCCTAGTGAGGACCGGGATTTTGTCCGAAGTATCGAGCGCGGTTTCGCCGTGTTGTTGGCGTTCGACGAGGAGCGGCCCACCGCGTCGCTGAGCGAACTGGCTACCGCGACCGACCTGTCGCGGCCGGCGGTCCGCCGCATTCTGCTGACGTTGCAGAAACTCGGATACGTCACCGGCGGCGACGGGCGCTGGTCGCTCACGCCGCGGGTGCTGTCCATCGGGCAGCACTATTCGGCGTCGCACGCGATGATCGATGCCGCGATGCCTTATCTCGTGCAGATCGCCGAGCACACCGAGGAGTCGGCGTCGCTGGGGGTCCGGGACGGCGCGGAGGTCGTCTATGCCGCCCGGGTGCCGGTGCGGCGGATCATGAGTATCAACGTCTCGGTCGGCACCCGGGTGCCCGCGTACGCGACGTCGATGGGGCGGGCACTGCTGGCCTGGGCGGACGACGACGTCGTCGACGACGTGATCGCGCAGACCCGGTTCGAACCGCTCGCCACCGGCACCGTCTCCACCCCGGACGAACTGCGCGCCGAACTCGCCACAGTCCGTCGGCGCGGGTTCGCCATGGCCGAGGCCGAGTTGGAGGACGGACTGATCTCGTTGGCGGCGCCGGTGCGCGACCGGTCGACCGACGTGGTAGGCGTGCTGGCGTGCTCCACCTCGGCCGGCCGCAACACCCTCGCCGGGTTCCGCGACCGCGTCGCGCCACTGCTGGTCGAGTTCGCGGGCGCGCTCAGCAAGGATCTGGGATACGGCGGCTAGACGAACGCCCTGCCGACGATGTCGCCAAACCCACGCTCTCGTAGATCCCGCAGAACCGCCGACGCGAGGACTCCGACGCCGGCGCCGCGAGGAGCGTGCCGATCGACGGACGCCGGGCCGACGTGAATCGCGGCGAGCGTCAGGTCCGGGGTGAAGCAGGGTGCTCCGCTGGAGCCGGGTTCGGTCGGCAGGTCGTAGTAGACGCGCGCGCCGTCGCCGCTCAACCCCAACACCGCCGCAGCGTCGTGCCCGAGTCGAAGCGGTCCGGCGCTGAGGTGCTGGACGATCACGAGCCCGGTGCCGGGTTCGAGTGCCGGAGCGGCTTCGCCAAGATCGATCCAGCCTCGCAGGGCTCCGGTCGATTCCGTGTGCATCGGGCCGATCGGTTGCGCCCCGGGAGCGCCGCCGACACGCAACAGCGCGTACCCGAGACCGGTCGATCGGTCGCTGTAAACCCGGCGCGCCAGGGCCTCAGTGACACGGAATACAGTACCGGCCAGGACAGTTCGGCCCCTCGGCCCGCTCAGGAAATCGAACCGACTGCGTACGTCCGCGCCGAGTTCCTGTGCCGTCGCGAACAAGTGATCGGGGGCCAGCACGAGATCGACGCCGACCAGAAATCCCGTACCGAATGCGCGATCACCGCCCTCGATCCGGCAGACCTGACCCTCAAGCGTACCGAGCCGGCGACGCCACGTGTCCGGGTCGATGGTCGCCGCCGTGCCGATCGTCCGGTGTACGGTAGCGTTGCTACTGGGGACGATCGTCGACAGGCCGAGCCGTTGGGCTGCCGCGGCGAGCGCGGCGTCACCAGGGAACGCATCGCGGGCGGCAACCACGAGGAGCTCCAACGATCCCTCTTGCTGCGAGTAC
>DATDBL010000019.1:0-68310 GCA_036524855.1 Aldersonia sp. | reverse complement strand
GGTGAGCGAGCGCAGCAACTGCGGCGTGCCGACCTGCCCCGCGTCGATCGCGGCCCGCGCGGCGGCGAAGCCCGGCGCGAAGCGGCGGTTGAACCCCACCTGCAGCACGATGCCGGCTGCCTCGGCCGCGGCGATGGCGCGGTCGGCGTCGGCGAGCGTGACGGCCATCGGCTTCTCGACGAAGACGTGCTTGCCCGCTGCTGCCGCCGCGACCACCAGGTCGGTGTGGCTGCGCGCGGGCGCGGTGATCAGGACGGCGTCGACGTCGTCCCGGCGGAGGACGTCGCCGGGGTCGGTCACCGCGATCGGTGCCTCCAGGCGTTCCGCCAGGCGTGCGGCGGCGCCATCGACCGGGTCCGCGACCGCGACGAGCGATCCGAACGGGACGTGGCGGGCGACGAGTTCGGCGTGGCTGCTGCCGATCCGGCCGGCGCCGATGAGGGCGACGCGGACCGGCGTGGTGGCGGTGGCGGGGCGGGTGGTGTCGGCGACGACGGACATGGGCACTCCCGGGGTGGACTAGTACGTTCTACTAGAACGTTATAGACCACTAGCATCGCGAGTCAAGACCCTGCGAGGAGGCAGCACCGGTGAGCAACGGCGGACGACCGACGCTCGTCGACGTCGCGCGCGCCGCCGGGGTGTCGACGGCGCTCGTCTCGATCGTCATGCGTGGCGCACCCGGCGCGAGCGAGAAGACCCGCGAGCGGGTCAAGCGCATCGCCGACGAGCTCGGCTACGTACCGGATCAACGCGCGCGCAAGCTGCGCCAGACCCGCTCGAGGCTGCTCGGTGTCGTTTTCGAACTCCAGCAACCCTTCCACGGCGATCTCGTGGAGCAGCTCTACGCCGCCGCCGCCGCGCGCGGCTACGACCTCGTCATCAGCGCCGTCGCACCCTCGCGCCCCGAGTCCACCGCCGTACGCGATCTCGTGCGCGAACGCTGCGAGGCCGCGATCCTGCTCGGCTCCGGGCTGCCCGACGACGATCTCGCCGCCCTCACCCGCGACGTCCCCACCCTCGTCGTGGCCCGCGCGAGCGGGATCCCCGGCGTCGGGTCGGTGCGCGGCGACGACGTCGCGGGCATCACCCTGGCCGTCGACCATCTCGTCGACCTCGGGCACCGCCGGATCGCGCACATCGACGGCGCCGGCGCCCCCGGATCCGCCGACCGCACAGCAGGTTTCGTCGCAGCGACGAAAGGCCACCGCGTCGGTTCGGCCGTGGTGACCGGCGGCCTGACCGAGGCCGACGGCGCCCGCGGCATGCGCGAACTCCTCGACCGGAACCACCCGCCCACGGGAGTCGTGGCGTTCAACGACCGCGTCGCGACCGGCGTCCTGGACCAACTCGTGCGCCGCGGTCTCGACGTGCCCGGCGACATCTCCGTCGTCGGCTACGACGACTCGCGGCTGGCCCGGATTCCGCACGTCGCCATGACGACGGTGTCCCAGGACGGCGCGGCGATGGCGCAGGCGGCGGTCGCGGCGGCGCTCGCCCAGGTCGCGGGCGAGCCGCCCGCGGACCTCGTCCTGCCGCCGCACCTGGTCACCCGCGCGACCACCGCACCCGTGAGTCGTTGACGAGTCCAGACACTCTTCAACCACTCACGGGTCACGCGAACGTCAGGTACAGCAGCGCCACGTTGAGCAGGATGATGAGCGCGGCCACGATCCAGGCGAGGAAGGTCGTGACGCGGTGGTTGACGTCGGCGCCCATCAGGTTGCGGTCGCTGGTGAAGCGCACCAGCGGCACCAGCGCGAACGGGATGCCGAAGGACAGCACGACCTGGGAGAGCACCAACGCCCGGCTCGGGTCGACGCCGATCGCGAGCACGACGATCGCGGGAATCAGGGTGACCAGCCGCCGCACCAGCAGGGGGATTCGCTTGCGCAGCAGCCCGTCCATGATCATCGCGCCGGCATACGCACCGACCGAGGTCGAGGCCAGGCCGGACGCGAGCAGGCCCAGCGCGAACAGCAGCGCCACTACCGGGCCCAGCGTCTCCCCGACCGCGGCGTGCGCCCCCTCGATCGAGTCGACACCCTCCTGACCCCGCAGGGTTGTCGCTGCGAGCAGCAGCATCGACAGGTTCACGGTGCCGGCGAGCAGCATCGCCAGGCCGACGTCGATCCGGGTCGCCTTCAACAGCCGCACCCGGCTCGGGCCGGGGGCGGGGTGCCCGTGCCGGTCGCGAGCGAGCCCCGAATGCAGGTACACCGCATGCGGCATCACCGTGGCGCCGAGCATCGCCGCGGCGATCAGCACGCTCTCCGCGCCGTCGAACATCGGCATGAGGCCACCGATCACCGCACCGGGCGGCGGCGGCGCGACGACGACGCTGGTCAGGAACCCGACCGCGATGACCGCCAACAGACCCGTGATCACCCGCTCGAACGGCCGCTGGCCACGCCGGTCCTGCACGAGGAGCAGCGCCATCGAGACGATGCCGGTGATGACGCCGCCCATCAGCAGCGGCAGGTCGAACAGCAGGTACAAGGCGATCGCGCCGCCGACCACCTCGGCGAGGTCGGTGGCGATCGCGACCAACTCCGCCTGTACCCAGTAGCTCAGCCGCACGCCGCGAGTCGACCGCGACCGCACCGCCTCCGGCAGCGACATGCCGGTCACCAAGCCGAGTTTGGCGGAGAGAAACTGCACCAGCCCGGCCATGACGTTGGCGCCGACGATCACCCAGACCAGCAGGTAACCGAACTGCGCCCCAGCGCTGATGTTGGAGGCGACGTTGCCGGGATCCACATAGGCGATCGCCGCGACGAACGCCGGTCCCAACAGCAGCGATCCGCTGCGGGCACGGCTGAGCGCGGGGCGAACCGAGTCGACGAGCGTCGTCACACAAACCTCCGGGGCCAGGAAACTTCGGTGAGCCGAACAATACTTTTCGACCACCCAACAATCAACTGGTCGGACGGGCAGGTGGACGCCTACGCGATCGGGCTACCGTGGGCGCCATGCGGGTGACGACCTGGAATGTCAATTCCGTCAAACAGCGGGTGCCGCGGTTGCTGCCCTGGCTCGATGAACGTCGCCCCGACGTCGTCTGCCTGCAGGAGACCAAGCTCGGCAACGACGCCTTCGCCGCACTGCTCGGGGACGCGCTCGCCGAGCGTGGCTACGAGTTCGCGCTCAACGGTGAAGCGCAGTGGAACGGCGTGGCGATCCTGTCCCGCATCGGGCTCGACGACGTCGTCGCCGAACTGCCGGGTGCACCGGGCTTCCCGCATCCCGAGGCGCGTGCGGTCGCGGCGACCTGCGCCGGGGTCCGCGTGCACTCGGTGTACGTGCCGAACGGCCGGGTGCCGGACTCCGAGCACTACCACTACAAGCTGGCCTGGCTCGAGACGCTGCGCACGGTCGTCGCCGACGGACCCGACGACGTCCTCGTCTGCGGCGATATGAACATCGCCCCGACCGACGCCGACGTCTTCGACCCAGATGCCTACATCGGGCAGACCCACGTCACCGAACCGGAGCGCGCGGCCCTGGCGCGCCTGCAGGGCCTCGGTCTGCACGACGTCGTGCGCGAGCGCTGGCCGCAGCAGCGCGTCTTCAGCTACTGGGACTACCGGGCCGGCATGTTCCACAAGGACCTCGGCATGCGCATCGACCTCGTCCTCGCCGGCGGGTCGCTACCGGGTCGGGTGCAGGCGGCGTGGATCGACCGGCACGCCCGCAAGGGCACCGGCCCGAGCGACCACGCGCCCGTCATGGTGGATTTCGACACCGCACCCGATGGCGACATCGGCCCGATGGTTCCGCCGCCGTCGGCCAAGCCTGGTGCGCGCGGCAGGACGAAGCTGCCACAATCTCGCTGACATCCCCAATGCGGAAGGGCCCGCAATGATCGCATTTTCGTGTCCCCGCTGCCGGGGTTTCGTCTCCTTCGAGGGTGCCCGGTGCCGCTGGTGCAATGGCGAATACGCCCTGCACCCGCCGAGCGAGACAATGGTTCCGGTCGTCGACGAGGACGCCGCGATCGAGGTCGAGGGCCGCACCTGGCGCTGCTGCTCGAACCGGCACTGGCGGTGCAACTGGCTGGTGGCCGAGGACGCGGACAGCGCGCACTGCCTCTCGTGTTCGCTCGTGCGCCGCCGGCCCGACCCGGACGACACGATCGCCATGGAGAAGCTGTCCGAGGCGCGGACGAATCTGCGGCGGTTGATCTTCCATCTCGCCGACCTCGGGCTCCCGATCACCCCGTACTACGAACGCGAGGGCGGGCTGGCGTTCGACCTGCTGTCGAGTTACTCCAACAACGAGAAGATCATGATCGGCCACGCCAACGGGGTCATCACGATCGATCTGGTGGAGACCCTCGACGACGTTCGCGAGCGCCTGCGGGTGTACCTCGGCGAGCCCTACCGCACGATGCTGGGGCATTTCCGGCACGAGGTCGGGCACTATTACCAGAACGTCCTGGTCGAGAACGGGCCGCTGATCGACGAGTGCCGGGAGATCTTCGGCGACGAACGGGCCAGCTACTCGGACGCGATCGAGCGGCACTACCGTCTCGGTGCCCCGGAGGACTGGCGCGAGAACTACATCTCCGAGTACGCGACCATGCACCCGTGGGAGGACTTCGCGGAGTGCTTCGCGCACTACCTACACATCACCGACACCCTGCAGACCACCGCGAGCGGTGACGTCGTATGGCATGCCAACCCTGCCCGCGGCTACCCGCTCGAGGACGTCGTCCCACTCGTCGACTACCGCAACGAGAGCGCGGAGCGGATGCTGTGGGACTGGGGCCGCGCCGCGACGTTCTTCAACCTGATCAACCGCTCGATGGGCAAGCCGGATCTGTATCCGTTCGAACTCAACGCCGCCGCGTTCAGGAAACTCTCGTTCGTGCACCGTGTCGTCGTGACCGCCGCCGCCGAGTGCGCACCTGCTGTCGCAAGCGTCGAATAAAGGCCGCAACAACTGCGCACTCGCCGACTCGGTCGAGCTGGTAGAAGGCGGCGGGGGTCTCGAGGCGGCACGTGTCTGCCGCGATGGTTGGCCGCTGCGTGGCCAGTAGTGTGCTGCTCATGGGGTGGGTTTGGGTGATCGGTTGTCCAGGTCGCGGGCGCGATGCCCGTCCGCGACGACTTGGGCGCGGCGGCCGCCGGTGAACGCGCGGGGACCGCGTCGGGAGGTCGAGCTTTCCCGGCGACTACGACGAGACGCTGGCGGGCGCTGACGTCGCGGGTGGTGGCGGCGCGTGCGGCGGCTCAACAGACGGTGAACAAGCAGGTGGTCGAGCTGTACTGGGAGACATGCGAGCCTTCGCGAACGCCTGGTCGGGCAATCTTCCAACGGCTGTTGGAAGATTGCCGTGGGGACACATCACCGTGCTGTTGGACAAGCTGGACGACCAGGCTGTGCGTGACCTCTACGCAGAGGCGGTGGTCAAGTTCGGGTGGTCGCGCAACGTGCTGCTCAACCAGATCCTCACCGTCATGCCCTGTAGGACGTCACCCAGGGGACGCACTCGCTCGGGGAGGACCTCCCACCCGTACTCGTCGCGCTGCCAAGCGGCGCATGCCGTCGACAGCTGATCCGAGATCGTGTGGGGTGGATAGCCGAACAGGCCGGCATCGACCGCCGACTGGATGGCTTCACGCACGGGGCGGAGCCACCCCGAAGTCCATCTCCGCCACGAACACGCCCGTGGCGTCGGGAGGCTTCGACCACTTGAAGCCGCCGATTCTTCTCAGGTCGGCGTCGGTGACCGCGTCGAACGCGTCAACCATCGCGAGGGCGTCAGCCCACACGGATACCCGGCCGAGGACCTCGAGAGTCCCATCCAGCCGCTCCACAGTCTCGAATGGCCAGCGACACACCTCACCGACGGCCCGCTTCGGCGCGCCCGAGCACAGACAGGATTACCGGTGCACAATCTTGCCCTGGCGCGACGAATCAGTCGTCTGCGTTGGATTCTGTCAGCTCTGCTGATCCTGGGATGGCTCGTGCTCGGCGCCACCGGTGGTCCCTTCGCCGGCAAACTCGGCGACGTGCAGGCCAACGACAACACGTCGTTCCTTCCCGCGTCGGCGGAGGCGACAGCGGTCGCGCAACTGGAAGCCGCCTTCCTCGAGGCCGACCGAGTACCTGCAATCGTCGTCGCCGAGCGGGACGCGGGGACGACCGAGGCCGACGCGACCTTCGTTGCCGACTCGGTTGGCCGGGTCGCCGGCGCGTCGGGGATCGACGCGGGCGTCTCGCCCCCCATCCGATCCGAAGACGGTCGGGCACTGCAGGTCGTCGTCTCCATCGACGCCGCGGGCGAGGTCGGTGACAGCATCGAGGTTCTGCGGCAACAACTCTCGATTGAGCGGCCGGACGGCCTCACGGTCTACCTGACCGGGCCCGCGGGCACCGCCGCCGACCTCACATCCGCCTTCGGCGGGATCGACGGACTCCTGCTTCTCGTGGCCGGCAGCGTGGTCATCCTCATCCTGATCGTGGTCTACCGCAGCCCCATCCTGCCCTTCGTGGTGATCGTTTCCGCGGTCTTCGCGCTCGGTCTCGCGAGCATGCTGGTGTATCTGCTCGCCTCGGCGGACGTGATCACGCTCAACGGGCAGAGCCAGGGCATCCTGTTCATCCTGGTCTTCGGGGCCGCCACCGACTACGCGTTGCTACTGGTCGCCCGGTTCCGCGAAGAACTCAGGGCGCACGAGGACACGTATGCCGCCATGCGGGTCGCGTGGCGGGCCACCCTCGAACCCGTCGCCGCCTCGGCGGGCACCGTGATCGCCGGCGTGCTGTGCCTGCTCCTGTCCGATCTCAACTCGAACCGCGGCCTTGGACCGGTGGCAGCGATCGGCATCGCGGCCTCGTTCCTGGCGTCGATGACGTTCCTGCCCACGGTCCTGACCATGCTCGGCCGCAACGCATCTGGCCGTCACGCCCCCACGTCGACGCCGATCGGGCAGAGCGGCATCGCTTCTGGGCGTCCCTGGCGGCGCGCGTCGGACGCCATCCGCGTCGCTTTTGGGTGACATCGATGCTGGTCCTGGTGCTGTGCGCATTGCTGGTGCCGCAGTTACGCGCCGAGGGAGTGGCCCAGTCCGACACCTTCCTGCTCCCCGTGGACTCGCAGCGCGGACAGGAGATCCTGACCGAGCATTTCGACGCCGGCGACGGTTCACCCGCGGTGATCATCACGAATTCCGATCGGGTGCAGCAGGTTCAGGCGGAAGCGTCGGTGGTCGACGGCGTCGCGGAGGTGACCGCGGTGTCGGGACCCGACGGTGCGCCGAAGACCGTGGACGGCAGGGTCGCGCTGCAGGCGACCCTTACCGAGCCCGCGGATTCGCTCGCTGCCGAGAACACCGTCGAGCGACTGCGTTCCGCGGTGCGTGATGTCGAGGGAGCGGATGCACTCGTCGGCGGCCCGACCGCGGTGGACCTGGACACCAAGACGACGGCCATCCACGACCGCACTCTGATCATTCCGGTCGTGAGCCTGGTGGTCCTGCTGATCCTGTGCCTGCTGCTGAGAGCACTTGTCGCACCGATCGTGCTGATGGCAACCGTCGTCCTGTCGTTCGCCGCGACCCTCGGCGTCTCGTCGATCGTGTTCAACCACATCCTCGGTTTTCCGGGCGCTGACCCGGTCGTTCCCCTCTTTGCGTTCGTGTTCCTGGTCGCGCTCGGGATCGACTACAACATCTTCCTGATGACCAGGGTGCGCGAGGAGGCCCAGCAGATCGGCACCCGGCGCGGGGTCCTGCGAGGGCTGACGGTGACCGGCGGCGTCATCACCTCGGCCGGCGTGGTGCTCGCGGCGACCTTCTCCGCGCTCGCGGTCATCCCGTTGATCTTCCTCGCCCAGATCGCGTTCATCGTCGCGTTCGGTGTGCTTCTGGATGCACTGCTGGTGCGCACGTTGCTCGTTCCGGCGCTCGTCTACGACATCGGCCGGACCGTGTGGTGGCCCAGTCAGTTGGCTAGGCGCGATCGGTAGGTCGGCTGGACCGATTCCGTCGAGGCATCGGCGCGGGACGGGGGAAACCCAGGAGTGCGCCAAGCTCGAGGCCAGCGAGCGCAGCGACTTCGTGCTCGGCGCTTCGAGCGGGCGGTCGCCGCCGCGGTGGAACTGCGCCCCGTCCGCTGAGCCTCAGCCCTGCGACATGCATCCGCGCAACGTGAGCAGGTTGCCGGCGAACGCGGGCCCGCCGGAGCACGAGTAGTTCCCGGCCCCGTCGCTCGTGACGGTCGCTCCCGCGCCCGCGAGACCGAGGGTCAACTCGGGGCCGCTGCCGGCGAGCGACACCGACGACTCCGGGCCCATTGCGATCGCCGCGGGCGCGGCGCCCCCGGTCGCGGTGCTCGCCGCCCGTCCGCCGTCGCGGCCGATCGCGAGAGCGAGCGACCCGGAACCGGCCTCGGCCAGGGCCCAGCCCTCGATGCCGTACGCCGCGGCGGCGCCGCCGGGCACGCTCGCCGCCGCGCACTCGGACGTCCCGTCGGCCTTGATCACCTCGGCCTCGCCCGGTGCGCGGCAGTCGACCGGGGCCGCCGTCGCGGTCGGGGCGGCGAGCACCGCCAACGATGCCGCCGCGGCCGTGCCCAACAGGGCACCGCCGACGCGGCGCAGTGTCGTGTGAGTGGTGTTCATTCGGACTCCTCCTTGTTCGACGCGCGCGAACTGCGCGCGATTTCCGTTGCATTGCAGCAGAACTGCCACAACGCCTCGATCTCTGCTGCGGTCTCCCGAGTCTGCGGCAGGTAGTGAGTCGGGCGGATTCGACGGTCGTGCCAGAAGGTCCCACCCGGGGGAGGGGTCGCGGTCGCGGCCAACCACACGACGGTGTCGGCCGCCTGTTCGGCGTCGCGCAGCAGCGCCCCGGTGAGGCGACGGAAAAACGGCAGCGAGTCGGCGACGCCGGGCGTATCGGCCCACCCCGGGTGCATGCTGTAGGCCCGCGCACCGTAACTCGACCAACGTCGGTCCAGCACCGGGGTCAACGCAATCTGCATCCGCTTGGTGCGAGCGTAGGCGTTGGCGCCGAGGTAGCGCCCGGTGCGGTACTCCAGGTCCTCGACGTGCAGGCGCGTGGTGTAGGCGCCGCCGGAGGAGACGACCACGACCCGCGCGGGGGCCGCCTGCTCGAACAGCGGTAGCAGCGATTCGGTCAGCAGGATCGGTCCGAGCACGTGCGTCGCGAGTGTGACCTCGTGTCCCTGGTCGGATTCCGTCCGTCGCGGTGGCAACACGCCGGCGTTGTGCACGACGACGTCGAGGCGGTCGTGCCGCCGGCACAGATCGGCGCCGAACGCGCGCACCTCGGCGAGGTTCGACACGTCGCAGCGCTCGAACCGGATGTCGGCGTCGGGAACGTCCACCGCGACCTGGGCCGCGGCCTGCTCGCCCCGATCGGGGTCGCGGCCCACCGCGAGTACAGTCGCGCCCAGTTCGGCGAACGCCCGGCAGGTCGCCAGCCCGATGCCCGACCCGGCGCCGGTGACCAGGACCGTCCTCGCGGCCAACGCATTCGGCGCGGGATCGTCCCCGGGCCAGGTACGGCGGCGCAGCGCGTAGCCCAGGCGTGAGTAGCCCGGCACCACCGCACGGTCGAGCGTCTCATCGACCACACCCGCGAGCGAGGCGAAGACACTCATGCGACCGCCGCCGAGTCCTCCACCGGTGCGCCCTCGCCGCCGCCGCGTTCGGCCTTGCTGGAGATGTTCTCGAGCATGCCGCGGAAAACGACGCCGTGGAAGGGCAGCACGGAGTACCAGTAGGAGCGCCCGGCAAGTCCGTGCGGGAAGAACACCGCGCGCTGGTCGATACGCGACCGTCCCGGCCCGAGTGGTGTGACCCGAAACTCCAGCCACGCCCGGCCCGGCACGCGCATCTCCGCCCGCAGCCGCAACTCGCGACCACGGTCGATGCGCTCGACCCGCCAGAAGTCCAGGGCCTCGCCGGTCTGCAGGCGTCGCGGATCGCGTCGACCCCGGCGCAGCCCGACCCCGCCGGCGAACCGGTCGATCCATCCCCGCACCGACCACGCGAGCGGAAAGGAGTACCAACCATTTTCGCCGCCGATGCTTTCCACGACCGCCCACACCTCGGGGGCGTCGGCGGCCACCTCCCGCGACCGCACGTCGGAGTACACGGTCTCACCCGCCCAGTCCGGATCCGACGGCAACGGATCCGAAGGAGCGTCGTGGGCGCTCGCGTTCGACCAGCGCGTCTCGGTCTCACCGTCGCGAATCCGCTGCAGCGCCAAACTGACTGCCTGGCGGTACGAGGTCAGTCCGCCCGCCGGTGGCGCGATCACCGCGCCGATGTCGCATTCGTGTGCGATGGCTTCGCATTGCACCGACTCGATCAACGGTTTGGCCAGCCGACTCGGCAACGGGGTCACCAGGCCAACCCAAAGACTTGCCAGCCGCGGCGTCAGAACCGGCAGTACCAGCACATGTCGCGCCGACAGCTGCGCGACCTGCCCGTACACCTTCATCATGTCCTCGTAAGTGAGGATCTCGGGCCCACCGATGTCGAAGGTGCGGTTCGGCGGTGGCGCAATGGTTGCGGCACCGAGCAGGTAGTGCAACACGTCGCGCACTGCGATCGGCTGGATCCGGTTGTGCACCCATTTCGGGGTGGTCATCAGCGGCAGTCTGTTGGTGAGGTGGCGGATCATCTCGAACGACGCGGATCCGGACCCGATCACCGTGCCGGCCTGCAGGACGGTTGCGGGCACCGGGCCGTCGAGCAGGATCTGCCCGACCGCGGCGCGCGAGGCCAGGTGCGGCGAGAGCGGCCCGTCGGGCGGGTGCAGTCCGCCCAGATACACGATCCGCTCGACCCCGGCCTCGGCCGCAGCCTCGGCGAGGTTACGCGCCCCGCGCGCCTCGTCCTCGGCGAAGGACACCGAGGAGCCCATGGCGTGCACCAGCAGGTACACCACGTCGATGTCGCGACAAGCCTTGCGCAGCGAGGCGAGGTCGCCCAGATCGCCCTGCACCACCTCGGCGGCGTCGGCCCAGGGCACGTCGCGCAACTTGTCGGGTGTCCGGGCGAGAGCGCGCACCGTGTGCCCTGCGGCGACCAGTCGTGGGGCCAACCGTCCGCCGATGTAGCCCGTGGCGCCGGTTACCAGGCACCGGTGTGAACGGGAAGCATCGGTTGCGGCGGCACGCTCGGATTCCACATCTCGTGATTCGGCGCCGATGCAGATGCGGATGGGTCCGGTCGCGCCCCGATTGCGATGAGCACGGGATCAAACCAACATTCGCGTCCTCACCACGGCGGAGCCGGCCGGAGCGCGGTGGCCGGGTGTGCGTGCCAGACTTGTGGCGAAGGCCTGTACCGACGACTCGGAGGCGTGTGGCGCATTACCTGTTGGCTGCGAGCCCGATTCCTGGTCACGTGCTGCCGTTGCTGCGCATTGGTGTCGATCTGCGCGATCGCGGCCATGAAGTACGCTTTCTGACCGGCGAGGATTTCCAGAGCCTCGTGCAGGATGCGGGGTTGCACGGCGCGGTGTTACCGCCCGAAACCGGGGTGCGTCGCCCGTCACGTGGTTTCTCGATTTTCTCGAAGGCGCCGGACTTGATCCGCCGGTGGCACCGAGGACGGACGGA
This sequence comes from Aldersonia sp., assembly GCA_036524855.1. Lineage (GTDB taxonomy): Bacteria > Actinomycetota > Actinomycetes > Mycobacteriales > Mycobacteriaceae > Aldersonia. The sequence continues at coordinate 56,706 of DATDBL010000019.1, read as the reverse complement.
GATGCGGTCGCTGTTCGTCGCGCCGCTGGCCGCGCAGTACCGGGCGTTGCAAACCGTGCTCGGCGAGTGCGAGCGGGTCGATGCGGTGCTGGTCGATGTTGCCTTCACCGGGGCCTTGCCGCTGTTGCTCGGCGACGGCCCGCGCCCACCGGTGCTGGTGTGCGGTGTCAGTCCGCTGACGGTGTCCAGTCTGGACACGCCGCCGTTCGGACCGGGTTGGGCCCCGCAACCGCGCGTGAACTACTCCACCATGACCTGGGTGGTGCACCATGTCCTGTTCGGCAGCATCCAAAGACGGTTGAACCGAGCGCTGCGCGGCGTGCACAGCCGGCGGTCACCGGTGTTTCTCACCGACTGGCCGCGCCTGGCGGACCGACTGCTGCAGCTGACCGTGCCCGGCTTCGAGTACCCGCGCCGCGACCTGCCCGCCAACGTTGTTTTCACCGGACCGATATTCGCGGGACATGTTGTTCGAGAGCATCTCCCGGCGTGGTGGCCCGACCTGCTGGCCACCCGGCGGGTCGTGCACGTCACCCAGGGCACCTGGGACAACACCGATCTCGATCTCCTGGTCGGGGCGACGTTACGCGCTTTGGCTCATCGCGACGACGTGCTCGTCGTTGTCACCACCGGCGGGGCGCCGCGTGACACCCTCGGTGACCCGCCTCCGGCGAACGTGCGGGTCACCGATTTGCTCCCGTATTCCGCACTGTTGCCGCACGTCGACGCAATGGTCACCAACGGCGGATACGGGGGTGTGCAGAATGCCCTCAGTCTCGGTGTGCCCTTGGTGGTGGCCGGTGACACCGCGGACAAACCGGAGGTCGCGGCCCGGGTGGCTTGGACAGGTGCCGGCATCGATCTGCGGACCGGACATCCGAGTCCCGAAGCCATTGCCGCGGCCGTGGATCGAGTGCTCACCGAGCCGCGGTATCGCGCCGCCGCCCAGCGACTGCGGGATGAGGTCGCCGCCGCCACTGCATTAGACACCATCGCCGACGTACTGGCCGAACTGGATGGGCATGGAACTCACGAGAATCGTTGGCTGCAGGGCGGTTAACGGCCGAAATGGTCGGCACCGCGGGTCCACCGGTCGCGCGGACCACGACCCGATAGAACTGTACAGATGCGACGGTCCAGCTATTTCGGGCTACGCGTGTGGTCGGTAGGTCGGGTGCGGAGCCGATAGCGGCGTTCGGCGTAGGCGAGGTCGTCGCGCCACAGCCGGGCCGCGGCCCGGCGCATCAGCGGCCGCAGCATCAGTGCGCCGCGGCGCGCGACGGCGAAGCCGCGTCGGGGCGAGTCGGCCACGACGGCTTCGATGACCGCGGTGCGCGGCTGTCCGTCGAGAGCTGGGCCGAGTGGGGTTGCATGCGTTTCCACGACGCTGCCGGTGCCTTCGCCGTCGATGATTCGCATCACCACGGTGCGGGGTTCGGGACTGGTGAACTCCGCTAGGACTGGTACTCCGAGCCGCGGACCCACGCGGAAGGTGACCGCCACCACGAACCGGTCACCGCAGTCCGGGTCGGGTGTCTCCAGCACGTCCAAGTGGGTGAACGAATATGGGTGGAACCAGGCGCCGTGCCAGGGATCGAGCCGGTTGGCGACGACGTCGACCGGTTCGCAGGTGCCGATCAAGGTAGCGACGGCGGCCACATGTGTGCGCGCGGACGGCCGTGCCGGGACGACCGGGACCGGCAACGGTGCTTCCCGCCCGATGTGGTCCAGGCGCACCCAGGCAAGCACGCCGTCGTCATGACTGGGAAACGGTGCCCAGCCCGGCACACCCTGGGCGTCGATGCGCAGCCCGTGCCATCGACATCGCAATCCACCGCAGTCGAGCGCGGCGGAGTTCAGCGGCGCCCCCAAATGGGGACAGGCGCCGGGGCCGACGGTCAGGCGGCCGCTGTGGTCGCGCCAGGCGACGAGTTCTACACCGGCGACCGTGGCACCGAACGGCCGGTGCGTGTCGAGGTCGCGGCTGGCGGCGAACACGAACCAGTTTCCCGACGGTTGGGCCTGTGTGCGGTCGAGGACGGCGGCGATGAGATCGGGTTTCGCGGCGCGGTAGGTGGGTTGTTGACGAGACCAGGCGGTGGGTGGAAGAGGTTGTAGCGGGGAGTTTTTCGGCCACCGCCGCCGCTGTGAATCCCGCTGTGTCATGCTGTCCGGCTTTCTTTCGCGGCCAGCCACCGCAGCACGGTGCTGCGGCCACGGGTGGGCACGGTGTAGAGGTCGTGCCCGGCCAGCTTCCACTCGGCGAGCAGGCAGTTGGCGGCGTGCCAGCCGCTGGTGGCGGCGCGTTCCATCAACGCGACCGGCAGGTCGATACGTACCAGATCGCCGGCCAGCATCAGCCGCGGGTGCGGGGTGCGCACCCGCGGGCGATTCGCAAAGTCTCCGACACCGAACAGCGGGCAGTCCGACCGCCAGAGCGTTGTCTCGGCGACCGTGCGGGCGGTTGCGGTTTCCGGGTAGAGCTGGTGCAGGCGCGCCACGAGTTGCGTAAGCAGCGCCGCGCGTCGCGGGTCTGAGCCGCAGCCGGCGAGTTCGGTGCATGCGTAGGCGTGCAGTTCGACCACGGCACCGCGGCTGCGCCGCGCCCAGGCGGAGGCCTCGTGTTCGTAACGGTCGAGCACGCTGATGTTGTCCAAGGGGGTCAGACCGGCGGCGGCCAGGAACGGGGGACGGTGCGCGGCGACGGGCCGGTCCAGCCACAGCCGGTGCACCAGAAACGGGGGCGCGGTGCGCAGCCGTGCCACCCTGGCGCGCCATGAGGAATCGCCGAGCCCCGGGGAGGCATCGACCAGGGTGCGCAGGGCGCCGGTGTCGAGGGCCAGCACCACCGCATCGGCGTCGAGAAGGTCACCATCGTGATCGTGGAGCCGAAACGTACGCCGACCGCCGAGTTCGACCGCGGTGACGGTGGTGTCGAGGCAGATGTCGACCCCCAGGGCGGTCAGGCGCCGGCGGAGCGGGTGCCACAGGGCGGTGTCGAAGTTGGCGGTCGGCACGTCGAAGAGCAGCCCCTCGGCCGAGCCGAGAAAATAGATGTGGAACATAATGGCCAGCTCGGCCGCCGACATCGCCTCCGGGCATGCGAAGAAGCTTCGGGAAAACACCTCGAACGCCAAATGCTGCGCGGCGGCTGGAAACCGGATGCGCTGTAGGAACGTGGCGGCGTCGACGTGGTCGAGCCGGTGGTAGATCTCGGGGACCGAGACGTCGGCCAGCGGCGCGGCGGCGCGGGCATCGAGCCGCGCCAGGTCCGACAGAGCGAAGGTGGGGCTGCGCAGCGCGAATCGCAGCGCGTTCAACGGCGGGGTGCGCGGCAACCCGTGGAAGGTGTCCCGGCGTCCGTGCGCATCGATGAGGGGGTAGTCCTCGACCGGGCACAACCGGTCCAGGTGCGGGTCGGTGCGGCGCAGGAGTTGCCGCAGGTTGTAGTACTGGCGAAAGAATGCGTGGAAGCCACGGTTCATCGCCCCCGCCGTACCGTCGGGCAGCGGCTCGGTCCAGCCGCCGACGCGGCCGCCGAGATAGGGTGCGGCCTCGATCAGCGTGACGCCCACGCCGCGTTCCGCCAGTCCGGTGGCCGCGGTCAGCCCGGCGATGCCGGCACCGACGACGGCCACCCGCGGGCGGTGTGCCAATTGGCTCGTGTCGCGTGCGCCGGCAGGTGCGCGATGCCGCACCGCTCGGCGGTCCCGGCCGACCCGGACGGTCACGACTCGCCTCGCCGGGCCTCGCGCTGCTTGAGCTGTTCCCAGCGCAGCAGGACCGCGGTGACCAGGGCGAAGCCGAACAGGTAGTCCTCGACCGGGATGTCCAATGGGAACCGCACCCCGGTGACATGATCGGGGTTGTACAGCACCAGCGGCGCGGACAGCTTGGTCAGCCACCCGTCGACCGGGATCTGAAAGGCGCCGACGATCGTCATGGCGATCCAGTAGCTCGCCCGGCGGAACAGCCCAGTGCGCAGCACCAGGATCTCGCAGGCGCACACCACGATCACCGCCGCGACGGCGGGTAGGGTGTAGCCGAGGCCGCTCACCTCTCGACTCCTTTCCGCGCACCGGCACGCGGCCGAGACAGCCGCGCCAGCAGTGTGGTCACCGCTTCGTAGGTGAGCAGCGCGCACAGCGGGATCACCAGGAAGAACACCAGCTCTTCCAGCGGGATCGCGAACGGTAGCCGGATCCCGGTCAGATAGCGCGGGTTGTAACTCCACACGTCGGCGGCGATGGCGAGTGCGTCCCACACCAGAAACACCGCGACGACCGGCAGCACCGTGCCGGTCAGCAGGACCGGCCGGCGATACACCCGCGCCCCGAGGACGATCTCCAGGGGTGCGGTCAGCAGCAGGCAGATCGACATCACGATGAGGTATTGCCAGCGGTCCATGGCCTACTAGTCTCCGCCTTTCGTCCAGGTCTCGACGCCGGCCGCGGTCAGTAGCGGGATCTGCGCGACGGCCCAGGGACTGAGCGGCCACGCCAGCTGGGCCGCAAGGCACAGCTGCGGCCAGGACACCCACCGCCAATCCATGACCTCCGTCGGGTCGGCGGTGACCGCGCCCTCGGTGCGGGCGCAGAACACCGGGCAGATCTCGTTTTCGACGGTACCGTCGGAGGCGATCGCCCGATAACGAAACCGCGGCAGCACACAGGCCGGGTCGCCGATGGCCAGACCCAGTTCTTGGCCGGCGCGCCGGCGCACCGCCGCGGCCGCGTCTTCCCCCGGGCCCGGGTGGCCGCAGCAGGAGTTTGTCCACACCCCGGGCCAGGTGGGTTTGCTCAGGGCACGGCGGGTGAGCAGAACCTGACCGGACGGGTCGAACAGGTAGCAGGAAAACCCCAGATGCAGCGGCGTGGCGTTGTGATGGACCGTGGTCTTCGCTGCGGTGCCCACCCGCTGGCCGTGGTCGCCGAGCAGCACCACCATCTCGGCGTGCCCGTTCACCGCACGCTCGCTTCCGCTGCCGAGGCGAGCGGGTGCGCGCGGCGGCCGCGGCGTGCCCAGATCGCCCGGACCAGTGCGGGTCCGGCGACCTGCATGCGCCGCGATTGGGGCACCGTGGCGCGGCGTTGGAACACCGGGTAGTCGTCGGCTTCGATGCGGTCCAGGATCTCCGAGTACAGCACCAGCGCCGTGGTGACGCAGGAACGCGATACCGGATGCAGCAGCTCTATTCCGGTGGCGGCGAAGCGATAGACCTCTCGGGTGTGCTCATGCTGGGCGGCCAAGGCTGCGCGCACCCGCAAGTCGAGGCATCCCCGTTCCCGGCACCAGATGAGCAGGTCACGGTCCACCCCGTAGGCGGCCAGCTCGTCGGCGGGCACGTAGACCCGGCCGCGATCGAGGTCTTCGGCGATATCGCGCAGAAAGTTGGTGAGCTGAAACGCCTTTCCCAATGCGGCCGCATACGGTGCGGCCTCGGCGGGATCGCCGACGGTGCCGAGGATCGGCAACACTTGTAAGCCGATCACCTCGGCCGAACCGTGCACGTAGCGGTCCAGCGCGGCGCGGGTCGGGTAGTCGCTGACGGTCAGGTCCATCCGCATCGACGCAAAAAAGCTCGCGAACAACTGCGGGGCAAGACGATAGCGGGTGGCGGTGTCGATCACCGCTGCCACCACCGGGTCGGTGCTGTGCCCGCACGCCAACCCGGCCTTCAGCCGCTGAGACAATTCCGTCAACCGGGCCTCGGGAGCGGATCCGGGCTCGTCGACGATATCGTCGGCGAGGCGGGCGAACCCGTACAACGCGTGGATGCCGGGCCGCTGGCACGGCGCGAGCAGGCGGGTGGCCAGGAAGAACGTGCGTCCGTGCGTGGCGTTGAGCCGGCGACACAGCCCGTACGCCTGCCGCTGCCGCGGATCGGTGATCCCGGCGGCGGCGAGTTCGTTACCGATCATCGCGGCACCCCGTCGATGCATTCGATTGATGCCCGGTCTAGGTGCAGCGCTGCGGCCAGCCCGCCCAGTCCTGCACCTACGACCACCACGTGCTCGGTACGGCCGGTCACCGTGCGCATCGCCTGCCCAACCTTCCTGTCGTGTGCGAATCAGTTGCGGCGGTCGGTGCACAGCCGCGCCATGGCGCGCAGCCGTGTGGCCACCGTGTCGTCGAGGTCGGCGTCTTCGAGGAGTCGTTCGGCGGCGCCGACGCGATCGGCAATCATCTGTTCGGCCCGTCGGTGCGCGCCGGACGCCGTGATCACCGCGCGCCCTTCGGCCACGGCGGCGGCGTCGTCGATGATCGGGTTTCGCCACAGCCTATTCAGGCGTGCCCGCAACTTCGGGCCGCCGAGCTGTTGCGCCAAGACGATCAGGGTCGTGGCCTTGCGCTCCCGCAGGTCCTCGCCGGTGGGTTTGCCCGTCACCGCCGGGTTCCCGAACACGCCCAGCACGTCGTCGCGGAGTTGAAACGCCTCGCCGACCAATCGGCCGTAGTCGCCGAGTATGTCCACAACCGGCGGAGTGCAGCCGGCCATGGCGGCACCGAGCTCGAGTGGACGACGCACCGTGTAGTTACCCGACTTTCGTTGTGCGATGTCGAACACTTCGGTCAACGAAGGGTACCCGCGAATGTCGTTGGTCAGATCGGCCAACTGGCCCACCGCGAGTTCGCTGCGCATGTCGTCATAGCGCGGCCACACCCGTGTCAGTGCGGCATCGCCGACACCGCTGTCGCGCAGCATCTGCTCGGCCCAGACCAAACACAGATCCCCAAGTAGCACCGCCGCGGATTCGCCGAACCGCCGCGACGACCCGGGCAAACCACGATCGCGATGCCACTGCGTCATCCGCATGTGTACAGCGGCGCGGCCGCGCCGGCGCGGCGAGTCATCCATCACATCGTCTTGAATCAGCGCGAACGCGTGCAGTAACTCGGCGCTGCCCACCGCACGCACGGCACACTCGGAATCTTCGGCGCCGCACAACCACCCGAGATACATGTAGGCCGGGCGCACGCCTTTGCCGCCAGAGGTCGCCTCGATCAGCGCTCGCGCGGCGACGTCGGCACCAGTACCGGCCAGGTGCTCGGCGCATCGGGCTCGCACGAAGTGGTCGACGTGATTTTGCACCGCCACCCGCAGGTCGGTGTACCAATCGGTGAACCCGACCGCCCCGTAGCTCTCGCCATCCCCCGACAGGGATGACACAACCGGATTCAGCATCGCATCGACTCCGGCGAGCGCGCACCGCCGACGGCGTCGCGCACCGTGTCCAACGGCGAGAACACGGGAACGCCCACGATCTCCTGCTCCTTCCTTCCCGGCCGGTTCGGGGAAGATGGCAGTCCGGCATGCCTCGAATAGTGCATACCCACGCATGGTAGTGACTAAAACGATGCGAATCGATGCATCTTACTTCTCCAGATGGGCATCGACGCAATATATGTGCCCGCCGAGTACGACTTCCATTCGCACAATCACCGCTCCGGCGAGACGAGGTGGGTGACCGCATCGGTGAGTGCATCGACCCGGGTCGCGTCATCGGGAAGGTCTGTGGTGCTCCAGCCGGGACCGGCGACCACGATGCGCCCGCCGGCGTCGCGCACCGCCTCCACCGCCTGTCGGTCGGCGGTGGCCTCGGTCTGCGCCCACAGCACCACTGTGACGTCGCGGCCACGATGAGTGAGGGCATCCAGCAGGGCGGGCACCGGGACCGCGGCACCGAGCACGACCACCGCGACACCCCGTTCGCACAGGGCGGCGCGCAATGCTTCCAGTGGCAGCGAATGCGCCTCTCGTTCACTACAGGCCAACACCACCGATGCCGGCGCTACCCCCGGTGGGAACGGCACCAGTTGCAATGCGCGCGATACCGTCCAGGACAGCATGTGTTCCACGTCGATACAGCCCTGGCTCGCCCCCTGGAGCGCCTCGATCGCGGCAAAAGCCGGGCGGCACAGCACATCCCACGTGGCGATCACACCGTAGTGACGCACGTTGTCCTCCACGATCCGGGCGGCGGCGGGCGTGTCGAGACGTAGGGCAGCTTGCAGCAGTAGCGCCGGGTCGGCGCGGGGCATCGGATGTGCGGCGAGCGCCTGCCGTGCGGCGTCGGCCGGGCTGACCCCTCCGCGCACCAAGGCGCGCATCCGCTGTACGACCGCGATGTCGTCGTCGGTGTAGCGGCGATGATGGCCCGACCGGTGCTCGTGCGGACCGATCCCGTACCGGCGGGTCCAACTGCGCAGGGTCGCGGTGGGAATGCCCAGCCGTTCCGCGACACAGCCCACCGTGTAGAGCGGCTCGCCGGCACCACCGGTCGTCACTACGCGTCCCTGCGTACCCGCTGGTTCCTGGGAACTGTGCGAGACGATGCCGGATGTTGACTTGCGCGCCGTGCGTTGCGTCACCGTTCCTCGTCAATCACCGACTTCCGTGCCGGACCCTGATGCCGACGATGCGAACACGATACGCTGCGAACCGCTCGACGCATCGATCGGCGAGCCGCTCGCATCCCTGCGTCGGCCCACCCCACCGGCACCCGCCCGTGATCGGCGGCGGTCGTCATGTCAGCGGCAGCTGCGCGAAGATCGCGGTGGGTTGCGTGGAACCGCCGGTCGGTTCCACGCTGAATCCCAGTGCGGTCGCATCCGAGATGTCTTCCAAGACTGCGGTGGTCGACGGCGCGACGTCGTCGGGGGTCATGGTGCCCGCGGCAATCGCGCCGCTCGGTCCGAGCAGCCACATTTGATAGACGGTGCCTTCGGTCGGTGGCGCGACGTTGTTCATCACCAGCACACCCGCATCGACTTCCTTCGAGTACACAACCGTTGCGGTACCGCCTCCCTCGATGGCGCCCGAGACGGTGCGCACGTCGTCGGCTGCGAGTATCTGCGCGGACGTGGGCTGGGTGTCCTGGCGCATCTGCGTGGCGATGCCGATGCCACCGACGGCGATGACCACAGCCGCGGCGGCGGCGAGCAGGAAGTTCCGCCACCGAGCGCGTCGCGCGGCAAGATCGACGGGCGCATCGGGTGTATCGGTGTCGGCTGCGATCAAGGCCAGCAAACGGCCACGGACGGCGGCGGGCGGTTCGACCGCGGTCGTGTGCGACACCTGCGCCATGGTTGCGCGCACATCGCGAGTTTCGCGGGCGAAGGCCTCGGCGACGTCGGCATCCGCCGCGGTCACGCGGGCGTCGATTTCGTGGCGTTCGGCGTCGGTGACCGCGTCCAGGGCGTAGACCGCGGCGAGATCGATCAGTTCCAAGCCGTCGTCACCGAAACCGGGACGGGTGCTATTCGTCATCGCTGTCCACGCCCAAACAGTTCTTCAGACGACGGAGGCCGTCGCGAATCCTCGATTTCACGGTGGGCAAGGCGGTGGAGAGTTGCTCGGCGACCTCACGGTAGGTCAGGCCCCCGTAGTACGCGAGCTCGACGGACCGACGGTGCAGGTCGGTCAGGGTGTCGAGGCAGTCGAGTACCTGGCGGGCGTCGTCGCGCCGCAGCGCTTCGTCGGTGACGGTGTCGAATACGGCCTCCACCGACTGCGCACCGTAGCGGGCCTCGCGGTCGGCTCCGGACCGTTCGGCACGGACCCGGTCGACGGCCCGGCGATGCGCCAGTGTCATCAGCCACGACAGCGCGGAACCCTGTGCGGGATCGAACGCGGTCCCGGGGCGCCACACCTGCAGGTACACCTCCTGCAGCGTCTCCTCGCTGTATCCGGGATCGCGCAGGACACGCAGGATCATGCCGTACGTCCGGGATCGGGTGAGATCGTAGAACTCGGCGAAAGCAGTTGCGTCCGCTGACGCAACCCTGACGAGCAACGCGTCGAGGGTGTCGGTTTCGTCGCCGACGCCGGTCACGCGCCCAGTCCGCTCATCGGGCGATATCCTAACCGGACGAATCAGGCGGCTCAACATGCGCCGTCGGTCGAGCGTCGCGCTGCGGATCGCATCACCGGCTGCGGCGCCGGCGTGGGCCATCCGAACGGGCACGCCGATCATCTCCTTGGCAGAGGCGGCGCGGGGCCGCGGAAGGAAGCACGGCGTCCGCTGCCGGTACGCGAGGTAGCGCGGCCGTTACACAAGTTCGTTGCCGATGCCCAAATCGGATGGGTGGCCGGTCGAAGAAAATCTCGAGAGTGTCCCATCCATCCGCTCCACAGCCTCGAATGACCAGCATCCCACCTCATCGACGTGGCCGGTCGGCCGCGATGACCGGAAGGAATGAGAACGATGGTAGTGCGCACACGAAAAGGCTTGGCGATGGTCGGTATCGGCGTGGTAGCGCTGATGGGTATCGCGGGCTGTTCCTCGGACGAGTCCGGGGACGCGGCGGATGCGACGACCACCGTCATGGAACCGGAGCCCGAGACGACGATGTCGCCGACGACGGCCGATGGCGAGGCGGCCCCTGCAGCACTCGTCGGACCCGGATGTGCCTCCTACGCCGAGCAGGTGCCCACCGGACCCGGCTCGATCGAAGCCGTAGCGCAGCAACCGGTGGCCACGGCGGCGTCGAACATCCCCGTGCTCACGACGCTGACCGCGGCGCTCTCCGGTCAGCTCAACCCGGATGTCAATCTCGTCGAGACACTCAACGGCGGTGAGTTCACTGTGTTCGCGCCGGTCGACGACGCGTTCGCGAAGGTTGACCCGGCGACCATCGAAACCCTGAAGACGGACTCGGCGTTGCTGACCGACGTTCTGACCTACCACGTCGTCGCGGGGCAGGCCCCCCCGGCGGACATCGCCGGTGAGCACGCCACGGTCCAGGGCGGTACGGTCGAGGTCACCGGATCGGGCGAGAACTGGAAAGTCAACGACGCCAATGTGATCTGCGGCGGTATCCAGACCGCGAATGCGACCGTGTATCTCATCGACGGTGTGTTGATGCCGCAGTGAGCCAGATTAGACGAACTGTCGGCGGGCTCGCCGTCGCGCTTGTCGCGGCGTTGGGTTCCACCGTCGCGGCGGCGCCGGCACAGGCCACGCCGCTGCGCCCGGTTCCGCAGCTGGCCCTCGACCGCTACCTGGGCCTGTGGTACCAGCTGGCGGCGAACCCCGCGCCCTTCAACATCGACTGCGTGCGCGACACCACGGCGTACTACACGCAGATCGACGAACGGAACGTTCGAGTGGAGAACTCGTGCACGACCGTCACCGGCGAGCGACGCCGCGTCGTCGGCAACGCGAGGGTCAACGACACCGCGGCCCTACATGTATCGTTTCCGTCTGCGCCGTTCCAGGATTCGCTGGACGGGCCGAGCAACTACATCGTTGCGTATCTCGCCGACGACTACTCGTGGGCGCTGGTCGGCGATCCCACGAGGGTGTCGGGATTCGTCCTGTCACGTTCACCAAACGTCGACGCGGCCTCCTGGAAGCAGATCCGCGAGGTCGTGGAGCGCGAAGGCTACAACTCGTGTCTGATGCTCACCTCGCCCACGACGGAAGGAATGCAGCAGATCCGTCCGCTGTGCACGGTGTGAGAAGATCCTGGTCGGGCGGGAGGTGCAGATAGTCACCCGCCCGATCGCGCCGCGCCGGTGATGTTTTCGAGCATGCCCTTGAAGATGATGCCGTGGAACGGAAGCAGGACGTACCAGTAGAGGTGTCCGACGAGACCTTTCGCGAAGAAGATCGCGCGCTGGTGCAGTCGGGTGCGCTGCGCGCCGAGGGGTTCGAGGCGCCATTCGAGCCACGCACCCCCCGGGTGCGAGCATCTCCGCTCGTAGTCGCAACAGGCGTGGTCGCGCGATCAGTTCCACCCGCCAGAAGTCCAGCGCGTCCCCGGCCTGCAGCGCGTGCGGGTTCCGCCGGCCCCGGGTGAGGCCGATACCACCGGCGAGTCTCGGCGTGAGCACGGGAAGTACGACGATCCTGCGCCGATGTAGGCCCGCGACTTCGGGGTAGACCTGCATCATCTCGAACGATGCCGAACCCGACCCGATCACCACGCCGCCTGCAGCACCAGCGTCGGAACACCCGAGTCGATGAGGATATCGCCAGCCTGACTGCGTGACTTCAGATGTGGCGACAGGTCTTGCGAAGCGGAGTGCAGTCCGCTGAGGTACACGATGCGCTCGACACCGGCTGCACGGGCGGCGGTCGCGACGTTCTGCGCGCTCTCGCGTTCCGCGTCGATGAAACTTCCGCGGCCTCCCATCGAATGTTCGAGGTAGTAGACGACGTCGATCTCCCTGCACGCGAGTGCCACCGACCCGCCGTCCGTGAGATCGCCCCGCACGACCTGCACGTCCGGCGCCCACGGAACATCGCTGATCTTGCCGGGATTGCGGGCGAGAACTCGGACACGGTGTCCGGCCCCGATCAGGCGCGGGGTGAGCCGGCCACCGATATACCCGGTGGCGCCCGTGACGAGCACGCGCAGTGACGTCGCGGAGTGCTGCGGGTCTGTCACGACGACGCCTCCAGGCGACCGAGCTGGTGCCTCAAGCAGTCTTCCAGGTTCGACCGGCGGAACGTGTGCCCGCCATCGAGCAGTCGTCGCGGCACCACGTACTGGTCGGCCGTGGCCAGTTCGCGTGCACCCTGGTCGCCGAGCAGCAGTGCCGGACCCAACGACGGGACCGGCAGCAGCGCCGGTCGGTGGAGCACACCCGCGAGAACTCGGGTGTATTCGGCGTTGCGGACCAGCTCGGGGGCGACGGCGTTGACGGGACCGGCCAGCTGCGGATCGGCGAGCGCACGGTGGTAGATGTCGAGCAGGTCGTCCACGTCGATCCACGACAACCACTGACGACCGGTTCCGGACCTGCCGCCGAGCCCCGCGCAGAACAGGGGTCGCAGGACGCGCAGCGTACCGCCGCGCGGTGTCTGCACCACCCCGGTGCGCACGGTGACCACGCGCAGGCCGGCCGCCGCGGCAGCCGACGTGGCGCCCTCCCACTCGTCGACCACGTCGGCGAGGAAACCGGTGCCCGGCGAGGCGGATTCGTCGAGCGGCTCGTCGCCCCGCTCGTAGCCGTACAGTCCGATCGCGGAGGCGCACACGAACGTCGCTGGTCCGTCCGCGGTGTGTGCGGCGCACTCGGCGAGCAGCCGTGTCGGTGCGATCCTGCTGTCACGGATCGCGGCCTTGTGCGCGTCGGTGAAACGCCCGGCGATCGAGGCCCGGCGAGATGCACGACCGCGTCGACCCCCTCGAACAGGTCGTGCGCCGGTGAGCGAGGGTCCCACCGCCGCTCGTCGGCGGAGCGTGCGGGCCGCCGCACCAGCCGGATCACGCGGTAACCACCGGTGCTGAGGAACGCGGACAGCGCAGTGCCGATCAACCCGGACGCGCCCGAGACCGCGACGGTGCCGGGCCGCACTCCCTGCGTGTGCGACCAGCGGTGGCTCGCGAGGTCCTCGGCGAGCTGCCGGTGCCGGTACCGGAACGTCGGCGCGAGGAGTTTCTCGGGGATCGGGGTCTCGACGCAGTCGGTGACGCGGGTGCGGTGGTCGTCTACGGGTTCGAAGCGGTGCGCGTGTCGCCACGACGCGACAAGTCGCACCGACAAGGACGTCAGCGTGTCGCGGCCGAGGGCATCGACGAATCGAGCCGGAGGGTCGTACTCGTCGGGCTGGTGGTCGGCGACCCAGCGGAGTCCGCCGGGCAGGCCGAGGACGGCGCGCCCGTCAGCCACGATCGGGCCTCGGAGACCACGCTCAGCGGCTGCCACGGCGGCAGGAGTCGCCGTTCGCCCCTGGCCGGTCGTGCCAGGCGAACACCTCGTCGCGAGACGAGTCGATCACGCTGCTGTATTCGATACCCATGTGACCTCCATACTCGGGCCGGACCCGCAACTCATTCGGTGCCGTTCGATCAGCGGATGGGTCGGTCACGAGAGGAGATCTCCTCGTACCGCGCCAGCGCGACCCGACGTTCGTGCGCGTGGTCGACTATCGGATCCGGATACCCCGGCGGTGGCCCGTCCGGCAGCCGGTGCACCCGTGCGCCGCCGATACCCCGTAGTTCGGGTACCCAGCGGCGCACGTAGTCACCCGCAGGGTCGAACCTCTCGCCCTGTGCGGTTGGATTGAACACCCGGAAATAGGGGGCCGCATCGGTACCGCAGCCGGCCGTCCACTGCCAGCCGTGCTGATTCGAGGCGAGATCACCGTCGACCAGGTGCGCCATGAAATACCGTGCGCCCCACCACCATGGAAGGTGCAGGTCCTTCGTGAGGAACGACGCGACGATCATGCGCACCCGATTGTGCATCCACCCCTGCGCGAGCAGCTGCCGCATGCCCGCGTCGACGATCGGAAATCCCGTGCGGCCCTGCTGCCACGCGGCGAACGCGACGGCGGCGTCGGGCCCGCTGTCGTACCGGATCGCATCGAAGCGATGGTTGTAGTTGCGCCGCGCGGTGTCGGGCCGGTGGTGCAGGACGTCGCCGTAGAACTCCCGCCAGCACAACTCGCTGCGTAGGGCATTCGCACCGGGATCGGTGCGGTCGCGCAGATCGTGCAGGAGAGTGCGTGGATGCAGGCACCCGAACTTCAGATACGGCGGCAATCTGCTGGTGCCGTCCAGATCGCGCCGGTCGCGGTCGGTGTCGTAGCGGTCAAGCGACTCGTCGCGAAATCTCGTCCACCGTCGCAGGGCCGCGCGCTCACCGGCGGTGGGTAGGTGCTCGCCGGCATCGCCCTCGGGGATGCCGACCCGCAGGGAGATTGCGCTCGGGTCGACCCAGTTCACGGCCTCCGGCCCGTGAGCGCCGGGGCTCTCCAGCCGTGCTCGAGCCAGGCACGCCGGAATGGGGTGAACCACCTTGCACGGGGTGCCGTCGCTCTTCACGACACGTCCGGGCGAGACGGCATAGGGCGATCCGGTGCGCACCAGCGGGATGCCGCCGAGGGTCCGTTCGACGTGAGCGTCGCGGCGGGAACCGTACGGGCCGTGATCAGCGGAGACGTGCACCGCGCTCGCGTCGAGTTCGCGGACGAGCGCGGGGACGACGTCGACGGGATCACCGTGGGCGACGAGCAGACGTCCACTCAGCCCGCGGTCGAGGCTGCGCAGACACCCGAGCAGGAAGGTGCGTCGCGGTCCCGGCCGCAGCAGGTGGTCGTCGAGCAGGAATACCGCGGCGACGGTGTCCGATGCGGCGGCGGCGCTCGCGAGCGTCGGCAGATCGTGCAGCCGCAGATCGCGGCGGAACCAAACCAGTTGGGTACCCACGAGTCCAGTGTGCGCGGTCCGCGGCGGAGGCGGAGCGTGCAGCTGAGGGCGACCGTCGACCCGAAAGTGAGGCACGCACTCGGCCGGTCAGCGACCCAGCAACCGCGCGACCACCTGTCGATGCAGCTCGGGGTCGGTGGGGGGCAGGCCGAGCAGCGCGCCGAGGTAGATGCCGTCGCCGACGAGGCGGACGATCTCGGCCTGCACCGGGTCCCCGATCTCGCGCCGCAGC
This sequence comes from Aldersonia sp., assembly GCA_036524855.1. GTDB lineage: Bacteria > Actinomycetota > Actinomycetes > Mycobacteriales > Mycobacteriaceae > Aldersonia. Next base: position 41,309 of record DATDBL010000019.1, on the reverse strand, counting down.
CCCGAATCCCACGACCGCAGCACCTGCGACAGCGCCTCCTGCACCTCGGAGTGCGGGCCGTCGATGCTGCGCATCACCGCGAGCATCGAGCGGAACAGGGCCAACTCGGTGGTGTCGGACGCGCCGGGCAGTTGCAGGAACCACTCGGCGACCGACTCACCCGATTCGACGCCCTCGGCCAACTGCTGATCCGAGCGCTCGCCGAGCCGGCGGACCATGCCCGCGAGCAGCACGTCCTTGCTGCCGAAGTGGTAGAGCAATCCGCCCTTGGAGACCCCGGCGGCCTCCGCGACCGCCTCGAGCGTCACCTGCTGCACGCCCCGATCGAGCAGGAGTTGCTCGAGCGCATCGAGGATCCGGTCTCTGGTGTCGGCCGCCACAGGAAATAACTGTACCGTCCGGACGGTTGGACGTGCTAGATTTCTGGGACTGTACCGGCTGGACGGTTCAGCCAGCCACATACTTACGAAGAGGTGAAACCATGACGGTCCAGACTCACAACCCGGTCCGAGCCGTCGCAACCCGCGCGACCACCCGGGACTGGGTCGGCTTGGTCGTGCTCGCGTTCGCGGTGCTGCTCATCGCGATCGACGCCACGGTCCTCGACGTCGCGTTGCCGTTCATCAGCGCCGACCTGGCCCCGAGCGGCACCCAGCTGCTGTGGATCATCGACGTCTATTCGTTCGTCCTCGCCGGCCTGCTCGTGACGATGGGCACCCTCGGCGACCGGATCGGACGACGCCGACTGCTGCTCATCGGCGCCGTCGGCTTCGGACTCGCGTCGGTGCTCGCCGCCTTCGCGGTGACGCCGGCGATGCTGATCGCCGCGCGTGTGCTGCAGGGCATCGCGGGCGCGACGCTGATGCCCGCCACTCTCGGCCTGATCCGCGCGATGTTCGTCGACGCCCGCCAGCGCACCACTGCGATCGCGGTCTGGTCCGCGATGGCCGGCGGCGGTGCCGCGGCCGGCCCACTGCTCGGTGGTTGGCTGCTCGAGCACTTCTGGTGGGGCTCGGTGTTCCTGGTCAACATCCCGGTGATGCTCGCGCTGGTCGCGCTCGGCCCGCTGGTCATCCCCGAGTCGCGCGACCCGAAGCCGGGCCGCTTCGACGTGCCGTCGAGCCTGCTGTCGATCCTGACCATGATCCCGATCGTCTATGCGGTGAAGGAGACCGCGGCGCACGGGTTCTCGGCCGAGTACCTGATCGTCGGTGCGGCAGGCCTGTTCGCCGGCTGGGCGTTCGTCCGCCGGCAGCGACGCCTCGCCGACCCGATGATCGACCTGCAGTTGTTCGCGCGGCCGATGTTCCGCACCGCGATCGTGACCGACTTCCTCTCGATCTTCGCGCTCGCCGGCGTGCTGTTCTTCGGCGCGCAGTACCTGCAGGTCGTGCTCGGGGTGTCGCCACTGACCGCGGGTCTGCTGATGCTGCCCGGCACCGCGATGAGCGTCATCGGCTCGCTGGCCGCGGCCTGGCTGCTGCGCCGCTGGCGGGCGGGCCACGTCCTCGCCGGGTCGGTCACGACGACGGCCGTCGGCGCGGCGATGCTGCTCGCGACCCCATCGTCGGGTACGGCCCTGTCGTCCGGCTCCCCGGTGGTATTCGTCGTCGGCTTCTTCGTGATCGGCGCCGGCGTCGGCGTCGCCCTGACCACGACCTCCGACCTGGTGGTCAGCTCGGTCCCGACCGCGCGTGCCGGGGCGGCGTCGGCGGTCGCGGAGACCGCCTACGAACTGGGCGCGGCGATGGGTGTCGCGGTGCTCGGCAGCGTCGTGATGGGCGTGTTCCGGCGCGGCCTCGATGTCACCGCGCTCACCGGTGAGCAGGCGGCGAGCGCCCGCGAGACTGTCGGTGCCGCGGCCTCGGTCGCGCCCGACCTCACCGATCCGGCATCGTTCCTGACGTCCGTGCAGGAGTCGTTCGTGACCGGCATGCACCTGGCATCGGCCATCACCGTCATGGTGCTCGCGGTCGCGGCGGTCAACGCCGCGCGACTGCACCGGCGCTGAGCGTCAGGCCCCCGGGGGCAACTCCCGGGGGCTTCTGCGGGTCAGAAGGGCGGCGGCGCGTCGGACGCCGACGGCCTGCCGGGGCGCCGGCGGCTCGAGCAGTGACGTCTCGAGCGGTGGCGTCTCGACGGCAGGCACGTCGATCACCACGCGCTCCGCGACCTGCACCGGACCCGGATTCTCCTCAGTGTGCACGGTGACCCGCGTGGTGCGCTTGAGGGTGAGGGTGATCTCCTCCACCTCCTCGATCATCTGCCGCACGGCACGGATCGGGTTGCGGGCGGTGTCCACCGCGCCCTCGACGACGTTCGCCACAACCGGCGGCACCAGCGGCCGGACGAAGCGCGTCAGCGCCGGCAGCGGCCCGGGCAACGCCGGGGTGCGGTCGGCAGTGGGTCGGGGGCTGGGCGCGAGTTCGTTCGACGGTTCCATGGGCTCCTCCTGTACTACGCTTCCTTCCACGACGCTGCCGTCGATCCCGCCGGCGCGCCTGGGCGCGATCTGCCGTATCTCCGCGTCGGTCCGTGCCCGGTCGAGCGCGGTGTCCACGGCGATCTGGCGGTCCAGGGCCGTCTCGCCGCGCCAGCGCCGCAGCAGCAACGGCAGCAGCGCGAGGAACACGAACACGGCGTCGGTCAGCACTCGCAACGCGCCTGCCGAGGGGTTCGACAGCGTGTACGAGTTCATCGCAACCCACCGCGACCCGAGCCCGGTATCGACGTTCGCCGCTGCCTGCGCACGCGCGGCGGACAGGTCGGCCGTCGCGGCGGCGAGCGCGGCGTCGGCGGACGGAATCCCGGCGCGACGGTCGTCGAACGCGGCGAGGAGTTCGGATTGCGCGTCGTCGAGCAGTTCGTTCGAACTCGTCGTCTCCGGTCCGGCTCCCGGTACCCCGGTGATGGACGTGGTCGGGCACTCGGGCGTCGGGTTGTACTCGCAACGCGCCACGACCAGTGCGTTGTCGCGGTGCGCAAGGGCGTCGTCGACCGCCGTGTCCAGGCCCGTGCGCGCCGCCTGCGCCTGCGCCAGCTGCGACTCCGCCGCCACGACGGCCGGCGGCGAGGCAAGCGCGGCCTCCTCGGCGAGCTTTCGGTCGACCGCACCCGAGAGCAGCACCGTTGTCGCGATCTCCCCGACCAGCAGACCCAGCGCGCACGCGGCCGCGATCCGTCCCCACCACCCGCTGGTTCGCGCGGCTGGGCTGGCTGCCACGGCCCGCAGCACCGCCGCGACGAGAGCGCCGAGCAGCACCCCGACCGCCCCGGCAACCACCGCCGGCCACGACGTCGCCTCGACCAGCGCCAGCGTCACGACCAACCAGGCGAGCAGCGCGACCAGCGCGACCACCCCGCCCGCGACCGCGTACGCCGACCGTTCCGCGCGCGCCGGCGCGGTGTGTGCCGCCGACCACTGGCCGCCCCCGAGCCAGACCAATCCTCGACCGAGCATCTCGCCTCCCACTCACGGGTCTTTCAGCCAGAGTGACACCTGAACGCCCGCCCGACCCCCCGCAGACCGGCCCGAGTGACGGGGTTCACAAGATCGTCACACCCGGCCACCGAAGGTGTCGCGCAACCGTTCCCGGCGCGTGACCAGACGGTGATAACGATGCTGTGACTTCGCCAGTTTCCTTGGTTTGTCGCGATAGAAGCGCCGGGCCCAGAACGAATCGGGTTGGGCGATCCGGCACGCGCCGACGAACGCGAAGATCGGCATCGGCAGCCCGACCAGCCCCGTCACCAGCTTCCCCTTGAGCAGACACACGACTACGAACGAGATGTGGATCAGGATCGTCACGGCGACGCCGACGACCCCCGACGCGCTGTCCTGCTCGTCGAGACCGACCGGCGACGTCGCCACCAGCAGGGCCAGACCGACGACGACGGCGACCAGCACGGCATCGATCGACTTGCGACCCTCCTCCGACCAGTACACGTCCTCGAGGTGCAGCCACAGCGCGAACTCGTCGAGCGCCAACGCCGCCCCGACGCCGAACAGCGTCGCGAGCACCTCCACCCACGGCGAGGCGGGGGAGAAGCGGAACTGCAGCAGGCCGGTCACGAGCACCATCAGGATCCCCCACACCTGGTGGTGCACGTGCACGCCGCCGATGTGGATGTCCTTGATCGGTCCGCTCGAGGTCGCCTGTTTGGCCTTGCGCGCGCGAATGGTCACGGTGATCCAGCGGGTCACCCCGAAGGTGACGACGAAGCCGAGCAGCGCCCACACGGCGGCCGAGCGCCCGGTGTCGAGGATGGCGACGCGGTACCAGTCGAGCACAAGGCGAGCCTATGGCCGAGCGAGCCGAGAGGTTACCGATCAGTCAAGTCGACTTGCCAGGCTGCTCTACACTGAACCCATTGGGGACACAGCCGGCAACGGAGCCGAGAAATCCCAGGTGAACGCGTGAATTAGGGCGTCCTTATTTGGTGCTGGACGCGGGTTCTGACTTATCGTTGCGACTCACACCTCCCCGCGCCGCCGTAGCACGCGCCGCGGGGTCGGCCCTTGGTACCCCCTCGGGCGGACAACTGCAGATTGAATGCACCGGGACGACCATCGACGAAGCTGGTTGTCGAGGCATACGAAGGTTAGGTATGAGCCAACTCCCAGGCCACAGGTCCCCCGGGCCGATCGGCCTCTACGACCCGGCCAACGAGCACGACTCCTGTGGCGTCGCGTTCGTCGTCGACATGCACGGCCGTCGCAGCCGCGACATCGTCGACAAGGCGATCACCGCGCTGCTGAACCTCGAGCATCGAGGCGCGGCCGGCGCGGAGCCCAACACCGGTGACGGTGCGGGCATCCTGATCCAGGTCCCGGACAAGTTCTACCGCGCCGTCCTCGACTTCGACCTGCCGCCCGAGGGCGAATACATCACCGGTATCGCCTTCCTGCCGCAGGCCCGCGCCGAGGCGCGCAAGGCCGCCATCGGCGTCGAGCAGATCGTCGAGGAGGAAGGCCTCGAGGTGCTCGGCTGGCGCGCCGTGGCGACGGAGGATTCGTCGCTGGGTGCGCTGGCCCGGGACGCGATGCCGACGCTGCGGCAGATCTTCATCGGTCCCAAGTCGGGGTCGCGCACCAAGCTCACCGGGATCGACCTCGAGCGCCGGGCCTACGTCATCCGCAAGCGCATCGAGCACGAGATCACCACCCGGATCACCCGGGGCGAGCCGGTGCCCGAGCACGTGTACTTCCCGAGCCTCTCCAGTCGGACCATCGTCTACAAGGGCATGCTCACCACGCCGCAGCTCAAGGCGTTCTACCTCGACCTGCAGGATGATCGGGTGGAGAGCGCACTCGGCCTGGTGCATTCCCGGTTCTCGACGAACACGTTCCCATCCTGGCCGCTCGCGCACCCGTTCCGCCGGATCGCGCACAACGGTGAGATCAACACCGTCACCGGCAACGAGAACTGGATGCGGGCCCGCGAGTCGCTGATCACCTCCGAGGTGTTCGGCGGTGCGCAGGCGCTGGAGAAGATCTTCCCGGTCTGCACGCCCGGCGCCAGCGACACCGCCCGGTTCGACGAGGTGCTCGAACTACTGCACCTCGGCGGCCGCAGTCTGCCGCACGCCGTGCTGATGATGATCCCCGAGGCGTGGGAGCGCCACGAGAGCATGAAGCCCGCTCACCGGGCGTTCTACGAGTACCACGCCGCGCTGATGGAGCCGTGGGACGGACCGGCGTCGGTCACGTTCACCGACGGCACCGTCGTCGGCGCCGTCCTCGATCGCAACGGCCTGCGGCCGAGCCGGATCTGGGTCACCGACGACGGCCTCGTCGTGATGGCGTCCGAGGTCGGCGTGCTCGACATCGAGCCGTCGAAGGTGATCAAGAAGGTGCGCCTGCAGCCGGGCCGCATGTTCCTGGTCGACACCGCGCAGGGCCGCATAGTCGCCGACGAGGAGATCAAGGACACGCTCGCGGCCGAGCACCCGTATCAGCAGTGGCTCGACGCCGGCCAGACCGCGCTCGCCGACCTGCCCGACCGCCCGCACGTCCACATGCCGCACGACCGGGTGCTGATCCGGCAGCAGATCTTCGGCTACACCAACGAGGAGCTGAGCATCCTCGTCTCGCCGATGGCCAAGACCGGCGTCGAAGCGATCGGCTCGATGGGCACAGATACCCCGATCGCGGTGCTGTCGGCGCGGCCGCGGCTGTTGTTCGACTACTTCTCGCAGCTGTTCGCGCAGGTCACGAACCCGCCGCTGGACGCGATCCGCGAGGAGGTCGTGACTGCCCTCGGTAGCGGGGTGGGCCCGGAGGGCGACCTGCTCAGCCCTGGTCCGGATTCGTGCAAGCAGATCGTGCTCTGCCAGCCGATCCTGACCAACGACGAACTCGCCAAGCTCGTTCATATCAACGACGAGAACGACCAGCAGGAATTGCGGTCGGTGGTCGTGCGCGGCCTGTACCCGGTCGCCGAGGGCGGCGCCGGGCTGCGCCGGTCGCTCGACGCGATCCAGGCCCAGGTCAGCGCCGCGATCTCGGGTGGCGCGCGGATCATCGTGCTGTCGGACCGCGAGTCGAACGAGAAACTGGCGCCGATCCCGTCGCTGCTGCTCACCGCCGCCGTGCACCACCACCTCGTGCGGGAACGCACCCGCACCATGGTCGGGCTGATCGTGGAGGCCGGCGACGCCCGCGAGGTGCACCACATGGCGATGCTCGTCGGATTCGGCGCCGCCGCGATCAACCCGTATATGGCCTTCGAGTCGATCGAGGACATGCTCGAGCGCGGCTCGCTCACCGGCATCGAGTTCGACAAGGCGGTCGCCAACTACATCAAGGCGGCAGGAAAGGGCGTGCTGAAGGTGATGTCCAAGATGGGCATCTCCACCCTCGCCTCCTACACCGGTGCGCAGTTGTTCCAGGTGATCGGCCTGTCGCAGGAACTGGTCGACGAGTACTTCACCGGCCTGCGCAGCCACCTCGGCGGCATCGGTCTCGACGAGATCGCCGCCGACGTCGCCACCCGGCACGCCACCGCGTACCTGGCCAACCCGAAGGAGCGGTCGCACCGCGAACTCGAGATCGGCGGCGAATATCAGTGGCGCCGCGAGGGCGAATACCACCTGTTCAACCCGGATACCGTGTTCAAGCTGCAGCATGCGACGCGCTCGGGTCGGTATTCGATCTTCAAGGAGTACACCAAGCTGGTCGACGACCAGTCCGAGCGGCTGGCGTCGCTGCGTGGCCTGTTCCGATTCAAGACCGAAGAGCGCGAACCGATCTCGATCGACGAGGTGGAGCCGGCGACCGAGATCGTCAGGCGGTTCTCCACGGGCGCGATGAGCTACGGGTCGATCAGCGCCGAGGCCCACGAGACGCTCGCCATCGCGATGAACCGTCTCGGCGGGCGCTCGAACTGTGGTGAGGGCGGCGAGAGCCCGGCCCGGTTCGAGGCCGACGAGAACGGCGACTGGCGGCGCAGCGCGATCAAGCAGGTCGCGTCGGGGCGCTTCGGCGTCACCGCGCACTATCTCACCAATTGCACCGACATCCAGATCAAGATGGCGCAGGGCGCGAAGCCCGGTGAGGGCGGCCAGCTTCCGGCGCACAAGGTGTACCCGTGGGTCGCGGAGGTGCGCCACTCCACGCCCGGCGTCGGGCTGATCTCGCCGCCGCCGCACCACGACATCTACTCGATCGAGGACCTCGCGCAGCTGATCCACGACCTGAAGAACGCCAACCCGGGTGCTCGGATTCACGTGAAACTTGTCTCCGAACCCGGTGTCGGCACGGTCGCCGCGGGCGTGTCCAAGGCGCACTCGGACGTCGTGCTCATCTCCGGGCACGACGGCGGCACCGGCGCGACCCCGCTGACGTCGATGAAGCACGCGGGCGGTCCCTGGGAACTCGGCCTCGCCGAGACCCAGCAGACGCTGCTGCTCAACGGCCTTCGCGACCGGATCGTCGTTCAGGTGGATGGTCAGCTCAAGACCGGCCGCGACGTCATGATCGCCGCCCTGCTCGGCGGCGAGGAGTTCGGCTTCGCCACCGCGCCGCTGGTGGTCTCGGGCTGCATCATGATGCGGGTGTGTCATCTCGACACCTGTCCGGTCGGCGTGGCGACGCAGAACCCGGTGCTGCGCGAGCGGTTCACCGGCAAGCCGGAGTTCGTCGAGAACTTCTTCCTGTTCATCGCGGAGGAAGTGCGGGAACTGCTGGCACAGTTGGGTTTCCGCACGTTGAACGAGGCGATCGGACGGGTCGAAATGCTCGACACGACCCAGGCGCGCGAGGTGTGGAAGGCGAGCAAGCTGGACCTCTCACCGATCCTCGCCAGCCTCGAGACACCCTTCATGAAGCAGGATCTCTACTGCACCAAGACGCAGGATCACGGTCTGGACAAGGCGCTGGATCAGACCCTGATCGCCGAGTCGAAGCCGGCGCTCGAGCGTGGTCGGCCGGTGAAGATCGAAACCAAGATCACCAATGTGAACCGCACCGTCGGCACCATGCTCGGCCACGAGGTCACCAAGCTGTACGGCGGCGCCGGCCTGCCCGACGACACCATCGACATCACGCTGACCGGCTCCGCCGGGAACAGCTTCGGTGCGTTCGTCCCGGCGGGTATCACGCTGCGAGTGTTCGGTGACGCGAACGACTATGTCGGCAAGGGTCTTTCGGGCGGGCACCTGGTGGTCCGGCCCGCGCTGGACGCCCCGGCGGAGTTCGTCGCCGAGGAGAACATCATCGCCGGCAACGTGATCCTGTTCGGTGCCACCAGCGGCGAGACGCTGATCCGCGGCGTGGTCGGGGAACGGTTCTGCGTGCGCAACTCGGGCGCCACCGCGGTCGTCGAGGGCGTGGGTGACCACGGCTGCGAGTACATGACCGGCGGCAAGGTCGTGATCCTCGGCGAGACCGGGCGCAACTTCGGCGCGGGCATGTCCGGTGGCGTGGCATACGTCTACAACCCGGACGGCACCTTCGAGGCGAACCTGAACTCCGAACTCGTCGACCTCGAGGAACTCTCCGGCGACGACTTCACCTGGCTGCGCGATATCATCGCGCGCCATCGTGACGAGACCGGTTCCCCTGTTGCCGAACGCATTTCGAGCGACTGGTCGCAGCAGGTGAATCACTTCGTCAAGGTGATGCCGCGCGACTACAAGAAGGTCCTGCTCGCGATCTCCGAGGCGCAGCGCAACGGGGTGGACGTGGACGAGGCGATTATGGAGGCAGCGCGTGGGTGACCCCAGCGGATTTATGAAGCACACCGCCCGGCAAGTGCCGAAGCGTCGCCCCGTGTCGTTGCGCCTGCTCGACTGGAAAGAGGTCTACGAGGATTTCGACGACCCGACCCTGCGCGACCAGGCCAGCCGGTGCATGGACTGCGGGATTCCGTTCTGCCACAACGGCTGCCCGCTCGGGAACCTGATCCCCGAGTGGAACGACCTGGTCTACATGGGCCGGTGGCGCGAGGCGATCGAGCGACTGCACGCGACCAACAACTTCCCGGAGTTCACCGGGCGGCTGTGCCCGGCTCCGTGCGAGGCGTCCTGCGTGCTCGGCATCAATCAGGACCCGGTCACGATCAAGCAGGTCGAGGTCGAGATCATCGACCACGCCTTCGAGCACGGCTGGGTCACTCCCGTGTATCCCACCGGGCTCTCCGGTAAGAAGGTCGCGGTTGTCGGCTCGGGTCCGTCGGGACTCGCTGCGGCGCAACAGCTCACGCGCGCCGGCCACACTGTCACGGTGTTCGAGCGTGACGACCGCATCGGCGGCCTGCTGCGCTACGGCATCCCCGAGTTCAAGATGGAGAAGCGGCACATCGACCGCCGCCTCGCCCAGATGGAGGCCGAGGGCACGGTCTTCCGGACCGGCGTCAACGTCGGTAAGGACATCACCGCGGCCGTGCTGCGTCGCGACTACGACGCGATCGTGCTCGCCGGCGGTGCGACCGTCGCGCGTGACCTTCCGATCCCGGGGCGTGAGCTCGACGGCATCCATCAGGCGATGGAGTTCCTGCCGTGGTCGAACCGGGTCCAGCACGGAGACGACGTCCTCGACGCGGACGGCCAGCCGCCGATCACCGCGCAGGGCAAGAAGGTCGTCATCATCGGCGGCGGCGACACCGGCGCGGACTGCCTGGGCACCTCGCACCGCCAGGACGCGGAGAGTGTGCACCAGTTCGAGATCATGCCCCGCCCGCCGGAGCTGCGCTCGGATGCCAACCCGTGGCCGACCTACCCGATGATTTACCGGGTGTCGTCTGCGCACGAGGAAGGCGGTGAGCGCGTCTACTCGGTGAACACGGAGCGCTTCGTCGGTGTGGACGGCAGGGTGACCGGGCTCGTGGCGCACGAGGTGGAGCTGGTGGACGGCCGCTTCCAGAAGGTCGAGGGCTCGGAGTTCACGCTCGAGGCCGATCTTGTGCTGCTCGCAATGGGCTTCACCGGCGCCGAGCGTCCGGGCCTGCTCGACGGGCTCGGGGTCGAGATCACCGAGCGCGGCAACGTCAAACGCGACGACGGCTGGGCGACCTCCGTCGACGGCGTCTTCGTCGCCGGCGACATGGGTCGCGGTCAGTCGCTGATCGTGTGGGCGATCGCCGAAGGTCGCGCGTGCGCGTCCGCCGTCGACCGCTACCTCGAGGGCCGCACCGCCCTGCCCGCCCCCATCCACCCGACCGCGGTCGCGCAACGCTGAGCCCCACCCGTGAGTGGTTAACGAGTGCATGGACTCTTTAATCACTCACGGGTCGGTCTGGTACGTGGCGTACGGATCCAACATGGCCGCCGCACGGCTGGCCTGCTACCTCACCGGAGGCTGCCCGCCGGGCGGCCGGCTGTCCCACCGCGGCGCCCGCGACCCGTCCCTTCCCGCCAGGTCGTTGGCGTTCATGCTGCCCGGGTGCGTGTTCTTCGCCGGCGAGTCGAGGGTGTGGGGCGGCGGGCGGGCGTTCTACGACCCCGAGGTCCGCGGCCCGACCCCCGCCCGCGCCTATCTGGTGACGGCCGAACAGTTCGACGACATCCGCGCCCAGGAGCCACCCGTCTACGACCGCCTGCTCGAGGTCGGCGTGCGCGACGGGCACCCAATGCTGACCTTCACCAGTGCCGTCGGCCTGCACGACGTCGCGCCGCGCGCCCCCGCTCGGAAGTATCTGCGCACCATCGGCGAGGGTGTCGCCGAGGCGCACGGCTGGGACGAGCCCCGCGTCGCGGAGTACCTGGCGCGGCTGGCTGTTCACCCGTCAGGGTAGTTGGAAAGTTTTTTTCGCGTAGGCGATAGGCACGTGCGGAGGCGTTGTCGCCGATCGCATCCAGCGCCCGCGCGACAGGGTATCCCGAGGACGCGGGGTGCTGCCGCCCGGCGCTCGCCGTCCTTCGCGCGGCCGCACTCGCTGTGACGCTTGCAAGCAATATTGCACGCTAGCAATATTGGGTCGTGTTGATCGATTGGTCGCGGGAATTCGACGACTACCTAACTCGGTTGGAGGAGTCGGCTGCGGCGGGTGATGTTGATCGGCTGCGTCGGGATCTGCTGTTGGCGCAGTTGCAGGTGCTGGTTGAGCTGGACTGCGCACCGGCCGTCGAGTCGGCGACAGCGTCGGCCCGCGAGCGGACGCCGCGATCGAGGCGTGGAAGCGGGCGACTGACACCGAGATGGGGTGAGCAACCATGAGTGATGAGGATCAGGCCACGTTCGTGCGTGGCAACGAGCGGCTGGCGAAGAAGCTGGCCGACCCCGACACTGCGCAGCGGGTGAAGGCAATTCGCGCGGAGATTTCCCAGGCCGATCGCGCCCATGCGATGGGGCTGGCAGCAATCCGGCGTGCGGCGCAGCTGACCCAGACCGAGCTGGCGCAGCGGATGGGCATCAAACAGGCCGCGGTCTCCGGACTGGAGGCGCGCGACGATCTGCTGCTGTCAACGCTGGCCAACTACCTGGCCGCCGCCGGAGCTACCGAGGTGACCATCACCGCCCGCCTCGGCGGGCGGACAGTCGAGGTCGCACTCCCGGCACAGCTCGGAGTGGGTGGCTGAGTTGACCGCAGAATCACTGCCCACCACAACCGGATCCGGACGACCCCGCGCAGATCCTCGCGCTGCTACCGGACCGGTGGCACGACCAATTCCTCGCCGAGTACCGGTCCGGACTCGACGCTGCCCGCGAAGTCGGGCAATGTCCCCCGCTGCGCGCCCTCCTGCACCGCTGGCGGCTCCGCGCCGCCGCCTACAGCGACCCCGGATTCGACGCCGCCGCACAGGCCGCGCGCCGCACCCGCCCCGAAGACCTTGTCCCGCTGCCCGGGTGGGACAACACGCAGTGAGCTACCGGCCGATGCTGATCGGACGCGCCCAGAACCAGTTCGCCGACCTCATCGACAACCACGTCGCCTACGACGCACTCATGGAACGGATCATCCGGCTCGTCGACGCGCCGTGGGACGCCTGGCCGGTAGTTGGAGACTACGGGTCGGCTTCGGGGGTGGGGATGGGGTCGGCGAGTTGCTCGCGGAGCTGCGAAGAGCGGCGGTGGTGGTCGAGGGCAGCGGTGGGGTCGCCGAGGGCGGTGAGCGTGTCGCCGACGTTGTCGAGGCTGATCGCGAGGTCGCGCTGGGCTTCGGGAGTCGGGACATGCTCGACTAGTTGCTCGCGGATGTGCAGGGAGCGGCGGTAGTGGTCGAGGGCGGCGGTGGGGTCGCCGAGGGCGGTGAGCATGTCGCCGACGATGTCGAGGCTGATCGCGAGGTCGCGATGGGCTTCGGGAGTCGGGACATGCTCGACGAGTTGCTCGCGGATGTGCAGGGAGCGGCGGTAGTGGTCGAGGGCGGCGGTGGGGTCGCCGAGGGCGGTGAGCGTGTCGCCGACCCTTTCGAGGCTGATCGAGACGTCGCGCTGGGCTTCGGGGGTGGGGATGCGCTCGGCGAGTTGTTCGGCGATGTCAAGGGAGCGGCGGTAGTGGTCGAGGGCGGCGGTGGGGTCGCCGAGGGCGGTGAGTATGTCGCCGACCTTGTTCAGGCTGATCGCGAGGTCGCGCTGGGCTTCGGGCGTGGAGACACGGTCGGCCTTTCGGTCCTGCAATCGAGCAGATTCCGCCGCGTACTCGAACGCGACGTCCAGCTCGCCGGCGGACACAGCGAGATCTGCCGCCACATCGAATAATGCGATGCGGGTGCTGTCGTTGACCGGATATCTCAGGATGGTGCGCGCCAGGTCGAAGGCGGCCACCTCGTCGCCTTGGTCGATCAGTCCGACAACCAGCCGCAATGCCACGACTGCGGCCACGTCCGCGGCGCCGGCTCGTGCCGCATCCATGATCAGCCTCGACGCCCGCGCTCGGGCCACGGTGGCCAGATCGGCAGGCGGGCGTTCGAGAAGCTCGAGCGCACGGTCGAGGATTTCACCCGGTGCGTCTCCGAGCTGCAGCCCGACCGTCCGCGCGCGTCCTGGATCGGGGGGCGCGACGTCGTTCGCGCGCGGCGTGACCTCGGCCTGGACCGGGACGGGAACCAACTCGATCAAGAGGTCGAGCACCGACCACAGGTCGCTGGTTTCGCGCTGGGCAAGCACCTTGACAGCAGGAGGTGCGGCAATGACGAGTCCGCCCAACCGGCGCCGCAGAACGTCACGGCGTCCGTTCAGCCCGTAGAGCAGTCCGCGCCATGCGCTGAGCCACTCGTCGGACGCCGACAGTGGTGCGGTGATCCAGCTGCAGCCCGGCGGCGGAGGGCCGCTGCCTTCCAATTGGATCGCGTACTCCACGAGCTCCGATGGCTGGGTGGCGCGGTAGAGCGCAAAGGGTTGCACGCGCCGGCGGCGATTCGCGTCGGCTCGCTCCCGCAGAATCCGTTCCTGGTGAACGTCCGCGGTCAGCAGGAAACACAGCCAGAACCGGTTCGCCCGGTCGAGGTGTCGGCGCAGTCGCGCCCACGCGTCCTCGCCGGCGGCAGGGAGAAACTCCGGCTCACGTTCGGGTTGTGGCATCTTCTTCTCTGTCGCGGTCTACTCTGTCGCGCAGCAACGGATGGACGCAGTACCAGGGCTCCCCGTTCTGATATCCCAGGACCAATCGTTCGTTGAGCAGTTCTGCGACGATGTGCCACTCGTCCTCCGAACCGAGCGGAAGCTGCTGGGTGTCCGATACCGTGCGCAAGAGGGCGAGTTGGTCGAACGGTATCGGCAGCAAGGTGTTGCGTACCTGCTGGATCGACGACTCGACCGTTGGCATATCGACGGGAAGCACCTCTGCCTGGGTGATCAGCTCGACGGCGAGACCGAGCAGCATCCTCAGGTGGCCGCCAGAAGCCAAGATCAGCTGCTCGACCAACGCGTCGTCCGCAAACAGTCGGTCGAGTGCTCGACCTGGCACACGCTTGCGGAGAATCTCGCGGAGTGCATCGACCCCCGGCGCGTACGGATTGCCCTCGCGCTCAAGAACCTTGACGTTCGTCAGGTAGCGTGCGCCGGCCCCCGTCGCTCTTACGTAACTCGGGAGCGTGAACACCATCCTGCACGACGGCAGGATCAGCTTGTCGCGGTCGAGGTCGAACAGGTTGGCCAGGGCTCGGCGAACGTCGTTGAAGTTCTCCGTCTCGATAGCCCTGTTGTGGTCGAGCGAGTCGACGATGACGACCAGGCCCTTCCACGAATCCCCCGTCCACCGGACTCGAATGGCCTCGACCATGTCGGCGACGATGCGCCGGGCCTCCCCGAGCAGCTCTGCCTGACGTCCCCGCAGGAAGGAGTCGAGCTTCTTGACGAAGTCCGGATTCTCGCGAATCTCGGCGCGCAGGACCACATTACCTTTCACGACCTCGGGAATGCCGACCTCGCCACCGACCTCGAGTTCCGTTGGCGTGATCCGGTTGGGCAGCGACTTCAGCCAGTCCTTGAGTCGGTCCCATCCACCGCCGGTGACGGCATCGCGCTCGAGCCAACCGAGCTCGACGGCTTCGTCCCAAATTGCGCCGACGAGAAAGAAAAGCATCTGCGTGACGTCGAGGGGCCGGCGCAGGTCGAGGTAGTTCTCCGCGTCCGCCATCAGGACAGCGAAGCCGATCTCGCCGAGGTCCCTGCGCAGCCGCTTGAGCTGACTCGACTTTCCCGAGCCGCGCAACCCGGACAAGAAGAAGGCATTGCCTACTGTGCTGCGTCGTATCTCTCGCCCCAGGCGCGGAACGGCATCCTGCCCGAGTACGTTGCCCGGCAGCCTTTCGAGAGCGACATAGTATGGAGACTCCGGACCGACAGCTTCCTGATGCAGTGCCTGGTACAGCTCGGTGAGGAAATCCTCGTCGTCCGGTGTCACGTCGTCAGCGTACGTTGCAGTAATCCACGCCATGCCGTGTCGCAGAACAGAGGAAGCCGTAGTGGACTAACTCCGGGACCGCATTCCCGGGGATCGCCGTGTGCGGGAGGGGCGGGGCGTAATCTGCCATCGAGATGGGTTCCCGTCCTTCAAGGAGAACCCCTTTCAAGGGAGAACTGCTATGTCCCGCGTGTCCATCATCGGCGGCCACGGCAAGATCGCGCTCATCCTGGCGCCGCTGCTGCAGTCCGGTGGCAACGACGTCACCAGCATCTTCCGTAACCCCCACCACACCGACGACGTCGAGCAGACCGGCGCGACTGCTGTGGTCGCCGACGTCGAGAAGCTCTCCGTCGACGAGATCGCCGAGCAGTTGCGCTGCCAGGACGCCGTGGTGTGGAGTGCCGGGGCCGGCGGAGGCAACCCGGAGCGAACCTACGCCGTCGACCGGGACGCGGCGATCCGGACCATCGACGCCGCCCAGAAGGCCGGGGTGAGGCGCTTCGTCATGGTGTCGTACATGGGCGCCGGCCAGGACCACGGCGTGCCCGCGGACGATCCGTTCTACCCCTACGCCCAGGCCAAGGCCGACGCGGACGACCACCTGCGGGCTTCGGGCCTGGACTGGACGATCGTCGCTCCTGGCCTCCTGACCTTGGACGAGCCCAGCGGCAAGATCGATGTCGTCTCCGGCCAGCACTCCGACGCACACCACCGCACCTCTCGGGCCAACGTGGCCCTCGTAATCGCTGGAGTACTGGACGACGACGCCTCGACTGCCGGGCGCATGATCGAGTTCGGCGATGGCGATACTCCCATCCCCGAGGCACTCTCCGCACAGCAGCGATAGGAAATGATCAACCTCAGCGCCCGCCACGGTATCGGGATCTCGAGCGCACCGCGAGGCGGCGGGGGATCATCGGGCCGAAGGTCTTCATCGGCGGCGGGGGAAGCCCGGTCGTTGAATCCACTGCCCAACAACAATATCCACGATCCGGTACCCGGGTGCGTGGTTACCTCTGCGGTAGAAGAGGATTCGGGTCAGACCGGCATGACGACCAGCGCGCCGCAGCCGTCGGTGGCTGGTCTGTCGTTCCGGGCTGGTGCGGGCGGACGGGGGTGTGGCACCCGACTGTGCACCGCCGCGGGTGTCGGCGTGCACGGTCCGGGGGTGGCGCCGCACGGCTGAGCGGCTATTTCGAGCCGACCTGTGCGTGGTCGCGGGTCTCGGCTGCGGCGCGGGCGGCATCGGCGCGATCGATGCTTTCCAGCGAGATGCCTTTGGTTTCGCGGGCGCAGAGCACGGCGATCACGGTGATCGCGCAGGCGATGGCGAGGTACCAGGCGATCGGGACGGCGGAGTCGAATTTCTCGAGCAGGCCGACGGCGATGATCGGGGCGAGGGATCCGGCGAGGATCGAGGTCACCTGGTAGCCGACCGAGACACCGGAGTAGCGCATCCGGGTGGGGAACATCTCGGCCATGGTGGCGGGCTGGGCGGCGTACATGAACGCGTGGAAGATCAGGCCGATGGTGATGGCGGTCATGATGATCGCGCCGTTGTTGCTGTTCATCATGGGATAGGCGTAGAAGCCCCAGAGGCCGGCCATCACCGCGCCGATCAGGTACACCGGGCGGCGCCCGATCCGGTCGGAGAGCTGCCCGGCCAGCGGGATGGCGACGAAGTGGACGGCGTGGGCGACGAGCATCCACCACAGGATGGTGCTGGTGTCAGTGCCGACCACGATCTTGAGATAGGTGATGGAGAAGGTGACCAGCAGGTAGTACATGATGTTCTCGCCGAAGCGCAGACCCATCGCGGTCAACACCCCACGGGGATAGCGCTTGACGACCTCGACGGCGCCGAACCGCGACGCGGACGCGATCTCCTCCTCCTGCTGGGCGGCGAGGAAGATCGGGGCGTCGGAGATCTTGGTGCGGATGTAGTAGCCGATAAACACGATCACTGCGGACAGCCAGAACGCGATCCGCCAACCCCAGCTCAAAAACGACGATTCGGGCAGGGCGGCGGTGAGCGCGAGCAGCACCACGGTGGCGATCAGGTTGCCGGCGGGCACCCCGGCCTGCGGCCAGCTGGCCCAGAATCCGCGCCGCCGATCGGGACTGTGCTCGGCGACGAGCAGCACTGCCCCGCCCCATTCGCCGCCGACCGCGAAGCCCTGCACGAAGCGCAGCAGCACCAGCAGGGTCGGTGCCCACACACCGATCTGGTTGTAGGTGGGCAGACAGCCCATCAGGAAGGTGGCGCTACCGACGAGGATCAGGCTGAACTGGAGCAGCTTCTTGCGCCCGTATTTGTCGCCGTAGTACCCGAACACGATGCCGCCGAGGGGGCGGGCGACGAAACCGACGGCGTAGGTGACGAATGCGGCGAGGATCGCGGTGAGTTCGTTCATGCCGGAGGAGAAGAAGATCTTGCTGAACACCAGGGTGGCGGCGGTGCCGTAGATGAAGAACTCGTACCACTCGACGACCGTGCCTGCCATCGAGGCCGCGACGACCTTCTTGAGCCCGGACCGCGCGGGCGCGGTGGCGGCGCCGTGGCCGGTCGGGGACGGGTGATCCATGTGAACTCCTGAGTGGTCCGAGATTCGGGGTGGTCCGAGGTGGGTGGTCGGGGAGGGTGCGCGAACGGCCTGTGAGGGCGAGCACGTCGTCCATGAAATGTTCGGCCGCTTTTCCGTTCCGGGCAACCGCCAATGCCGCGCCACACTGGTGCAGAACTGCACCACCGCACCCGCTGGGCGGGGCCAGCGGGTGCGGCCGTGGTGCTAGCTGACGGGGGGTAGCAGTTCGGTGCGGCGGCGGGCGGCTTCGGCGTGGACGGCGTCGCGGACCGCGCGCACGGTCGGGTTCGTGAGGTTCTCCCGGCGCGCGGCCAGGGAGAAGCTCAGGTGCACGTCGACCTCGCGGGGCAGCAGCCGGATCAGCTCGGGGTGCCGGCATGCCATGAACGCGGGCAGCAACCCGATTCCCCCGCCCGCGCGGGTGGCTTCGACGTGAGCGAAGATGCCGGTGGACATGAATTTCGCGGTGGCACCGGGCAGGTGGCGGTCCAGGTCGAGGTCGCCGACCTGCAGCAGCGAGTCGACGAAGAAGATGATCGGGTGGTCGCGGACCTCGCGGACCGATCCGGGTGTGCCGTACCGGTCGAGATACTCCTGGGTGGCGTAGATGCCCATCGAGTAGGTGCCGATCGTTTCGGTGACGAGGCGGCTGTTGACCGGGGTGCCGACCGCGATCGCCACGTCGAACCCGGATTGCTGCAGGTTCATCTGCCGGGTCGCGGTCAGCAGCTCCACCGACAGGTCCGGGTGGTGCAGCCGCAGCCGGGCCAGCGCGGGCGTCACGAACAGGGTGCCGAACCCGTCCGGGGCGGTGACCCGCACCCGCCCGCGCAGCGAGCCGCCGGGGTTGCCGACCGCGGCGTCGACGGCCTGTTGCAGGGATTCCTCGATCGCGCGGGCCCGCTCGGCGACGGCGCGGCCGATGTCGGTCAGTTCCCACCCGACCGCGCCGCGTTCGATCAGCCGCACGTCGAGCGTCTTCTCCAGGGCGTGGATGCGCCGCGACACCGTGGTGTGATCGACCCCGAGGTCCAGTGCGGCCGAGCGGCGGGTGCCGGTGCGGGCGATGGCGCTCAGATACCGGAAGTCGTCGGCCCGGACCTGCCGCAGATCGATCGCGGCGCGGGCGTCCCCGGACCCGCCCCGGGCCGATGTTCGTCCCGGGTGCGGTGTCGACACGCCGGCGACCATACCGGTGGACTCTACCCGGCGTGTGCAGTTCTGCACATGGGCGGCGTGATGCTGAGGATTGACGCCACCGTGCGCCACGCCGCATCGTGGAGACAGCCAAACGGCCGCGCGAATCACCGGCCGAGGCGTACGCGCCGCCGCCGACGACCCCTGGGGGGCGAGGCGGAACCGATTGCCGCGCAGCGTATCCCATTGAGACGGAGGAGTCACTGTCATGACCGTTGTCGAGTTGTCCCCGCAGACCCTGGGTATCCCGCCCGCCCGGGACTACCCCATGTTCATCGACGGCCGGTGGGTGGCGGCGGCGAGCGGGCGCTGGAGCGAGGTCACGACACCGATCCTGCGTGGTCACGTCATCGGCCGGGTGCCGGCCGCGGACGAGGGCGACGTCGATCGCGCCGTCGCGGCGGCGCGGGCCGCGTTCCCCGCGTGGCGGGCCCGGCACTTCACCGGCCGGCAGCGGGCACTGGGCGCCGTCGCGGACGCGATCGAGGCCCGCATCGAGGACCTCGCCGCGCTGACCGCCCTCGACACCGGCAACGCGATCCGCACCCAGGCCCGCCCCGAGGCGGCGACGCTGGCGAACTTGTTCCGCTACTTCGCCGGAATCGCCGGGGAAACCAAGGGCACCGTGCTGCCCGCCGGCGATGAGCAACTGCAGTACACCCGGCTCGAGCCGCTCGGGGTGGTCGGCGCGATCCTGCCGTGGAACTCCCCGCTGATGATCGCGGGATTCAAGCTGCCCGCCGCGCTGGCCGCGGGCAACACCGTCGTGGTCAAGGCCGCCGAGGCGGCGCCGCTGAGCCTGCTGCTGCTGGCCGAGATCTGCGCCGAACACCTGCCCGCGGGGGTGCTCAACGTGATCACCGGACGCGGATCGGTGGCCGGTGAACGCCTGGTCCGCCACCCCGGCGTGGACAAGGTGTCCTTCACCGGCTCGACCGAGGTGGGCCGCCACGTCGCCCGCGAGGCCGGCGAACGCCTGGCGCACGTGTCGCTGGAACTCGGTGGCAAGAACCCGTCCATCGTGTTTCCCGACGCCGTCGAGGACGACGATCTGATCGCCAATCTGCTGCTGTCCACGCGGGTACACCGCCAAGGGCAGAGCTGCACCGCCGGGTCGCGGCTGTTCCTGCACGAGGACGTCTACGACGACGTGCTCACCCGGCTCGTCGCGACCCTGGGCGAGCAGGTGGTGGGTAACCCCCTCGACGAGGCCACCGACATCGGCGCGATCATCAACGACAAGCAGTTCGCGTCGGTGAACTCCTTCGTCGAGGACGGGCTGCGCGCACCGGGCATCAGCGTCGCCCTCGACGGGTCGGCGCAGGCGATCGGCCGCAGCGACGGCTACTACCTGGGTCCGACCGTGTTCGCCGGCGCCGACAACACTTGGCGGCTCGCGCGGGAGGAGATCTTCGGCCCGGTCGTGGTGGTCATCCCGTGGCGCGAGGAAGCCGAGGTGATCGCGATGGCCAACGACTCGCACTACGGGCTGGCCGCGTACCTGTGGACCCACGACCTGTCGCGCGCGTTGCGGACCGCGCACGCGCTCGAGACCGGGTGGGTGCAGGTCAACCAGGGCGGCGGGCAGATGGTCGGTCAGTCCTACGGCGGCTACAAGCAGAGCGGCGTCGGCCGGGAAGCCTCGCTGGAAGGCATGATCGCCGGCTTCACCCAAACCAAACAGATCAACATCCGCATACCCGGCGCCTAGCCCGCCGCGGCACACGCACGAACAGCACGACTTTTCGGCACCCACCCCCGGCGTGCCGAGCCGAAACGCAAATACCAAGGGAGCAACAACATGTCGGTGATCGCATTCATCGGGTTGGGCAAGATGGGCCTGCCGATGGCCCAGCGGCTGGCAGGCGCGGGCCACGACGTACGCGGCGTGGAACTCAACCCGGTGGCGGCGGCCGAAGCCGAACTCGCCGGAATCCGGATCCACTCCACGGCGGTCGAGGCCGCCGAGCACGCCGACGCGGTGATCACGATGCTGCCGACCGGGGCGCACGTGCGCGAGCTGCTCACCGGCCCGGACGGGCTGTTCGCCCGCGCGTCGGCGCACACCCTGTTCCTGGACTCCTCCACCATCGACGTCGACAGCGCCAAGGAGTTCCACGTGCTCGCCGCGGCGCGGGGCCTGCGCTTCGTCGACGCCCCCGTCTCCGGAGGGGTGGGCAAGGCGGCGGCGGGCACACTGACGTTCATGATCGGCGGCACCGACGAGGACTACGCGCGGGCCAAAGTGTTCGTGGAGCCGATGGCCGCCAAGATCGTGCACACCGGCGCCGGCGGCACCGGGCAGGCCGCCAAGATCGTCAACAACATGATCTTCGGCATCTGCCTGGCCGCGACCTGTGAGGGCCTGCTGCTCGCCGAGCGGCTCGACCTGGCCCCGGACGTGTTCTACGACATCGCTGTCAGCTCCAGCGGGGAGAACTTCGCGCTGCGCGAATGGTATCCCGCACCCGGGGTGGTCGCCGCGGCACCCAGCTCGCACGACTACGCGCCCGGGTTCACCAGCACGCTGCTGCTCAAGGACCTCTCGCTCGCCCTGCAGGCCGGTGCCGGTACCGACACCAGCCTCGACACCGCCCGCGCCGTGCACACCCTCTACACCCGGATGGTCGAGGACGGCGCCGGCGGATACGACTGCACCGCACTGTTGCCCGCACTGGCCGGGCGGCTCGGCGAACGCACCGCCGCCGCGGCGCACCGACCCTGACGACCGTCCCCGGGGTTGCACTTCTGCACCACCGTTTCGCGGCATTGTCGGTTGCCGCCACCACCACCCGCCGCCGATACTGGGACGTGGGTGAACGAGTGAGCGGGAAACGGTTCGCGCAGGCGCTTTTTCAACATCCGTAGTCTTCTCGGAGCGCGGCTTCGGGACCGTCACCACCGAAAGGCCGTCATGAAAGCCGTCGTTGTCAACGAGAACGGCGGGCCCGACAAGCTCGTCCTCACCGAGATCGACGCACCCGAACCCGCGGCAGGCCAGCTGCAGATCGCGGTGCAGACCGCCGGCGCCAACTACCTCGACATCTACCAGCGCAACGGGGCGCTGCCGGCGCCGTTCGTCGCCGGTGTGGAGGGTGTCGGGCGGGTCGGCAAGGTCGGTCCCGGTGTCGATCCCGAGTGGGTCGGCCGCCGGGTGGGCTGGCCCGTCGGGCAGCGCAGCTTCGCCGAGACGATCGTCCTGGACGAGGCGAGGGTCGTCGCGATTTCCGACGACATCGGCACCGACGACGCGGTGGCGCTGCTCATGCAGGGCCTCGCGGCGCACTACCTGGCCACGAGCGCGTACGCGATCGGCAAGGACTCCACTGTCCTGGTGCATTCGGCCGCGGGCGGTGTGGGCCGGCTGCTGACCCAGCTCGCCCACCACTTGGGCGCCACCGTCATCGCCACCGCCTCCACCCCGGAGAAGCGGCGCATCGCGGTGGACAGCGGCGCCGACCACGCGATCGGCTACGAGAACTTCGCCGCGGCGGTCGAGGAGATCACCGAGGGCCGCGGCGTCGACGTGATTTACGACGGCGTCGGTGCGGACACCGTCGCCGAGGATCTGCAGAGCCTCGCCGTGCGCGGCACGCTCGTGGTCATCGGCGCGGCCAGCGGCCCGCCGCCGGCGATCGAGTTCGCCGCGCTGGCCGCCAAGTCCCTCACCGTCACCCGCCCCTCGGTCGCGCACTTCACCGCCCGACCGGGTGAGCTGGCCGCGCGCGCCGAGGACGTGTTCGGCTGGGTAGGCGAGGGCGCGATCGCCACCACGATCGCCGGCCGCTACCCCCTGGCGCAGGTCGCGCGGGCCCAGCAGGATCAGGCCTCCCGCTCGCTCGCGGGCAAGCTGCTCGTCGACGTGGTAGGGCGCAACAGAGCTGACCGCGCACCGAGAACCACTGACCACAGTTTTGCCAAATAACGAAACACATACAGCGGGCGGCGTGGTGCACGCCGCAACGCTGGGACGAAAGGATCCAACGATGACGGTGGGACCGTTGAACGATGTCGTGGTGCTCGACCTGTCGCGGGCACTGGCGGGTCCGATCGCCGCGATGATGCTCGGGGACCTCGGTGCCCGGGTGATCAAGATCGAAACACCGGGCCACGGGGACGACTCCCGCAGCTGGGGTCCGCCGTTCGTGGGCCCGTCCGAGGATGCGCACTCGTCGTACTTCATGTCGGCGAACCGGAACAAGGAATCCATCGAGCTGGACCTCAAGTCCGCGCACGGCCGCGACGTGCTGGCCCGGCTGGTGCGCCGCGCCGACGTGCTGATCGAGAACTTCCGCCCCCGCACCCTGGACCGGTTGGGCTTCTCCCCCGAGGTGCTCGACACGCTCAACCTGCGGCTGGTGCTGTTGTCGATCACCGGATTCGGCCACGACGGGCCCGAGGGCAGCCGCGCCGGCTACGACCAGATCGCCCAGGGCGAAGCGGGTCTGATGTCGCTGACCGGCACCCCCGAGGACGGGCCGACCCGCATCGGTGTGCCGATCGCCGACGTGCTCGCCGGCGTGCACGGCGCGGCCGGGGTGTCGGCGGCGCTGGCGGGGCGCGAACGCAGCGGCCGCGGTGTCGTCGTGCGCACCTCGCTGCTCGCCGCCGCGGTCAGCGCGCACACCTTCCAGGGCACCAAGTGGACCGTGGGCGGGCAGGTCGCGGCACCGACCGGCAACCACCACCCGCAGATCGCCCCCTACGGCAGCTTCCGCTGCCGCGACGGGCACGTGCAGATCGCCGTCGGCAGCGAGTCGATCTGGCGACGCTTCGCCCAGATCGCGGGCCTGGTGGCCGACGATCCGCGGTTCGCGGTCAACCGCGACCGGGTCGCGCGCCGCGCCGAACTCGTCGCGGCGATCGAGGCCGAGTTCAGTGGTCGTGACCGCGCCGACATCCTCGCCGAACTCGAATCCGCCGGTGTTCCCGCGGGCGCCATACGCACCATCGACGAGGTCTACGACTGGGAGCAGACCCGCAGCCAGGGCCTGCTCATCGACGTGGAGCATGCCGCCGTGGGCCGGGTCCAGCTGCCCGGGCCGTCGCTTCGGTTCGAGTCCGCCGACGGCCGCTCGCAACTGCGCCGCCAGCACGACGCCCCACCGACATTGGGGCAACACACCGACGCCATCCTCGGCTGGCTCGACCACACCGCGGAGGCCTACGACGAGGACCGCCTCGACGCACCCTGCGTCGCGGTCGCCAGCTGACCCACGACGCGACCCACCCCCGCGGAGCCCAGCTAGTGGAGGTCCGAGACATTCTCGGGTGGATGGAGTGGACGTCCGGTCGTGCTCGGACGAGGCGAATCCGTCGCCTGGTGGCGTTCGTCTCAGAACCCGCGACCGGGATTGAGCAGCAGGGCCGGGTCGAGCGCCCGTTTGATGCTCGCCTGTACGTCGAGTGAGACGTCGTCGAGTTGGTGGGTGAGCCATTCGCGTTTGAGTTCCCCGACACCGTGCTCACCGGTGATGGTGCCGCCCAGCGTGAGGGCCGCGGCGCAGATACGGTCGGCGGTCTCCATGGCGCGGCGGCGGGCGTCGTCGCTGAGGTCCGGCAGGAGCAGCATCGGGTGCACGTTGCCGTCACCGGCATGCCCGACCGTGGCGATGCGGACACCGGTGTCGGCGGAGATCTCGGCGATGGTCGTGAGGAGTTCGGCGAGTCGTGTGCGGGGCACTCCGACGTCTTCGATGACGGTCGGGAATTGTTCCATCGTGGCCCATCCGGCGAGTCGGCGCGCCTGGAGGAACATCTCGGACTCGGCGGGGTCGGCGGTGGCGACGGACAGATCGGCGCCCGCCTCGTCGCAACACCTGGCCATCCGCTCGACCTGGGCGAGGGCGTCGGTTCCGTCGGCCTGGCCGATCAGCAGAAGTGCCGCCTCGCGATCGAGGTCCATCCGCTGGTAGTCCTCGACAGCGTTGATCGTGGCATTGTCCATCAGCTCGAGCATGCTCGGTGTGACGCCGCTGGCGAAGATCGCGTTCAGTGCCCGACCCCCGGCCTCGAGGGTGGGGAAGGTCGCCACGAACGTCGCAGTGGCGGCGGGGGTGGGGCGCAGCCGCAACGTCGCGGCGGTGATGATGCCCAGCGCGCCTTCGGATCCGATGAACAGCTGGGTCAGGTCGAGGCCCGCGACGTTCTTGACCGTCTGGCCGCCGGTGTGCAGTATGCGGCCGTCGGCGAGGACCACCTCGAGTCCGAGCACGGAGTTGCGGGTCACCCCGTACTTGACGCACCGCATTCCGCCGGCGTTGGTGGCGAGGTTGCCGCCGATGGTCGACACCTCGAAGCTGCCCGGATCGGGCGGGTAGAACAACCCGGCCGCTGCGACCGCCCGGCCGACGTCCGCGTTGACGACTCCGGCTTCGACCACCACGGTGTGGTTCGCCTGGTCGAAGTCGCGGATGGTGGTCATGTGCTCCATGCTCACCACGACGCAGCCGTCGAGCGCGGTTGCGCCGCCGGATAACCCGGTGCCCGCACCGCGCGGCACGACGATCGTGTTCGTCCGGTTGGCCCACGCCATGATCGCGGAGACGTGTGCGGTGGATCGAGGCCGCAGGACCGCCAGTGGCTTGCCCGCCGGCACCAGGTCCGCGCTGTCGCGGCGGTAGCCCTCCATCAGGTCGGGATCGGTGACGACGATGTCCGCAGGGACGACATCCTTCAGCTGGTCGATGTGATTCATGCTTGCTCCGTGCTCGATCGTCACGACTGAAGGAACGTCGTCTGGACCTCGATAAGGGTCGGTTCTCCCGCCGCGAGGGCGGATTTCAAGGCGATGGTGAAGTCTTCGGCCGTGCTGACGGCGCTGCCGCGCACCCCGTATCCCTCGGCGATCTGGACGAAGTCGATGCCGGGAACATCCAAGCCGGGGGTTTCCCCGGTGTTCAGGATCTTCGAAAAGCCGCGCAGCGCACCGTAGGTGCCGTTCTTGAGGATGATGATGATCGCCGGAATCCGGTACTGGGCGGCGGTCCACAGCGCGGTGATCCCGTAGTTCGCCGACCCGTCTCCGATGAGCCCGATCACCTGACGGCGCGGGTCGGCCAGTTGCGCACCGACGGCCGCGGGGAGCCCGAAACCGAGGCCACCCGAGGCGGGGAAGTAGTAGCTACCCTGCTGCGAGAGGTCCATCTGCGACCAGAAGGCGTTCCCGGTCGAGGTGGATTCGTTGACGTAGATGGCGTCGCGGGGGGCGTTCGTGCGCAGCAGCGCGAACAGCTGTGCCGGGTCGAGCCCCGACCCGGACGACTCGACCTCCGCAAACTCCGCCAGGGGAGGGAGCGGTGCCCGGTCGCTCGGCGTGAGGGTGGATGCGAGCACGTCGAGGGTGTTGGCGATCGGGGCGACGTACGCTTCCCCGAACGGGGCGCGTGCCGCTTCTCCGGGATCGTCGGTGATGTGGATCAGGCGGGCACCGTCGGGCAGGTACTTTCCCGGAACGTACTGGTGGTAGCGGAAGACCGGTGCCCCGACGACGAGGATCACGTCGTGGCCGGCCAACGCGCCCGACAGATCCGCGACGCCGGCGGGCAGGACACCCCGGAAGCTCGGGTGACGGGTCGGGAACGGGCACCGCGACGCTGAGGGTGCGATCCACACCGGCGCTCGCAGTTTCTCGGCGAGCCGAACGGCGTGCGCGTTGGCGTGATCGGCGTCGACGGCCGGCCCGAGGACCAGAGCGGGATTCGTCGCGCCCTCGAGCAGCTCGACGAGGTCCCCGATCCGCTCACCCGACAATGCGGCGGCGCTGTGCACCGCGCGATCGAGGAGGCGGGCGGCTTCCGCGGGCGCTTCCGCGGCCCAATCGTCGTAGGGCACGGACACGTAGACGGGGCCCCGGCCCGGCTGCAGGGCGGTGTGGATGGCCTGGCTCATGGTGCGAGGCACGTCTTCGGCGCAGGCCGGCTCGCTGCTCCATTTGACGAGCGGCTTCATCAGGGAGCCGGCATCGACGTTGGAGAGCATGACCTCCTGGCCGATCGTCGAACGCACCTGCTGTCCGGCGGTCACCACGAGCGGACTGTGCGAGTACACCGAGTTGGTCAGCGCGCCCATGGCATTGCCGGATCCGGATGCGGCGTGCAGGTTGACGAAGGCCGCCTCGCCCGTGACGAGCGAGTAGCCGTCGGCCATCGACAGCACGGCGCCCTCGTGCAGCCCGAGGACGTACCGGAAGTCGTCGGGCATCCCGGACAGGAACGGAAGCTCGTTCGATCCCGGGTTGCCGAACACGGTCGTGAGACCGCGGGCTCGCAACAGGTCATAGGTCACTTCACTCACCGTGGCCATGGGTTCTCCTCGAGGTCGGCGACACGAATCGGTGTGGTGTTCACCACGCTAGATTTCATCGCGCGATAGGTCCAATGAATAGTTCTCATATCTGCATAGAAGTCATCAATGTTGACGGGCGCCGCACGCTGCGTCGATGTGTCCAGAAATGGAACACGACCGCCCCTTGCCGAGCTGTCATGCTCGTCTCAACGCGTTTGCGCCACGGCCGCGATCACGGCGCCGGCACACCATCCGATCATTCTCGACGACACTCCCAGGGGATTTACTCATGGATCTGCACTACGACTCTCTGTTCATCGGCGGCGAGTGGGTTGCGCCCAGCACGAGCGCAAAGATCACGGCGATCTCGGCGAGCACGGAGCAGCCGATCGGGTCGGTGCCGGAAGCGCAAGAGGCCGACGTCGACGCCGCCGTCGCCGCCGCCCGACGCGCGTTCGACGACCCGGACGGGTGGGCGCACTGGGCGCCGGCCGACCGCGCGACCGCGATGGAACGGCTCGCCGATGTGCTCGAGCGCCGCGCCGAGGACGTCGTGACCCGCGTGAGCGCGCAGAACGGCATGCCGGTCGCGGTGGCACGCCAGCTCGAGGGTGCCTTCCCCGTCGTCCTGCTGCGCTACTACGCCGGCCTGGCCCGGGAGACCGCCACCGAAGAAACCCGTCCCGGACTGTTCGGCGGCAACACCCTGGTGCGGCGCGAGCCGCTCGGCGTCGTCGGGGCGATCGTGCCGTGGAACTTCCCGCAGACCCTCGCCGCGTTCAAGTACGCCCCGGCGCTGGCCGCCGGGTGCACGCTGGTGATGAAGCCGTCCCCTGAAACCGTCCTCGACAGCTTCGTCTTCGCCGAGGCCGTCGCCGAGGCCGGGATCCCGGCCGGGGTGGTCAACATCGTGCCCGGTGGCCGCGAGGCCGGCGCACATCTGGTCGCGCACCCGAGTGTGGACAAGATCAGCTTCACTGGTTCCACCGCGGCGGGCCGGTCCATCGGCGAGGTCTGTGGCCGGCTGCTGCGACCGGTCACCCTGGAACTGGGCGGCAAGTCGGCGGCCATCGTGCTGGACGACGCCGGCCTCGACCTGCAGTCGGTCGCCGAGAAGCTCTTCACGGCAACCCTTCTCAACAACGGGCAGACCTGCTTCCTCGGCACACGGGTGCTCGCGCCGCGGTCGCGGTACGCCGAGATCGTCGACCTCTTCACCGATTTCGCGGGCGCACTGAAGGTCGGTGACGCCCTGGACGACACCACTCAGATCGGTCCGATGGCCACCGCCGCGCAGCGCGAGCGCGTCGAGCGGTACATCGCCAAGGGCCGCGGCGACGGTGCCCGCGTCACCACCGGCGGCGGCCGGCCCACCGACCGGGACAAGGGGTGGTTCGTCGAACCGACGATCTTCGCCGACGTCGACAACAACCACACCATCGCCCAGGAGGAGATCTTCGGCCCGGTGCTGTCGGTGATTCCGTACGCCGACGACGACGAGGCCGTCCGCATCGCGAACGACTCCGACTACGGACTCGGTGGAACGGTGTGGACGAACGACCCCGACCGCGGGCTGGCGTTGGCGAAGCGGGTGCAGACCGGCACCATCGGCATCAACACCTATCTGCCCGAGCCCACCGCCCCGTTCGGTGGCGTCAAGGCCAGCGGCCTCGGCCGCGAACTCGGACCCGAAGCGCTCACCAACTACCAGCAACTGAAGTCCGTCTACCTGGGCTGACGTCGGTGCCGGGCCGGGGGCCGGACGTAGACTCGGACGGGAACAGCCGTGGAAGGGAACGTCGGGACATGGCCGAACTCGACAACTCGTCCCGCCCGCTCATTGCGCAGTCCTGGCAGCGCGTCGCGATGAGCGGGCTGTTCCCCGGTGCGTCCGTCGACGACGCCGCGATCGAGGAAGTCGACCGGCGCAGCCGGCTCATGGTCGCGGCCACCCCGGTGCTCGACGAGATGGCCGGGGAACTCGAGGGCACCGGGTTCGCCGTCATCCTTGCCGACCGCAACGCCCGCCTCGTCGACCTCCGCTTCGGCGAACGACACCTGCAACCGGCTCTCGAGCGAGTCGGCACGGTGGAAGGCCGCCGCTTCCTCGAGGAGACCACGGGCACGAATTCGATCGCGACCGCATTCGAACTCCGCCGCGGACTCGCCGTGCGCGGCGAGGAGCACTACATCGAGGCGCTCAAGAAGTTCAGCTGCTACGGCCAACCAATCGTCAACCCGGTGACCCGGCGGGTCGAGGGCGTCCTCGACATCACCTGTCTCAGCGAGGACGACAGCCCGCTGTTGGCGCCGTTCGTGATTCGGTCGGCCCGCCAGATAGGCGAACGCCTACTCGAGGAATCCCGCCAGGCCGAGCAGCGGATCTTCCGCAGCTTCCAGGACGCCACGGCGCGCGCCCGGACGCGGCCGGTGATCGCGATCGGTGACGACATCCTCCTCGCGAACACCGCCGCCGTGCAGATCCTGGAACCGGCGGACCATGCGCTGCTGCGGGCGCTGGCCGTCGAGGCGCCGATGGACCGCGAGATCACGCACGACGTGCAGCTGTCGGTCGGACGTCGCCTCGCGGCGTCGGTTCTGCGAATCCCCGGGAGCGGCGCGGCCCTGTTCACGTTCGGCACCGAGCCGGCCGCCCGATCGACCACGCTGCCGCCCGGTCCCGCCGCGTCGATCGGGTCGGTGCTGATCACCGGCGAACCCGGCTCCGGTCGCACGACGGCGGCCCGGGCGGCCGCCGACGAGGCGAGCACCTGGTTCGACGCGACCCAGGTTGCCGAGTTGGGCAGCCGGACGTGGACCGAGCAGCTGCGGAGCCGGCTCGCGGAGCCGGGCTGCGTCGTCCTCGAGGCGGTGGAGCTTCTGCCGTCGTCGCTCGCTCGGCGTACGGCCGAGGATCTCCGCTCGGCTCGCGCCCGGGTGATCGTGACCAGTGCCCCGGTCGACGATCTGCCGCCCGAGCATGCGGCCCTCGTCTCCCACTGCACCGAACGGATCGCACTCGCACCGCTGCGTCATCGCCGGGCCGAGATTCCCGCCCTGGCGAACAAGATGCTCGAGGATCTCGGCGCGGCGGCGCAGGTGCGTTTCACACCGGCCGCGCTGGAAGCCCTGGCCGGTCAGCAGTGGGCCGGGAACCTGCGCGAACTGCGCACCGCCGTCAAGGCGGTCAGCGAGATCCGCAGCGCAGGTGACATCACGATCGGTGACGTTCCCGAACAGTGGCGCGGCCGGATGACGCGGCAGCTGACCCCGCTCGAACAGGCAGAGCGCGACGCCGTCGTCAAGGCGCTGCGGGGTGCAGGAGGGAACAAGAAGGCGGCCGCGCTCCAGCTGGGGATCAGCCGCACCACGCTCTACCGCGCCATCCGGTCCTACGGAATCGCCGACACACCAACACGATAACAGGCCGTGGGTGTGGGAAACCGTCCACTTCCGTTGCCGCCGAGGTTGACCGGCCCAACCGTCAACCGCGAAGGACGGGGCTGATCAGGTCACCGACGGCGAGAAGATGCTGGTCCTCGAAGAAGCGGCCCTCGAGGCACAATCCGACCGACAATCCCTCTGGGGTGAAACGACCCGGGATGGAGAGCATCGGGACCCCGGCGACCGACCCCGGGGCCGTGTTCCGCGTCACCGTGGCGAACACCGGCTGCGGGCGCCCGTTGACGTCGATCGTGTCGTCGCGTCCGATGAGGGGTGGAAGAACATGAACGGTCGGGGCGATCAGCGCGTGTACGCCACTGGCGGCGAACGTTTCCTCGTACAGACGTCGAAGTTGCCACCGTCGGCGGCGGGCCTGCTCGTAGGCGGACGCGGTGACCCGTGTGGCTGCGATCGACTCGAAGACCGCTCGCACATCCGGTGATTCGATCGCATCGATCAGTTCCGCGATATCGACGGAGCCGGAGTGTCCGCGACCTTTGTTCACCCGCGTCGCGAGCAAGCGCTCGGCCTCGTAGAACACCAACTCGATACCGGGCGCCGCAGCCAGCGTCAGATCGTCGGGCATGGACAGCTCCACGACCCGCACGCCGCTCGTGCGCAGGACGCCGAGCGCGAGTTGCGTTGCCTCGGCGACAGCGGGTTCCATGTCGTCGTACCGACTGACAACGGCTCCCAGCACGAGATCCGAGGGATCGGGCACCCCGGTTGTCGGACGGGTCCTCGTGATGGCGCGGTCGACGATACGCACGTCCTCGACGGTCCGGGCGTGGATTCCGATCGTGTCTCGCGACGACGACAGGTTGACGACACCGTCGCTCGGATAGCGGCCGGTCGTGGGACGGAATCCGACGATTCCGCAGAAGGCCGAGGGTATGGTGACCGATCCGCCGGTGTCGGTGCCGAGACTGAACGGCACCGTTCCCAGCGCGACCGCCGCCGCGCTGCCCCCACTCGATCCGCCGGCCACCCGAGAGACGTCGAGTGGGTTCCGTACCGGGCCGTAAGTGGCGTTGTTGCTCGTGATCCCGAAGGCAAGTTCGTGCAGATTGGTCTTGCCGACAACTACCGCTCCGGCCTCGCGCAACGCGCTGACCACCCCGGCGTCCACATCGGGGACGTCGCCCGCGAGTAGCGGACTCCCCCCCGTGGTGGGCACACCGGCCACATCGATGTTGTCCTTGACCGCAAAAGGCACACCTGCGAGCTCACCGCGGGAAACCGCGGGAGCGTCATCGTCCACCGCCGAGATGTAGGCGTTGTGCGAGCTTTTCGAGGCCGCCACTGCGTTCTGGCAGTCACCGAGAAGCGCTCGGCGCTTGTCCGACTCGAGGTCGAGCCATTCGCGGAGCGTGAAAGTCATCGTGATTCCTTCGGGTGGTGAGACGAATCGCTCGGGCGGCTCGGGCAATCACGAAATGTGCCGTCTCGCTGACGGCCAACCGGATTCCCTGGCGCACGTTACGGTATCGCTGTTGCCGATCGGGATCCAATGAATGTTCGATATGCCCCCATCGACAGCGCCAATATTCGGCCTGCGCGACGAGGGGTTCGCTGCCGCGGACGTCGGAAGGCGCAGCCTCGATGCGGCCGTTGATGCGGAAGACGAGATGGGGAAGGCGCTGCGGGAGAGTGGTGGCGAGGTCTCTTCGGCCGCGGTTTGACGAATCAGACGGTCGGCTGACCTGACCCCAACTTTTCCCAGTCCTTGACCGTGGCGGACCGAGGGAGTAGCACGGCGGCACGAAAGCCTGTGCCAATCGTTGTCTCCGGGAAAACCGCGCCCCCGGATCCCGTCGCGGGTCACACTGCTCGGCCAGCATCAGGTCGGCGCTGATCACGGTGACTGTCGGCGGCTGGTCGTGAGTGTTGTCACCGTGCCCGACCGGCGGTACCGGCGCGCCGCCCTTCCCGACCCGCCCCGCCCGGCGTGGAGATCTCACCGGAGCAGGCGGCCGTCGCCGATTACGGTCCGCTGGAGGCCATCGCTCGAAATATCATCACCTCGCGAAGATCGACACCAGTACAGGTCGGCGAACCGCGGCGAGAACCGGTAATTCAGGATCGCGAACACATTTCGCTGTATCAGGGCCAGGGCGTCCATTCTTCCTCGCGGTGGGGGTCGAAGAACGTGGCGTACATGTCGAGGGCAGCGCCGATCAGTTGGGTGTAGCTGCCTTCGGTCGGATCGGTCGTGTCCGGTTCGTTGGCAACCTGTTGAGATCCGATGCCGCCGACGATCGCGATCAGGAGAGCGACACCACGTGGGGTGGCCGCCGTCGGATGGAGTTCGCCGCTTTCCGCGGCGTCGGCGACCGCCGCGGAGAACAGCATCTGGACGGCTTGGCTGGGGGCGTAGGCGGCTTCGGAGGGCACGAATCCGGGCACCGCCCTACTGAACAGGAATTGCGCCAGTACAGGTTGTGTCGCCGTGAAGTTCAGTGTTGCGGTGGACATCGCGCGGACTGCGGCCCAACCCTGCGTGCCCTTGCTCGCGGCGGTGAGCAGGTCGCGATGGGCGGTCATGCCTCGTTCGAATAGTGCGTCGTAGACCGCGGTGCGCGAGTCGAAGTACGTGTAGAGCGACGGCTGCCGCAAGCCGACCCTCCGGGCGACCTGGCTCAGGTTCAGTGCCGCGACGCCGTTCTGGGTCATGACCGCCAGCGCGGCATCGAGGATCTCCTGGCGGGTCTGCAGTCGCTGTCGGTCGCGCGGTGTCAGGGGTTCCGTCTCGGCAGGCGTGAGCGACATCGACCGAGTATAACGTCACCAATAGCCTATTGCTTCAGCAATATCTAATCGGATATATTCTGGAGACCTGATTCCAGCCAGGGGGAGTGCCGCAATGAATCGACTCGACCACGACGAGGTTCGGCTCCAGATCGACGCCGCCGCCGAGCTGCTCTACGACTTGGTGTCGGACGTGACCCGGACCCCGGAATGGAGCCCGGAGGTGATCGAATGCTCCTGGCTCGACGATGCGACCCACGCGACCGAGGGCGCCCATTTCACCGCACGCAATCGAAAGCGCTGGTTCACCTGGTCGAACACTCCGGTCGTCGACACCGCTGAGCGGGGCCGGGAGTTTGCGGTGACCCGGACCGAACATGGTGGCGGGACGATCCGCTGGTCCTACCGATTCGAGCCGGCGACCCCGGGCACGACGGTGGTGCAGTCCTACCAGGTGCTACGGCCGGTGCCGCTGTTGCTGCACGTGATCGTGCGCCTTTTCGGCGTCCGCGATCTGCGTGCCGACCTGCACCAGAACATGCACACCAGCATCCGTCGGCTCGCCGACGTCGCTGCGCGAGAAGCGAGACAGCCGTCGACTCGGCCCACCGACCGCTGACGCCGCCCGCCCATCCGTGTCGCGCTGGAGTCGAAGGTCGCGCGTCCTGCGCACGTGGATCCGCTGCGTGACCCAGCCATTCCGGTGACCAGACCCAAGCCTCCCCGATCACACCGATCGAGTGATCGAGGTGCTCACCATGGCGGCCGGTGAGCAGGTCGGCGAACTCGCCGATCTGTCGGCGGTGGTGGCGAGCATCTGTTGTGGTCGAGAATCCGGACAAGGTTGCGAGCGTTGTCGGCGTCGAGACGCTCGGGGTGACAGGTCAGCCACCCGGTGACCGTGACAGCACCCTCGATGATCGCCAGGAGCTGCCGTCGGCGCCGTCGGCGCAGTGGTGATCCGGCCTGTCGATTCCACGGTCGGGGTGTGCGCGTTGCCTTCCATGCCAGATGTATTGAAAGACATTTGCAGTCAGCACTTTTCGAAAGTTCGCGACCTGGCGACGGGGTACGGGCGGCGTCGGACGCAGAGTTCCCGCTGCATTGGTTTAGGCTTCGGTGTTATGGCTGTGGTTTGGCCGCTCCGCGAACGTGACTTCGAGTTCGAGACTGTTCGGTCGACGTTGAGTCGGACCGGGAGACCCTGTGGCGTGATGTTGAGTGGGGACGCCGGAGTCGGCAAGACCAGCCTTGCTCGGCGGGTTACCGAGACTCTGGATGTGCAGGTCCGTTGGGTCGCGGGGACTGCGTCGGCGCGCACGATCCCGCTGGGTGCGTTTGCTCATGTGCTCGGTGATCGAACGCTGGGTGATCCTGCTTCGTCATTGGGTGCCACGCGTGACTCGCTGCTGGCACACGGTCCCGTTGTGCTCGGCGTGGATGACGCGCATCTGCTCGATCAGCTCTCGGCTACCCTGCTGCACCAAATTGCGATCGACGGGGTGGCACGAATCGTGGCTACCGTGCGCAGTGGCGAGGCGGTCCCTGACGCTGTCACGTCGCTGTGGAAGGACGGCTATCTGACCCGCCTCGATCTCGACCCGTTCAACCGTGAGCAAAGCATCGAGCTGGTCGAGACCGCGCTCGGCGGGCACCTGGAGGGTCTGTCGGCGGAGCTGATGTGGCAGGCATCCGGTGGCAACGCGTTGTTTCTGCGGCATCTCGTCGAGGGAGCGCTCGAAGTCGGCCGGCTGCGTGCGGTGCGCGGCGTGTGGCAGCTACGGGGGAGCGCGACCGTCACCCGGGAATTGACGACTCTGGTCGAGGCGCGGATCGAGCGGCTTCCAGACGGGATCATCGACGTGCTCAACGTGGTCAGCCAGTGTGAGCCGCTCGACATCGATGTGCTCGTCGAACTGTGCGGCGACCAGGCTGTCGAGGTGGCGGAGCAGCGCGGCGTCGTGCAGGTCGTCGACGATGATCGCCAGCGGCTGACGGCGCGTTTCACACACCCGCTCTTCGGCGAGGTGATTCGCCGCCGTCTCGGCGAGCTGGCCACACGGCGTGTGCGTGGGCGTCTGGTGACCGCACTGGGCGCCCGTGGTGGACTTGGTGATTCCGACCGGATGACGATCGCGGAGTTGGCCCTCGGTAGCGACAAGTCGGTCGAGGCGGAGTTGTTGATCTCGGCGGCACGTTCGGCGGTCGCATTGTCCGATGTCGCGCTGGGGGAGCGGTTCGCTCGTGCTGCGCTGCAACGCGGCGGCGGCATCACCGCCGCAGATCTGCTCGCGCGCGCGTTGTTGTGGCAGGGTCGCGCGCAAGAGGTCGAGGAGGTGCTGGACGGGTTCGACCCCGACACCCTCGACGAGGTGTCGCTGCTGCGGTGGGGCATGACGCGAGTTTCGAACCAGTACTTCTCCATCGGTGATGCCGACGAGGGGGACCGTATCCTCGCATTGTTGAAGTCCAGGATTGCCGATCCCTCGGCTGCGCTCATCGTTGTGGCGTTGGAATCCGGGTTGGCCTATCACCAGAACCGACTATCCGACGCGGTCGCGATCGGTGAGCGAGTCCTCGCTGCGCCGAACGCGTCGCCGTGGGCGACAGCGTGGGCGGCGATCGGTGTTGGGCGGTCGCTGGGCCCGATGGGACGCGGCGGCGAGATCGACGAAGTGGCCCGCAAACTGCGTCGGGTTCGGGATCGTATCGACGGCTTGCTCGCCTACCCCGCGGGATTCGGGGAGATCCAGGCATTGACGTTCTGCGCACGGTTCGCCGAGGCCGATGACGTGGCGGCGCAGTTTCGGGGATTCACGACATCGGGACAGTATCTGGCGTGGGGAATGACATGCACGATGATTGGTTGGGTCGATGTGGCGCGCGGCAAACTCGGTAAGGCTGTCGAGGTGTTGGAGGACTCGATCGCGGCGCTGTCGACGGAGCGATCCGCGGGGATGTGGATCTATCCAGCACGGATTGCGTTGGCGAAGGCGTACGCAGGTCTGGGTCGCGCCAGCGATGCGCGGGCGGTGATCACGGACGCGGATGAGCAACGCGGGCGACACAACCTCGTCTTCGATCCGCAGGTCAGGGTCGCAGAGGCGTGGTGTGCTGCCGCCGAGGGAACGCCGATGCGTGCGATCGAAATCGCCCACGTGGCTGCGGATACGGCCGCAAGGTCGGACCAGTTCGCGGTCGAGGCCGAGGCCCTGCACGTCGGCGCCCGGTTCGGTGACCACCGCGCGGCACCACGGCTGACCGACCTCGCCGCACGACTCGACGGGGCTTTGGTGCCGCTGCACGCGCGCCACGCCGAAGCGGTCGCGGCGGCCGATGCGCTCGCCCTCGACGACTGCGCCGCGGCGTACGAGCGACTCGGCGCGTACCTGGACGCCGCGGATGCCGCCGCGCAAGCAGCGACCGCGCACGGCCAACGGGGCGACCGGCGCGCCAACGCGGCCTCGGCGGCGACCGCAAACCGGTTGTCCGTGCTGTGCGGCGGCTTGGCGACACCGGCTGTACGCACTGCCGCGCAGCCATTGCCGTTGACCGTGAGGGAGCGCGAGATCGCGACGCTCATCGCGGCGGGACTGTCCAACCGCGAGATCTCCGAACGCCTCGTGCTGTCGGTACGCACGGTGGAGGGCCACATTTATCGTGCCTGCGAGAAACTGGATCTCGCTGATCGTGACCAACTCGCCAGGTTAGTGCTCGACCCGTCGGCGTGATTGCCGGTGTTGGAGTCGCGCGGGCGGGGCGATCGGGAGGATTTGGCCGCCCCCGCCCGCCCGGACGTATTCGCCTCGCCCTCGCCGGTTCGCTTTGCTGACCGACCAATCCAATGCGCTGGCCCGCGCTCCGCCGCCGCGGGCACCCGCTGCCCACGAGCACCCAGCCGTCACCTCTACCGCGACCTGACCGCCGCCCGCCCCGACGTGTTCCACCCGAACTCGCCGGGTCGCTGACCAGCCCAACCGGTTGGCGCGCAAGTCAAGTGAGACTTCCCGCCGGAGCCGGAGTGTCATTGGCGCGGATTTCCACGCAACTGGTTCGGGGCAAGGGTCAGGTGATTTCGTAATGGATGCAGGCTGAGATCGATTAATTGTCGATTGTGCCGGTGTGTCGCACTGGTCCCTCGTCGGCCGATCTCGACACGGGTGCCGCGGTGGGCGTCCGCACGAGGCTCGGGCGTCCCGGCACGAAGTCCGTATAGGGGAGCGGCGACCACTGTGGAGAATCGAGGTGTGTCGTCCGGTTTCTAGACCTCGACCCAATCCTGGCCACTGCCATGGTGAACGTCATAACCCCTGTTGCCGGCGGCGCCGGTGCTGTGATCGGCCGCCGGACTGCAACTGATCAGCCGCCGGTCTCGCACGCTGGTCCGGGGACGATCCGGCCCCTTCAGGCCGCGAACGGCACGGTGAGCGGTGGACGTCAGCTCCCGCAACGCCTGCACCCGAAGGCTCACGGTGCGGCGCGCCTCCTCCAGTTCGTCGGCTCTGCTCTGCGTTTGCTCGGCGTGCCAGCAAGCAGTCGAACAGATCGCCATGATGGCAAATCGGCCCGACACGCAGCCGAGGACCGGCGGCAGGGGAGGGATGGGCCACGACCGGCCTGAACGTCAGCCGGTATCGCGATCCAGTGGGCGGCCGGTGTCGGTGGGCGGGGGTAGGGTGTCGCCGAACCGACCAAAAGGAGACATCATGGCGAACCTAGTCGTGCACTTCGAGATTCACGCGACCGAGCCTCGGAAGCTCATCGACTTCTACTCCGGACTGCTGGGCTGGTCGTTCCAGCAGTTCGGAGACATGCCCTACTGGGCGATCACGACCGGCGAGGGTGCGATATCGCCCGGCGCTCCCGGACTCGGTATCAACGGTGGGCTCAGCGAGCGCCGCGGGCCGCGGCCGGAGGTCGGTGCACCCGTGAACGGCTGCAACATCGTGGTCGGCGTCGACGACGTCGACGGCACTTTCGCCCGCGGGCTCGAGCTCGGCGGCACGGAGGCGCTTGCACCCGACGACATGCCAGGGGTCGGCCGGCTCGCCTATCTGCTCGACCCCGACGGCAACGTGTTCGGCTTCCTCTCGCCCGTGCTCTCCGACGGCACAAATGCCATGGACTGACGTCACTCGGTCCGCGCACGTCGAGGCGGGTGCCGATTCATTGCCGCGTAAGCGAATACAACGGGCGACGTCGGCGTGGAAGTCGCGGCGCAACCGTGACCTGTTTGAAATTCGGCTGGTCGTAGTCCGGCGGTATCGGCAGCAGGCGCGCGTACTCCTCGGCGTCGAACACCTCGGGCCCGTGTGCCGGCCGACCGCTCCGGGGGCCACCGGCCGACGCGACCTTCGGGCAGGAACGCACGACGCTCGTCGAGGAGCCAGTCGAGCAACCGGTCACGCCAGTCGAATTTCTTGCGTACCTTTCCGGTCCAGAAGATGCTGGGTCTGTGCCGATCGAACCCGTAGCGATAATTCGTCGGCGCGGCGTCGTCCTTCAATCCGCGCACGGCCCGCAGCCCAGTCTGGCCGAACTTGTCGTCGGCGAGCCGATCCGCGGCAGGTGGTGGGGCCACCCGAGAAGCCACGAGATCTTCGAGGTCATCAACGTTGCGCGCGAGTCTTCGGTGGTCGTCGCCATCAGGCTGGTGGGCGGGAAGGTGACGCTCGTGCATCGTCGGCTGTGGCCGGCGCTGGCTCGGCTCGCCGACAGCTTTCCCGCCGGAGCGCTGGATGCGGTGCACGAGGAGCACACGGCGTCGGGATCGCATCGCGTCACGACCAGACCGTTCCCGGACTGGATGCCGTCAGAGGTGTTGGAATCGGCCCGTGCGCTACGCCTGGAAGATGCCTGGTCGGAACTCCCCGACTGGGTTCGGGAGGCGCTGGGTGGCCCCCGGCGGGCTGACTCGAGCCGCCTGTGGAGTCCGCGGTGATTCGGGTATGAGCGGGATACGGCCGAAGCCCATTGAACGCGCCGCCCAGACGTATAGGGTCGGAGCACCCGAACCGGGAGGTTGACATGCCGCAGGCGAACACACCGGAGGACACCGGCCGGTTGGTCGGAGAAGCGTTCACATCCGGAGACATGGAGGCGGTGCTCTCCTTCTACGAGCCCGACGCGACGTTCGCGATGCCAACAATGTTCGGCGGGGGATCGGTGACCGGCCTTGACGGTCTCCGTGAAGCCTTCAGTGGGTTCTTGGCGATGAGCCCGCGGCTCAGGTCAAGGCCGAGAAGACTCTCCTCTCCGGCGACACGGCGCTGGTCATCGGAAATTGGACGCTGACCGGTCGCGACGCGGAAGGGAACGACATAGACACCAGCGGCAGGTACGCGGACGTCGTCCGTCGCCAGCCGGATGGCAGCTGGCTATATGTGATCGATAACCCCAACGGTTGCGACTGACCGCGCCAAGTCGGGCGGATCACGAAGGACCATCGGAAGCGTTTCGCGTCGAGGCGTTGTGTTCCCGCGGCACCGACGCGCGCCGATCCGGCCGCCCGATTGCGCCCCGCCCAGCGGCAGGACGTGTCAAGTGAGGATCCGCTGGGCGTGGTTGGCGGAGTCGGCGTGCTCGGGGTGCGGATGTACGAGCTAGTCGTTCCGGTCGGGGTCGGCGGCGTGCCCCGCCTCGGCGAAGCCCTGCCCGCCGAGTCGATCGGCGCCTCGCTCACCCGCGGCACCTCCCCGCGCGGCACGGCGACCCGCTCCCGCACCACCTCCTCCGCGAAATGCGTGGCGATCCACCGCCGCACCGACGACTCCGCCGCCCCGACCGTGTGATCGTCTCCCAGCCGCTGCGCGATCGTGGCCACCGCGACATCGGCGTCCAGCCAGTCCTTGATCCGGTCCCGATGCGGGTCGATCAGCGGCCACGTCGACGCTGATGGGTTGTCCGACAATCGATCTCAATTTCTGGGTTGACGTAACATCCGAAGGCAGCCTCGGCGTGTCCACCGACCGACACGTTCGGGCCGAAGCGGCACAAGCGAATTCCGGTGCTACTGCCGGCCCTGCATTCCGCGGCGGCGATCACCAGGCCGACTCGCCTGGCTCATCGAACTCGTCGACGAAGTGCCAGACGCCGAACCGCGGTCGCTGCGACGGCTCGACGACAACTGGGAACCTCGCGTGCAGCGCATCGAGAACCTCTCGATCGAGAGGGTGGCCTCGGGCATGGTGTTGACCGTGTTGGGCGCGACGAGGTCGACGACGTAGACCTGTTCGATCTGCAGGGTTTCGTCATCTCCGCGCATTCATCCGTCGTCTGCCCGGGAAGGGACAGGGCAACAGACGAAACGGCCACTACACGTGGTGCGGTCACCGGCTGATATCGGCGCTGCGTGAACTCATGTCGGTGAAATCGGTTCGAAGGGCCGGATTTCGTCCTCACCCGGCCGGACAACCCCGGCCGAGGACTCCGGCACTTCGTTCCACGCACCCTCGAGGTCGCGAAGTGGTTCGGAGACCACGAAGCGGGTCTCACCGCCCAGGCGGTGCAGGACCTCGACCTCGGGGTGCAGTGCGCGCAGCTTCGCGACCTCGGTGGAGTAGAACAGTGACCTCGACTGCCGCTCGCTGGAATAGCGGAAGGCCCATAGGGATTCGCCATCGGTGGTCGCGACGGTCATCTGCACGGGATCCTCGACCCCATGCGTGCGGCCGACGTCTTCGACGAAGCCGACCGCGCGGGCAACGGCATCGATGGGGTCGTCGACGAGGCCGAACGTCAAGGCGAGGAAGAACAAAGTT